>NZ_VWUF01000003.1:0-367433 GCF_008631385.1 Pantoea sp. M_9 | reverse complement strand
GAGCCGGTCGCCGAAACGCCTGCGCCGGCAACGGAAGACGATCCGCGCAAAGCCGCCGTCGCCGCCGCCATCGCCCGCGCCAAAGCGAAAAAAGCGGCCGCGCAGTCAGAAAGCTCGCCGCCGCAGGCGGTATCTGATGAACCTGAACCTGAAGACCCACGCAAAGCGGCCATCGCTGCGGCGGTCGCCCGTGCTAAAGCGCGTAAAGCGCAGCAGCAGCCTTCGACCACTGAGGAATAAATGGCCTTTCGTATCGCAAGCTCTCCCTACACCCATAACCGCCGCAGCACCGGTAATATTATGCTGCTGGTGGTACTGGCAGCTCTGCCCGGCATGGCGGCGCAGTGGTATTTCTTTGGCAGCGGTTTTCTTATCCAGGTTGTGCTGGCTATTGCGACGGCGCTGCTGACCGAAGCGGCGATACTGCGGTTGCGCCACAGCGCCGTAAAGCCGGTGCTGGCAGATAACTCAGCCCTGCTGACGGCGCTGCTGCTCGGGATCAGCCTGCCGCCGCTTGCGCCCTGGTGGCTGATTGTCCTGGGCACCCTGTTTGCGATTCTGATTGCCAAACAGCTCTATGGCGGCCTGGGTCAGAATCCGTTCAACCCGGCAATGGTCGGCTACGTTGTGCTGCTGATCTCTTTCCCGGTGCAGATGACCAGCTGGCTGCCGCCCGATGCGCTGCAGGCGGTAAAACCGGATCTGATGGATTCACTCAGTATGGTGTTTCGCGGCCATACGCTGGCCGGCGAAACCATGCAGCAGCTGCAGCTCGGGGTAGATGGCATCAGCCAGGCGACGCCGCTCGATACGTTTAAAACCGGACTGCGCGCCGGCCACAGCGCCGAAGAGCTTCACGCTCAGCCAATCTACGCCGGGGTCCTGGCGGGACTCGGCTGGCAGTGGGTTAACCTGGGCTACCTGCTGGGCGGCATGCTGCTGCTGGCAAAAAATGCGATTCGCTGGCATATCCCGGCCAGCATGCTCGCCTCGCTGGCGGTGTGCGCCACGCTTGGCTGGATCTTCTCGCCTGAGACGCTCAATACACCGCTCACTCACCTCTTTTCGGGTGCGACTATGCTGGGCGCATTCTTTATCGCCACCGATCCGGTTACCGCCTCGACCACTAACCGGGGACGACTGATCTACGGTGCGCTGATCGGTCTGCTGGTCTGGCTAATCCGCAGCTTTGGCGGCTATCCGGATGGCGTGGCGTTCGCCGTGCTGCTGGCAAATATCTGCGTGCCGCTGATTGACTACTACACTCAGCCGCGCGTTTATGGTCACCGGAAGGATTAAGGTATGATCGACGCTATTCGCAAAAACGCGGTGACGCTGGGGATGTTTGCAGTGGTGACGACCGGCGTAACCGCCGTAGTGAACTATGTGACCAAACCCACCGTTGAGCATCAGACTGCGCTGCAGCAGAAAAATCTGCTGGATCAGGTAGTACCGACCGCGCTGTACGATAATGCTATCCAGCAGGAGTGCTATCTGGTGCGCAATGCGGCGCTGGGTAACGAGCAGCCGCATCACCTCTATATTGCCCGTAAAGGCGACAAGCCGGTGGCCGCAGCGCTGGAAAGCACCGCCCCCGATGGCTACTCCGGGGCCATTCAGCTCCTGGTAGGCGCTGACTTCAGCGGTACCGTGCTGGGCGTGCGCGTCATAGAACACCATGAAACGCCCGGGCTGGGTGATAAAATTGAGCTGCGCATCTCTGACTGGATCAACAGCTTTAATGGAAAACAGGTCAAAGGGGCCGATGACCCGCACTTTGCCGTGAAGAAAGATGGCGGCGATTTCGATCAGTTTACCGGTGCGACCATTACGCCGCGCGCGGTGGTTAACGCCACTAAACGCACGGCGCTCTATATTGAAACGCTGCCAGCGACGTTGCGTTCGCTGCCGGAATGTGGAGAAACACCATGAGTGAAGCGAAAAATCTGCTGATTGGCGGTTTATGGAAAAATAACTCCGCGCTGGTACAGCTGCTGGGGCTTTGTCCGCTGCTGGCGGTGACCTCCACCGCAACCAACGCGCTGGGGCTGGGGCTGGCAACCACGCTGGTGCTGACCATTACCAATAGCGCAATCTCCGCCTCACGCCGCTGGGTACCGGCAGATATCCGTATCCCGATTTATGTGATGATTATCGCCTCGGTTGTCAGCTGCGTTCAGATGCTGATCAACGCTTACGCCTACGGTCTTTATCAGTCACTGGGGATCTTTATTCCGCTGATCGTCACTAACTGTATTGTCGTGGGCCGCGCTGAAGCGGTAGCGTCAAAAAGCAGTATCCCGCTATCCGCGCTGGATGGGTTCGCTATCGGTATGGGAGCGACCTGCGCCATGGTCACGCTGGGATCCATTCGCGAGCTGATTGGCAGTGGTACGTTGTTCAGCGGTGCCGATCAGCTGCTCGGCCCGTGGGCAACGTCGCTGCGTATTGAAGTCGTGCACTTTGACTCACCGATGCTGCTGGCTATGCTGCCACCCGGCGCCTTTATCGGCCTCGGCATGCTGCTGGCGGGAAAATACCTTATCGATCAGAAAATGAAACAGCGCGCCGCGCTGCGTGCTGAAGCCGGCGCTGACGCTGCGCCGGGTGAAATCGGGAAAGCGGTGTGAATAAAGAGAAGCGCCTGCAGATCCTGACCCGTCTGCGCGATAACAATCCGCATCCGACCACTGAGCTGCAGTTCAGCTCGCCATTTGAACTGCTGATTGCGGTACTGCTTTCGGCTCAGGCGACCGACGTCAGCGTGAACAAAGCCACGGCCCGGCTCTATCCGGTCGCGAACACTCCGGCGGCCATGCTGGCGCTTGGCGTCGACGGCGTCAAAGAGTACATCAAGACGATCGGGCTGTTTAACAGCAAAGCGGAAAACGTGATTAAAACCTGTCGCATATTGCTGGAACAGCATGGCGGCGCGGTGCCGGAAGATCGTGCCGCACTTGAGGCGCTGCCGGGTGTCGGGCGTAAAACCGCTAACGTGGTGCTGAATACCGCCTTTGGCTGGCCCACCATCGCCGTCGACACGCATATCTTTCGCGTCAGCAACCGCACGCGCTTTGCGCCGGGTAAAAATGTGGAAGAGGTTGAAGAGAAACTGCTTAAAGTGGTGCCTGCCGCGTTTAAGGTCGACTGCCATCACTGGCTGATTCTGCACGGTCGTTATACCTGCATAGCGCGCAAGCCACGCTGCGGCGCCTGCCTGATAGAAGATCTGTGCGAATACCGTGATAAGACGGAGATCTGAGCGCGGTGCCGGGGTCAGCTGCACCGCGCTCTCCTGTCGGGTTTACGCTTCCGGATGGCTCAGCGTAGCCCGTACATGTGGCAAACACTGCGGATAGTGCTGCTGAATAAACTCAATCATCTTTTCCCGCACGTAGCAGCGTAAGTCAAACGCGGTAGGCGAGTTGTGTGCCGTCATCAGCAGCCTGATCGTCATGGTTTTTTCGGTTGTTTCCGTTACCTGCAGCACCTGCGTTTCCCGATCCCAGAGCCGGGTTTCATTGAGCACTTTCTCAAAATGCTCGCGCAGCGGTTCCAGCGGCATAGAGTAATCAAGATAAAGAAAGACGGAACCTAAAATCTGCGCGTTATTACGCGTCCAGTTCTGAAACGGGTTTTCTGTAAAATAGGTTATCGGCAATACCAGCCGGCGCAGATCCCAGAGACGCACCACAACATAGGTCAGATTAATTTCTTCAATCCAGCCCCACTCTTTTTCTACCACCACCGCATCATCAATTTTTATCGGCTGCGTAAATGCAATCTGAATACCGGCAAACAGATTGACCAGCGACTTCTGCAACGCAAAGCCGATAATAATACCGGCAACGCCTGCCCCGGCGAGAATCGTCGTGCCAAACTTACGCACACCCGGAAAGCTGAGCAAAATCAACGATAAGCAGAGCGTCACCAGCACAACAATCACAACTTTTTTTACATACATGATCTGCGTGCGGATTTTTCGCGCGCGCAGGTTATTTGAGATATTAATGTCATAACGGATAAAGAGCATGTCCTGCGCGACATTGATCATCCTGATCATCAGCGAGCAAAAGGATAATATAATAAAGATGTGCAGAGCGGCATTAATAAAGCCCAGCGACTCCGGCTGAATATTCACATAATCTACGCCGGCGCTGATGAATAACAGCGGTAAAATAAGAAACATCGAGCCGCGCAGATGTTTTTCGAGAGACTTAAACAGTTTTTTATCACGTCCCTGCCAGTAACGAATCAGGCTGAGAAGGATATATCGCGCCAGAAAACCCAGTGCGAGCGACAGTGTGACGAGTAATACAGCAGGCACCCATTGCGGAGCACCAGATAACTCACCCAGTATCAACGGCATCATCTTCCCTCATGGTTTACTGACAGCACTGCACCGCCAGTACGCTCAACATCTGGCCGGTTTCGCGCCGGCCCCCGGAATTGTACTGACATGAGTATATGAAATTTATGATAAACAGCGTCTGCCCATAGCTGTTTATTCGTCTGAAAGGGTGAGTTGATGTTTCAGTTAAGCCGTGAACAGCGTTCAGCGCCGGCTGGCCTCAGCGTTTTCGTTCGTTTCCTTCGCTAAAAAGAGGTTTGCTGCACTGACAGCGCGCTATTTCTTTTTTCATGCGGCTAATTAATTGGAAAATTTGTGCACTGGATCAACTAATTAGCTTTCCGGAAACCCCGGCACACTCTTTTAGCTCAATAATCAACCTATTGTGCTCATAATTCATGCTACAGCAGCATCATATATCGTACAAATATTCTTCAACAGGCTGTTGTTCCGCTTTATGCCTCTCAGGCGGTTTGTTTCAGTAAAGGGGTTAACCAAACTTATGCGCTGTGCGTTTATTCTGTTACAATCGCTTTACACCCTATTAAACACTAAACCGCCGCGTTTAGCCGCAGCGATTGCTCTGCCGGCATCCGCTACGCCAGCGTGTAAAAAATGCTTGCCCTGTGGCCCCGATTCAGCCAAATTAGGCGCCGTTTTTCCTTTCTAATAACAATGTTGCGCGGGATAACCCAGACCGACGCAGACTTAATTCCTGTTACAAAACAGGCGATGTATAAACTGAGGTACACGTGTCAACTGCAAACAAACACACTGACGAGGCAGTAAGCCTCAACGCCTTCCGGCAACCTAAAGCATTTTATCTGATCTTCTCTATCGAGCTGTGGGAGCGTTTCGGCTACTACGGCTTACAGGCCATTATGGCCGTCTATCTGGTCAAACAGCTGGGGATGTCTGAAGCGGACTCCATTACGCTGTTTACCTCCTTTAGCGCCCTGGTTTACGGTCTGGTGGCTATCGGCGGCTGGCTGGGCGACAAAGTACTCGGCACCAAGCGCGTCATTGTGCTGGGCGTCATGGTGCTGGCACTCGGCTATGCGCTGATCGCATTTTCCGGGCATGACACCACGCTGGTTTACGTCGGCATGGCGACCATTGCCGTGGGCAGCGGCCTGTTCAAAGCGAACCCCTCTTCGCTGCTTTCGACCTGCTACGCTAAAGACGATCCGCGCATCGACGGCGCGTTTACCATGTTCTATATGTCGATCAACATCGGCTCGCTGTTCTCCATGATGCTGACGCCGTGGCTGGCAGCAAAATATGGCTGGGGTGCCGCTTTCTCTCTCTCCGTCGTGGGGCTGGTGATCACGCTGCTTAACTTCCTGTTTTTTAGGCGGCTGGTGAAAGAGTATGGGTCAAAGCCCGATTTTGCTCCGCTGCAGGTGAGTAAACTGCTGCTGACCATCGTGGGCGTTGCGGTGCTGATCGCACTCGCCACCTGGCTGCTGCATCATCAAAGCATTGCACGCATAACGCTCGGCGTTGTTGCACTGGGCATTGTGCTGATCTTTGCCAAAGAAGCGTTCACGCTGCAGGGTGCAGCGCGCCGTAAAATGATTGTGGCGTTTCTGCTGATGGTGGAAGCGATTGTCTTCTTTGTGCTCTATATGCAGATGCCGACTTCGCTCAACTTCTTCGCGATCCGCAACGTTGAACACGCCATTTTCGGCATCGCGTTTGAGCCGGAGCAGTTCCAGGCGCTGAATCCGTTCTGGATCATGGTCGCCAGTCCGCTGCTGGCCGCAGTCTATAACAAGCTGGGCGATAAGCTGCCGATGCCGCACAAATTTGCCATTGGCATGGTGCTCTGCTCCGGCGCGTTTCTGGTTTTGCCGCTCGGCGCCAGCTTTGCGAATCAGGCAGGAATTGTCTCCGTTAACTGGCTGATCCTGAGCTATGCCCTGCAGAGTATCGGTGAGCTGATGATCTCCGGCCTGGGTCTGGCCATGGTCGCGCAGCTGGTGCCACAGCGTCTGATGGGCTTTATCATGGGCTCATGGTTCCTGACTACCGCAGGCGCAGCGATGATCGCCGGTAAAGTGGCCAATCTGATGGCGGTGCCGCAGGACGTAACCGATCCGCACACTTCACTGGCGGTCTACAGCCAGGTATTCCAGCAGATTGGTATTGCCACCGCTGTGATTGCCCTGCTGATGCTGGTTACCGCCCCGCTGCTCAACCGCATGACGCAGGATACCGCTGAGGGTGCGCTGAAGCGCGCCAGCGAGTAACGCTCTCCGGCTCCGCGCTGCGCACGCCTGTTACTGCGCACCGGAGCCGCTTTTCAGCGAATAAGCCCCTTCCCATCTCTCTTTTTCCCTTGTAGTTTACTCAGAGTCCGCTATCCGGCGTGCCATATTTGTCACGTCACTCATATCAGTTGTTGAGGAGATGCAACAATGAAACTCTATTGCAAGCCCGGCGCCTGTTCCCTCTCTCCCCATATCGTCGCCCGCGAATGCGGCCTCGACTTTACGCAGGTCAATGTTGATTTGCAGAAGAAGCTGACGGAACAGGGTGAGGATTACTGGCAGATTAACCCTAAAGGGCAGGTCCCGGCGCTGCAGTTTGATGACGGGACGATACTGACTGAAGGCGTGGCGATTGTGCAGTATCTGGCGGATCTCAAACCTGATTACCATCTGCTGGCCCCGATCGGCAGCCTGACGCGCTACCATACGCTGGAGTGGCTGAGCTTTATCAGCAGCGAGCTGCATAAAGGGTTTACGCCGCTGTTCCGTCCCGATACACCAGAGGCGTACAAACCGCAGCTGCGGGCTCAGCTGGAGAAGAAGTTTCAGCTGGTCAATGCGGCGCTGGAAGATAAGCAGTGGCTGCTGGGCACGCGCTATACCGTAGCCGATATCTATCTGTATGTGGTGACGCGCTGGGCGAAAGCGGTGAAGCTGCAGCTGGATGAGATGCCAGCGCTGGAAGCGTGGTTTGCCCGCGTGGGTGAGCGTCCGGCGGTTCAGGCGGCGCTGCAGGCAGAGGGTCTGGCGTAAACAGTGTGACAGGCCGACGCTGAAACCGGCCTGCCGTACGGTCAGAGTTTTTCTGCCGCGAAATGCTGCTGCGGCTGCGCGATAACATCCTGTGCCGCGACCAGCTGCAGCTCATACTCACCCATTTCATGGGTTTTCAGCATCACTTCATATACCGCTGCAGTAACATGCTCCAGCGCCTGCTGCAGCGATTTACCGTGCAGCAGATCCACCAGCAGCAGACCGCTGGTCAGATCGCCTACGCCTACCGGCTGACGCACGCCAAAGTCCACCAGCGGACGGCTGATATGCCAGCACTCATCAGCGGTAACCAGCAGCATCTCAAAGCGATCGCTGCGCCGGCCAGCACGGGCCAGATGTTTAACCAGCACCACTTTCGGTCCCTGCGCAATCAGCAGACGCGCCGCATCCACCGCCTGCTCAACGTCAGCCACCGTTTGTCCGCTCAGCATTTCCAGCTCAAGCAGGTTAGGTGCTATCAGATCGCTGGCGGGCAACGCCTGTTTGCAGTGAAACTCCGCCACACCCGGCGCCACAATACAGCCTTTCTCAGGATGCCCCATCACCGGATCGCAGAAAAACCAGGCGTCCGGGTTGGCGGCTTTGACTTCACGCACAATCGCCAGAATCTGCTCGCCCTGTTCGGCGGAACCCAGATAACCGCTGAGTACGGCATCACAGGTTTTAAGGCGATCGATGGCGGCAATACCTTTGACAATATCGGTCAGATGGCTGGCCGGCATCACCGTACCGGTCCAGTGACCATACTGCGTGTGATTGGAAAACTGAACGGTATTGAGTGGCCAAACGTTTGCGCCCATGCGACGCATCGGGAACTCTGCCGCGCTATTACCGGCGTGGCCAAACACCACATGAGACTGAATTGCGAGAATATTTTTCATTATAACCCTGTACTGCCTTGCCATGAAAAAGGGCCGGAAACCGGCCCTGACATCTTACTGCCAGTTTATCAGGCAGTAGTGTTTTTTACCGCGACGCAGCAGCGTAAAGCGGCCAAACAGCTTGTCGCTGTCGCTGAAACGATACTCGGCATCCGCCTGTTTTTCTCCGTTTACAGAGACCGCATTAGAGCCGATCATCGTACGGGCCTGGCCGCGCGACGGCACCAGCTCCGCGGCAACCAGCGCCTGCTGCAGATCGTCTTCCGCGCTGAGCGAGATAACCGGCATACCGTCCTGTGCCAGCTGCTCAAAGTCTGCTTCGGTCATGTCGCTCAGGCTGCCTGAGAACAGGCTCTCGGTGATCCTTCTGGCCGCAGCCAGTCCTGCATCACCGTGCACCAGGCGCGTGACCTGCTCGGCCAGCACGTACTGGGCGCGTGGCGCTTTGCCGCTGTTTTTGTCCTCTTCTTCGAGCGCGTTAATCTCATCCAGGCTCATAAAGGTAAAGAACTTCAGGAAGCGGTAGACATCTGCGTCAGCGGTGTTGATCCAGAACTGGTAGAACTTGTAAGGGCTGGTTTTCTTCGCGTCCAGCCAGACCGCGCCGCCTTCCGTTTTACCGAACTTGGTGCCATCTGATTTTGTGATAAGCGGCACGGTCAGGCCAAAGGCCTGCTGCTGATGCAGACGGCGGGTCAGGTCGATACCGGAGGTGATATTTCCCCACTGATCGGAGCCGCCAATCTGCAGCACCACGCCATAACGCTTGTAAAGCTCGGCAAAATCGTAGCCCTGCAGCAGGTTGTAAGAGAACTCCGTGTAAGAGATCCCCTGATCCTCGCGATTCAGACGCTGTTTAACCGCTTCCCGGTTAATCATCTGATTAACAGAGAAGTGCTTGCCGATATCGCGCAGGAAAGTCAGCACGTTCATGCCGCCAAACCAGTCGTAGTTGTTAGCGGCGATAGCGCTGTTATCGCCGCAGTCAAAGCTGAGGAACGGGGCAACCTGGTTGCGGATCTTCTCTACCCACTCGCCTACGGTTTCACTGGTGTTGAGTTTACGCTCCGCGGCTTTAAAGCTGGGATCGCCAATCAGACCGGTGGCTCCGCCTACCAGCGCAACCGGCTTGTGACCGGCATCCTGAAAACGCTTCAGGCAGAGCAGCGGCACCAGATGGCCCAAATGCAAGCTGTCGGCGGTAGGGTCAAAGCCGCAATAGAGGGCAATTGGCCCTTGCGCCAGTCGCTCTGCTAACGCTTCTTCATCCGTTACCTGGGCCACAAGGCCACGTTCCTGCAATTGTTGTATCAGGTTACTGCTGGTCATCACTGACTCCAAATTGATCGGGCTGCACCTAAGCTGGTACACAGCTTTCCGCTACGATGCGGAGACGAAAAAAAAGAGGGCTATAGCATAAAGCGCTGACGCACACGGCGCCAGCGCTGAAACGGGGAAAAGCGGGTTTTACGGTGCTAACCGGTCAATCGTCCAGCCATTCTCACTGCGCTGATAGAGAAAACGATCGTGCAGCCGGTGTTCGCCGCCCTGCCAGAACTCAATGGCAGAAAAGCGCACGCGATATCCGCCCCAGAACGTGGGCAGCGGGACGTCGCCCTGCTGAAATTTCTGCGTGAGTTCCAGAAACTTGCTCTCCAGTACGCTACGCGCAGAGATACGGCTCGACTGTTTTGAAACCCAGGCACCAATCTGGCTATCGCGGGGGCGGCTATGGAAATATTTTATAACCTCCAGCGGCGAGAGTTTCTCTGCCTCGCCAAGCACCATCACCTGACGCTCCAGAAAGTGCCACGGCAGATGCAGCGAGATGCGCGGATTTTCTGCCAGCTGCAGCGCCTTGCGGCTGCCAAGGTTAGTGTAAAAGACGAAGCCTGCAGCATCGTAGTGCTTAAGCAGCACAATGCGCTGATAAGGCTGGCCGCTGCTGTCCACCGTCGCCACCGTCATGGCGGTGGGATCGGGCAGCTGCGCGGCACACGCCTGCTGCAGCCACTGTTCAAACAGAACAAGAGGATCGTCCGGCAAATCTTTGCGCCGCAAGCCGCCGCGGGTATATTCCCGGCGCAGATGGGCAATCTGTTGCAGGCTGTCGCTGTCGCTCATAGCGTCTCTCTTAATCATATTAAGGCCGGTTGATGTTCGCCGCGTCCTGCAGTTCGCAGTCGTTGATGATAATTCTGTCATTGCGCTCAACAAAAGCGCTGTTGCCTTTCGACCAGAAAACGTAGTGGTCGTCACTGTAGCGCGCGCCCGATGCGGAGACGGTCTGTTTCAGCGTCAGCGGCTTGCCATCAAGAATAAAGCTGACATCTTCTTTACTGTTATCCAGCGTGACCGTCAGCGGCAGCGTACCGCACTGGTAGTGCAGCGTTTCGGGCTGCGGTGCCGGCTGCTGCAGCATACCGCAGCCGCTCAGCAGCACCAGGCAGCCTGCTGCCAGCATATATCTCTTCATGACTTCTCCTTATCGTGTCGACCGGCTATTTGCCGGATAGATAGCACCCAGCACGCTCATTTCACGCGCTCCGGTGACCGCAGGCAGATTGCCTGGCAGGCCAGAGAGGGTCCGGAACGCCAGCCAGGCAAAGGCCAGCGCTTCCATGTCATCTCCGCTGACGCCCGCAGCATCGGTGGTGGTCACCTCGGTGCCGGGAAGATGCGCCGCGAGTCGCGCCATCAGCAGCGGGTTGCGACCGCCGCCGCCGCATACCAGCAGACGATCGCAGCCGTTGCTGAGCTGGATCTGTTGTACAATTGTCAGCGCCGTCAGCTCGCTCAGCGTAGCCTGAACATCCTCCGGGGCCAGCGCCGGGAATGCCTGCAGCTGACGCTCTATCCAGCCGGGATTGAAGTATTCGCGGCCGGTACTTTTCGGCGGCGGCAGCGCAAACCAGGGATCGTTCAGCATCTGCTCCAGCAGCGCGGGCACCACCTGCCCGCTGGCGGCCCAGGCCCCGTTATGATCGTAGCTCACTCCCTGATGACGCCAGATCCAGGCGTCAATCAGCATGTTGCCGGGGCCGGTATCAAAGCCCCGTACCGGCTGCCCCGGGATCAGCAGCGACAGATTAGCGATGCCGCCGATGTTCAGCACCATACGGCGTTCACTGCTGTCCATAAGCAGCGCCTGATGAAACGCAGGCACCAGCGGCGCGCCCTGCCCGCCCAGCGCCATATCGCGCCGGCGAAAATCGCCTACCACGGTCACGCCGGTGGCGGCAACCAGCTGGTTATTATCGCCAATCTGCAGCGTATTAGGGGCGGCGCTGCCGGGCTCATGCCAGACGGTTTGTCCATGGCAGCCGATGGCCATGATGTCATCGGCTTCCAGCGCCTGCTGACGCATCAGGGTCAGTACCGCCTCGGCGAACAGCTTACCCAGCTCGGTATCCAGCTGCCCGAGCTGCGACAGCGTCAGCGGCTGCCCCTGGCATATAGCCAGTACCTTTTGCCGCAGTGCGGGGGGAAAAGGGTGACAGTAACTCGCCTGCTGCGCCACCATGTGACGGTCGATCGCCGCCAGCACCACATCCACGCCATCCAGACTGGTGCCTGACATTACTCCGATATAGCGTCCTGACTTTATCACGATAGCTCCTCGTTATCCGGCGGGTGCCGGCGCCGGCACTCTGCTGATGCCGCCTTTCTAATATGATGATAACTTTCTGCTTTTCACTCTGCCATGCGCAGTACAGCAGAGCGGAAATATTTTTACCGGCGGATTGAATTTTTGTTGATGAGGCATACTCTATGCTGCGACTCTGGTACTGATTGTGCGGCATGGCATCCATGCGTCGCTTTCTGTCTTATACTCTGTGCAGAGCAGGATGAGAACATGGCGTTTTTTATAAAGGAGCTTTCTGATGATTAAGCGTTTCATAGCCGTGGCCCTCGCTGGTGTAACGCTGGCAGGCTGTGTCAGCAATGACACCCTCTCAGGCGATGTTTACAGCGCCAGTGAAGCCAAGCAGGTCCAAAATGTATCATACGGTACGCTGGTGTCAGTGCGCCCGGTTAAGATTCAGGGTGGCGATGACAGCAATGTTATTGGCGCTATTGGCGGTGCGGTGCTGGGTGGTTTCCTGGGTAACACCATCGGCGGTGGTGCAGGTCGCAGCCTGGCGACGGCAGGCGGTGCGGTACTGGGCGGCGTTGCGGGCCAGGGCGTACAAGGAGCCATTAACAAATCTAACGGCGTTGAGCTGGAAATCCGCAAAGATGATGGTAATACCATCATGGTCGTGCAGAAGCAGGATGCGAGCCGCTACTCACCAGGCCAGCGCGTGGTACTGGCCTCTAACGGCAGCCAGGTCACGGTCTCTCCGCGCTAACTCTGTTGCGCAAAAAAACCGACGCCTGGCGTCGGTTTTTTATTTTTCGCGATGCTGTAAATCGAGAATATTTTTTTCAAGCCGCGCAATCAGCGTAACCATCTGATTGATCTCTTCGGCGCTGATGCCAGCCAGAATATCGTCGCGGGTTGCATCAATAACGTGCTCTACCTGCCCGATAATCGGTGCGGCTTCTTTGGTCAGCCTGATGCGTTTCGCCCGCCGATCGTTTGCGCAGGTAGAGCGGGTGATCAGCCCCTTCTCTTCCAGCTGATCCAGCGTGCGCACCAGCGAAGGCTGCTCAATACCGATCGCTTTAGCCAGCTGGATCTGCGACTGTTCTGGCGGAAGTTGATGAATATTATGCAAAGTCACCCAGTGCGTTTGTGTCAGCTCCAGCGGCTTCAGGCGCTGATCGATTAACGCGCGCCAGATGCGCACCAGGCGCGACAGGTCGGTTCCAAGTGGCGTATCCATTTCATCTCCTTATAATTAGCTTGCTAGCTATCAAGCCAGATTTTACACCATTTTGCGAGTTTACAGGACAAAATACAAATAGCAGGCCAGCCCTGTGGCGGCTGCGCCAGGGTATGTGGCTTAACTGCTTGTACAGTCCCTGACCACTCGCGAAGCGTGCGCTGGCTCAGCTACAGCAGGCACTGCCGGAGTAGTTACCGGCAATATTTTGCCCACTGATTCTGAAAATCGGTTTGCAGCTGCGCCAGCGTTTTACGATCTTCAAACCGGCTTTTATCCTGTTCGCTCTCCGGCCTGATCACCAGCGCTTTTTCATCATAAGAGTAGATAAAGCGGCGGGTCAGCGTGGTTCCGGTAAAGCTGCGCCCCTGAATTGAGCCGCAGACCACCGGGATAGTCTGCGTATAGATTGCCGTATTGAGGAAATTAGTTTCGCTGGCGCTGCGCAGCACGTTCTGGCAATGGTGCTTCTCCAGCTGCTGCACGCTATGCGGCGTCAGCCACTCCCGGCCGCGGGCGATATGCTCGCAGCTGGCGCGCAGCGGACTGGTATCTATATTGCGCTGCAGCTGACGGCTGGCGTCGAGACGCAGCTGCGTATCCCTGGGCCGATCGCACCCTGCAAGTAACAGTGCCAGCAGCACTATCCCTAAGCTTTTCATTCCTGCCCCTGAGTGGTTCCCTGACTGTATCGCTATGATAGAGCGGAATAATCGTACTGAGTAGCATTAAACGGTGTCAGAATTTTATTGCAGCGGGCAGCTCTTACTGCGCTACCCGCTGTCGATCAGATTACGCCGCAGGCAAGACGCGCCCCTCCGCCTCCCAGCGGTTCAGGATGATCGGCATGGTTATCACCGCCCACGTGAACCATCAGCGCCTTACCTTTAATATCACTGAGCGATTTCAGACGCGGTGCAACCACCGGATAGCTGGCTTTGCCGTCATCTGTGACATAGAGAGCCGGCAGATCGCCGAGGTGCCCGTCGGCATAAGGGCCGAGGTGCTTGCCGCTGTTCTGCGGATCAAGATGGCCACCCGCAGCGCCGGCGGCCACGGTTTTCCCCTGCGACTCGCCAGGCTCACAGCTGCCTTTAGCATGCACATGGAAACCGTGGATGCCCAGTTTCATGCCGGTTAACGCCGGGGTAAATTGCAGACCGTAGTCCGTTTCCGTAATGGTCACTTTACCCACGGCCTCGCCGACGCCCTGGGCGGAAACCTGATGCAGCATGACCTCCTGAGAAGCAGCACTGGCACCGGCCGAACAGGCCAGCGTCATAAGAGCAATAAGCGTTCTTTTCATAACGTCTCCTTACGGTTGATAGACCCGATAAGTCTGGACGCTTTTTGCCCGCGCTGCTGCAGGTTGACGAAGCTTTACGCTTCAGGGCACATCGTAGCCGAGCGCGGCTTTACGGATCCGGAACCACTGCTGGCGATTAAGCGTCAGCGCAGCCGCCTCTGCCGCCTGACCGATGCGGCTGGTTTTACCGGAGCCGATGATCGGCAGTGGCCGGCATGGCAGCATCATGATCCAGGCATAGACCACCTGCTCAATCGTGGCCGCACCGATCTCCTGCTGAACCTGGCTCAGCTCGTCGCGCAGCGGCTGGTAGTGTGGATCGCTGAACAGACGGCCGCCGCCGAGGCAGGACCACGCCATAGGACGCATCCGCGCCTGCTGACACTGATCGAGCGTGCCATCCAGCAGCGCGGTCTGCTCCAGCGGCGAGATCTCCAGCTGGTTAGTCACCAGCGTAAACGGCAGACGCGACTGCAGCAGCGAAAACTGCGCCGGGGTAAAATTCGAGACGCCAAAATGACGCACTTTACCGCTCTGATGCAGCTGCATAAACGCTTCGGCCACTTCATCGGCATCCATCAGCGGATCGGGACGATGGATCAGCAGCAGGTCGAGGTAGTCAGTCGCAAAATGCGTGAGCGAGTTTTCCGCACTGCGAAGAATATGGCTGGCATCGGTGATGTAGTGTCCGATTTGATGCTCAGGTTTGGCCCGCGTTGCGATGCCGCACTTAGTGACAATCTGCAGCTGTTCGCGCAGCTGTGGCGCCAGGCGCAGCGCAGCCCCAAACGCCGCCTCACACTGATAATCGCCATAGATGTCCGCATGATCGACCGTGGTCAGCCCGAGGGAGAGATGATACTCAATAAATGAGACCAGCTGCTGTGGTGTCATCCCCCACTCCATTAGCCGCCAGTAGCCGACTACCAGAGGAGAGAACGCCGGCCCCTGAGGGGAGATAGCCTGAGGTTGTAACATAACAAAACTCCCTGCATTGAATGTTAAAAAAGGGAGTATAACGAAATGAGGGCAGAAGCGGCGTTTAAAACAGCGAGGGCTGCTGCGGATCCTGATCCGCATCCGGTTTTTGCTGACGCTGCAGGCGCAGATAGCGCTGCCGGCACAGCCTTAGCACTTCACGCTTCTGCGCATCGCTGAAGCGCATCCAGTTAAAACGCTCTTCACGACTTCGCAGGCAGCCGCGACAATAGCCGCGCGCATCGGTCTGACAGATGCCGCGACAGGGGCTGGGTACCGGGAAAAACTCGAGTTGTTCAGCCACACCTGCCTCTGATTCGCTACTGGATAACATAGTGATAACAGTTTCCGCGTGAACTGCAAGCGGCGGGCAAAAAGAAAGCGTGCCTGCCCGGCTCTCTGAACTAATCTATAAGTGTTATTTAACTTTAACAATAATGCCATCTGCAGGGCGTTTAAGGTTATCCTCAGATTTCTTCTCTATTGTGCGTCCATTCTGACTTGATAATGAACCTCAATGAAATCTGCCATTAAGTTACAGTGTCACGAAAACCGGTTTAATCTGCTGGCTGCCCTGCTGTTCGCGCTGATTCTGAACGCGCTTTTTCTGCATCAGGCGTGGAAAATCATTACGTATACCCGACTGCACGACTACCTTTTTGCTGCCAGCATGCCGGTCGTGCTGACGGCCGCATTCTATCTCCTGTTTTGCCTGTTTGCCTGGCCGTGGGTACGTAAGCCACTGTTGATTGTACTGGTGCTGATGAGTGCAGCAGCCAGCTACTTTATGTCCAGCTTTGGGACGGTGATCGACACCAATATGGTGGCCAACGTCTTTGAGTCCAGCGTGCAGGAGGCGGATGCGCTGGTAAGCCCGCGCTGGCTGGTCTGGATGCTGCTGATGGGGCTGCTGCCGGTGCTGCTGATCGCCTTCGTGCGCGTCAGGCGCAGTCAGCGCTGGTGGTGGAGCATCCTGCAGCGGCTGGCGGGAGCGCTGGGGGCGCTGCTGGTGATCCTGCTGATGGCAGCCCTGTTCTACAAAGATTATGCGTCACTGATCCGTAACAACAAAGGGCTGGTAAAAATGATCTCGCCAGCCAATGTGATCAGCGGCGCCGGCCACTATGTTGATAAGCGCTATCTGCAGGGCAGCCAGGCGCTGATTAAAATCGGGCAGGATGCCCGCAAAGGCCCGCTGATCGCGCAGGCGGCTAAAAAAACGCTGGTGGTGCTGATTGTCGGAGAAACGGCACGCGCGGAGAACTTTTCGCTGGGCGGCTATGCGCGCCAGACCAATCCGGAACTGCAGAAGCAGCAGGTGATTTACTATCCGCATGCGACCTCCTGCGGCACCGAGACGGCGGTTTCTGTACCCTGCATGTTCTCGGTGATGCCGCGCGAGCATTACGATGCTGACCTGGCACATCACCAGGAGGGCGTACTGGATGTGCTGGCGCACGCCGGAGTCAGCGTATTGTGGCGTGAGAATGATGGCGGCTGTAAAGGCGCCTGCGACCGCGTGCCGCACACTGACATGACGCAGTGGTCGTTACCGCAATACTGCCATAGCGGATTCTGCCTCGATGACGTGCTGCTGCATCGCTTCGATAACTACGTTGACAGTTTACATAACGACAGCGTGATCGTGCTGCATCAGATGGGAAGCCACGGCCCGGCCTACTATCTGCGCTATCCGGCTGCGTTCCGCCGTTTTACACCCACCTGCGACAGTAATCAGATTCAGGATTGCGATCCGCAGGCGCTGGTCAACACCTATGACAATACCCTGCTTTATACCGACAGCATGCTGAGTCAGACCATCGACAAGCTGAAAGCGCTGAGCGACCGCTTTAACGTGGCGCTGGTCTATCTTTCGGATCACGGCGAGTCGCTGGGCGAACACGGTATGTACCTGCACGGTGCGCCCTGGATGCTTGCCCCGTCACAGCAGACGCACATTCCGCTGCTGATGTGGTTTTCACCCGGCTATGCCAGCGCGTTTCATCTGGATGAAACCTGTCTGCGGCAGCAGGCAGCAACGCTGCCGGTCTCCCAGGATAACCTGTTTCATACGCTGCTGGGCCTGTTCGATATCCGGACACAGGTTTATCAGCCGCAGCTGGATATGATCAAATCGTGCCAGCAGAAAAGCTGACGCTTGCATTAGACCGACTGGTCTACTAGGCTTCTGCTCATGAATAAAAGTGTGCAACGTAATGAAACCCGTGAACACCTGCTCGCTACCGGCGAGCAGGTTTGTCTGCAGCGCGGCTTTACCGGAATGGGACTCAACGAAGTGCTCACGCTGGCGGCCGTGCCTAAAGGGTCCTTCTATTACTATTTCCGCTCTAAAGAGGCGTTTGGCGTTGCGCTGCTCGAGCGCTATTTCGTCAATTATCTGCAGCAGATCAATCAGCAGCTGACGCTGCCCTCCCTGCCCGCGCGTCAGCGGCTGCTGGCGCATTTTCGTTCAGGCCAGCAGCTGTTTGCTGAGCAGGGGCTTATTATGGGCTGCCTGGGGGTCAAGCTGTCGGCTGAGGTATGCGATCTCTCAGAGCCGATGCGCGATGCGCTGCAGCGCGGCGCCAGCGCCATTATTGCCGCTTACGCACACTGCCTGACCGAGGCAGCGGCTGAACAGCCGCTGCTATTTAATCAGACTCCGATGCAGCTTGCGCAGCGTTGCTACCTGCTCTGGCTGGGCGCCAGCCTGCAGAGCAAAATTTCCCGCGAACCCGATCCAATTAATCTGGCACTCAGCACTATCGAACAGTGGCTTAACGGCCCGCATTTTTAAAACAGATGTTTATAGACGACCGGTCTAATAGAGGAATTATTATGGCGAGCAAACAGCTATTTTCCCCGCTGAAAGTGGGTGCAGTTACCGTTCCTAACCGCGTATTTATGGCACCGCTGACGCGGCTGCGCAGCATTGAGCCGGGTGATGTTCCCACGCCGATGATGGCTGAGTACTACCAGCAGCGTGCCGGAGCGGGCCTGATTATTACTGAAGCGACGCAGGTCTCTTTTCAGGCTAAAGGCTATGCGGGCGCACCGGGCCTGCATACGCAGCAGCAGATTGATGCATGGAAGATGATCAACGAAGGTATTCACGCTGCTCAGGGCCACGTTGCGGTTCAGCTGTGGCATACCGGCCGCATTTCGCATTACAGCGTGCAGCCCGAGGGCAATGCACCGGTTGCGCCGTCTGCCCTGCCAGCCGGTACCCGTACCTCGCTGCGCGCCGCTGACGGCAGCGTGTATCGCGAAGAGACCTCCGTGCCGCGCGAACTGACCGTCGATGAAATTAAACAGATTGTCCAGGATTTCGGCCAGGCTGCAGCCAATGCCCGCGAAGCTGGCTTTGACCTGCTTGAGCTGCACTCAGCGCACGGCTATCTGATGCACCAGTTCCTGTCGCCTGACTCAAACAAGCGGGACGACGAGTATGGCGGCTCGATTGAAAAGCGCGGCCGCTTTGCGCTGGAAGTGGTGGATGCAGCAATCGCCAACTGGTCTGCCGATCGCGTCGGGATCCGCGTTTCACCTGTCGGGGCGTTCCAGAACCTGGAAAATGGCCCGGATGAAGAGGAAGCTGCGCTCTGGTATATCAGTGAACTGGGCAAACGCGGCCTGGCCTATCTGCACCTTTCTGAGCCAGACTGGGCGGGTGGCAAACCTTACACTGATGCGTTCCGCGAAAAAGTCCGCGCGGCTTTCCCGGGTGTGATCATCGGTGCCGGCGCCTACAGCGTGGAAAAAGCGGATGATTTGATCGCGCGCGGCCTGATTGATGCCGTGGCGTTTGGCCGCGACTTTATTGCCAACCCGGACCTGGTTGCCCGCCTGCAGCAGGATGCTCCGCTTAACCCGCAGCGCCCGGAGAGTTTCTACGGCGGCGGTGCGGAAGGTTACATCGACTACCCGACGCTGTAACCGGCAGCTGCCGCATAACGATGCGGCAGCTCCGTCACCCGCTATACTTGTACTGTTTCTGCGTCAAAATCTGACCATGTTAAAAAAGAGGATGTTATGCGTTTACTTCACACCATGTTACGCGTTGGCGATCTGCAACGCTCAATTGACTTCTATACCCGCGTACTGGGTATGCGCGTGCTGCGTCAGAGTGAAAATGCAGAATATAAATATACTCTGGCATTTGTGGGCTACACCGAAGAGAGCGAAGGTGCGGTCATTGAGCTGACCTATAACTGGGGTACGGAAAAATATGATCTCGGTAACGCCTATGGTCACATCGCGCTGGGCGTAGACGATGTCGCCGCCACCTGCGAGCGCATCCGCAGCGCGGGCGGCAACGTCACCCGTGAGGCGGGCCCGGTTAAAGGTGGCAGCACGATTATTGCGTTTGTTGAAGATCCCGATGGCTATAAAATTGAGCTGATTGAAAACAAGCATGCCGGTAATGGCCTTGGTAACTGATGCCTGACGCCAGCCCGCAAATTTGCGGGCTGGTTTTTCTCATCTGCTGCACCCTCCCGCCTTTTTTGCCATAATGCGCGCTGCCCTTTTCACTGCTATGAGATCCTGATGTCTGAATCGAACGCCCAGAACGCCCTTAACCAACGCTTTCGCGGCTTTTATCCGGTAGTTATCGATGTTGAAACCGCCGGTTTTAATGCGCAGACTGATGCGCTGCTGGAGATTGCCGCCACGACCCTGAAAATGGATGAGGATGGCTGGCTGCAGCGTGACGAAACCCTGCATTTCCACATTGAACCCTTTGCAGGTGCCCTTCTTCATCCTGAAGCGCTGGCGTTTACCGGTATCGATCCTGCAAACCCGCTGCGCGGTGCAGTGAGCGAATATGAAGCGCTGCACGCCATCTTTAAACAGGTGCGCAAAGGGCTTAAAGAGAGCGGCTGCAACCGGGCGATTATCGTGGCGCATAATGCCAACTTTGATCACAGCTTTGTCACGGCGGCGGCTGAGCGCGCCAGCCTGAAGCGCAACCCCTTCCATCCGTTTGCCACCTTTGATACGGCAGCGCTGAGCGGGCTGGTACTGGGACAGACGGTGCTGGCGAAAGCGTGCAAGGCGGCAGGTATCGATTTTGACAGCACGCAGGCGCATTCGGCGCTGTATGATACAGAGCAGACGGCAATGCTGTTTTGCGAACTGGTAAACCGCTGGAAGCGTTTAGGTGGCTGGCCGCTGGCGCTGAATGACGCTGAAGCAGAGAGCGAAGCCGCAGGCGAAAGCGCGGCAGAGTAAGAGAATAAAAAAGGCCGGCGCTGCGCCGGCCTTTTGATTTATTCCGCTTCTTTGTGTTTCTCAGCGGTTTCTTTGATCAGTGGCTGAAGTTCACCGCGCTGGAACATCTCAACGATGATATCGCAGCCGCCGACCAGCTCACCATCCACCCACAGCTGCGGGAAGGTTGGCCAGTTAGCGTATTTTGGCAGTTCAGCACGGATATCAGGATTCTGCAGGATATCGACATACGCGAAGCGTTCGCCACAGGCAGAGAGCGCCTGAACAGCCTGAGCTGAGAAGCCGCAGCTTGGCAGTTTTGGCGATCCTTTCATATACAGCAGGATCGGGTTTTCTGCGATCTGGCGCTGAATTTTTTCAACAGTACTCATTTTTGCCTTCCTTAATTCTTCACTTCGTGTTTGTTTATTGTAGCGACTTCATCCCGCGACTGAAATCGGGAATTTGCCTCGCTGCGGCATGAATCGCCATGTTTGCTAAGTTTGCCAACACGGGCGTATGACGAAGTGTGTATTAATACACGATTAGCAATAAATATGCTGCGTTAACCGCCTGAAACCGCTCATTTTTGCTGCACAGCCCTTGTGTTGATGGATTTAATAAAAAAGACCTTACCTTTTGTAAAAAAAGTGGATTAGAATCAATCCGGCGCTGATCGCTGATCAGAATTTTCTAATATTGCCGCGGTCTGCTTCTGCAGCCTGCCGAACCTGTAACCGGACTATGCGTTTACTGATTACGCTTTTCATACTGGCTTTTGCTCAGCTGTTTTTTAACGTGGCCGCTGCTTCACCGCACAAGCCGGTTAACGCCAGCCTGCAGAAAGCGGAGAAAAAGAGTGCGCGCGACGATGAGCGTCGCAAACGACGTCCGGTTAAAACCTCGGCTAAAAAAACACGCGTCACGCCCGTACAGAAAGTCAAATCGAAAAAAAACCTGCACGCAGAACCGCCTGTGACTTCCCGTACCGCCCGTAAAAAAGCGCCCGCCCTCTCTGCCAGCAAAAAATATGGTCATCAGCGTACCAGCCGGAAAACAGCGGCAGCGGAAGAGAGTAGCGATGCGCTGACCGGTATCAGGCTCAGCAAATCTCACCGCCTGCGCTATCAGAAGGCGCGTGAAACCGCCATGACTAAACTTATGGGCCAGCTGGGCAAACCTTATCAGTGGGGTGGCACCTCTCCGCTTACCGGATTCGACTGCAGTGGCCTGGTCTGGTACGCCTATAAAGATCTGGTCCGTTTCAAACTGCCGCGCACGGCCAATGAAATGTATCATCTGCGCGATGCCGCTCCTATCAAGCGCGAAATGCTGGAGAAAGGCGATCTGGTGTTTTTCCGCATCAATAATCGCGGCACAGCCGATCATGTAGGCGTTTATCTGGGTAACGGCAAATTTATTCAGTCGCCGCGTACCGGCAAAGATATCCAGATCAGCGCGCTGGGTGAAGATTACTGGCAGAAGCATTATGTTGGCGCACGCCGCATGATGACGCCTAAAACCATTCGTTAGCAGTTGCGCAACATGCCGCGCGCGTCCCGGTCTGGCTACACGCCAGTTGCCGGACTATAAATATTTTCACCTGACCGCAGGTAAAAATCTCGTTTTATGCCCCTTGCCTTGCTAGAATCGCCGCCTTTCGTTGCGCAACACCTTTTGCGCACGCTGCTGTCATTATCTGTTGCGGTTAATTACTCGCCCTGAATCAGCCATTTTTACGCTGGAATGAGGCAGAAAACCCTGCGCAGACGCAAACGTTTAACACTATACTTATCATAAAGTTGCGATAGGTTTAAGAGGTCCATTTTCATGGCAACAATTAAAGATGTGGCAAAACGCGCTGGCGTATCAACGACCACGGTTTCGCACGTCATCAATAAAACGCGCTTTGTCGCTGAAGAGACGCGTAATGCCGTGTGGGAGGCGATTAAAGCGCTGCACTATTCTCCCAGCGCCGTGGCGCGCAGCCTGAAGGTTAATCACACTAAAACACTGGGGTTGCTGGCAACGTCCAGTGAAGCCCCCTACTTTGCTGAAATCATCGAAGCAATTGAAAATCACTGCTTCGCTCAGGGCTACACGCTGATTCTGGGCAACGCGCACAATGACCTGCAAAAGCAGCGCGCCTATCTGTCGATGATGGCGCAAAAGCGGGTAGATGGCCTGCTGGTGATGTGCTCTGAGTATCCGGACGATCTGCTTCAGATGCTGGAAGAGAATCGCAATATTCCGATGGTGGTCATGGACTGGGGCGCTTCCCGCGGTGATTTTACCGATACCGTGCAGGATAACGCCTTTCAGGGCGGCTACCTGGCCGGTCGTTACCTGATCGAGCGCGGTCATCGCGATATTGGCGCTATCCCGGGCCAGCTGGAGCGCAATACCGGCGGCGGACGGCACGCCGGCTTCCTGCAGGCGATGCAGGAAGCCGGGATCGCGGTGCGTGCGGAGTGGATCGTGCAGGGCGATTTTGAACCTGAGTCGGGTTATCAGGCGATGCAGCAGATCCTGAGCCAGAAGCAGCGTCCTACCGCTGTGTTCTGCGGCGGCGACATCATGGCAATGGGCGCGATCTGCGCCGCCGATGAGATGGGCCTGCGCGTTCCGCAGGATATTTCGGTGATCGGCTATGACAATGTGCGCAACGCCCGCTACTTTACGCCGGCGCTGACGACGGTGCATCAGCCCAAAGCTCAGCTGGGTGAAAAAGCGCTGGAGATGCTGCTGGACCGCATTACCAGTAAACGCGAAGAGCCGCAAACGATTGAAGTTCAGCCCAGCCTGATTGAGCGTCGCTCTGTCGGGGATGGTCCGTTTCGCGACTATCGCCGCTAAGCGCGGCGCTCGCTGAGCCACTCATGATTTAGCGTCTCAGCATCTCCCAGGTATTCCAGCAGCCAGGCCAGCGCCGGCGACGCCCGCTGCCCGGCCCAGCTGACGCAGCAGGGACTCTCCGGAAAAGGCTGCGGCAATATCAGCTCCACCAGCGCGCCGCTATCCAGTAGCGGCCGCGCCAGGTGTCCCGGGATCATCCCTACGCACAGGCCAGCCTGCAGGCAGTCGATTCCGGTTTCCCACTCTGGCACCACCAGCCGGCGCTGATTATCCAGCGTCCACGTCATACGGCGCGGTAGCGCGCGCGACGTATCTTCCAGCACCAGCGACGGCCAGGCGCGCAGCGCCTCTTCGTCAGGATGCGCGCTCTGCGCCAGTGGATGATCCGGACTGACCACGCAGCGCCAGTTAAGGGCGCCCATATCCTGAAAAGCAAAGCGTCCGCCGACCGGGATCGCCTGCGTGGCGCCAATGGCTACGTCAACCCGGCCATCAGCCAGCGCATCCCACACGCCGTTAAACACTTCATAGCTGATGATCAGCTCCATATCGGGAAAGTGGCGATAGAAATCTTTCACCAGCTGGCGCGTGCGCTGCGGCTTGACGATACAATCAACGGCAATAGTGAGCTGGCCGCGCCAGCCGTTGGCCAGCTGCTGACACTGCCGTCGCGTCGCCAGCATTTTTTTGATAACAGAGCGGCCTTCACGCACAAAATGCTCGCCGGCTGGTGTCAGAACCACTTCCCGATGCTGGCGTTCAAACAGCTCCACGGCAAGCCAGCTCTCCAGCTGCCTGATGGTATAGCTGATAGCAGAAGGCACGCGGTGCAGCTCCTGCGCTGCCGCGCTGAAACTGCCGGTGCGGGCGACGGCGTCCGCCACCTCAAGCGCATATTCAGACCACATATTTTTGCCTTCAAAAAATTTAACAGCACTCTGCAAATATTAGCGTTTCACAAAGCTGACTGCACCCTTTTACACTCCTCCGCGTTTCCCTGCCGAATGAGAAAATAGTGATGTCATCTAAAGGATTTCTGCCCTATCTGGCGCTGCTGAGCATGCTCGGCTTTCTCGCCACGGATATGTATCTGCCCGCATTCAGCGATATGCAGCGTGATTTTGCCACCGCTCCGGGTGTTATCAGCGCCAGCCTGAGCCTGTTTCTGGCGGGCTTTGCCTGTGCGCAGGTGGGCTGGGGACTCCTCTCTGACCGAATTGGCCGCAAACCGGTTTTACTGGCGGGCCTCTCAATATTTGCTCTGAGCTGTCTGGCCATGCTGTGGGCCGACAACGTCTGGCTGATGCTGGCACTGCGCTTTATTCAGGCTGTGGGCGTCTGTGCCGCCGCCGTGAGCTGGCAGGCGCTGGTTATCGATCGCTATCCTAAAGCGCAGGCCAATAAAGTGTTTGCCACTATCATGCCGCTGGTGGCTCTCTCTCCTGCTCTGGCTCCGCTGCTGGGTGCCTGGCTGATGAGTCATTTTCACTGGCGCACTATTTTCCTGGTGCTGACGCTGATTACGCTGGTGCTGCTGGCAGGTACCCTCAGACTTCGCTCGCCGCGTATCTCTCAGGCGGCGCGCGGCGATCAGCCTGGCTGGCTGACGCTGCTCGCTACCCGCGCCTACAGTGGCAATGTGCTGATTTACTCCGCCTGCTCTGCCAGCTTCTTTGCCTGGCTGACGGGCTCCCCCTTTATTCTGGCGGCCGCAGGCTTAACCCCGGCCGATATCGGGCTCAGCTATGTGCCGCAGACGATGGCTTTCCTGATTGGCGGTTTTGGCTGTCGTGCGCTGCTTAATCGCTTTCAGGGCGCGCAGCTGCTGCCGTGGCTGCTGCTGATTTACAGCCTGAGCATTCTGAGCCTCTTTGCCGTTGCGCTGCTTCCCGCGCCGTCGCTCTTTGCCCTGCTGCTGCCTTTCTGCGGTATGGCGCTGGCAAACGGCGCTATCTACCCGATTGTGGTTGCCAGCGCGCTGGCGCCGTTCCCGCACGCCAGCGGTAAAGCAGCCGGTTTACAGAATCTGCTGCAGCTTGGCTTATGCTTCCTTGCCAGCCTGATTGTCTCGGCTGGTTTGCAGCAGGCGCTTTATCACACTACGCTGGTAATGGTAAGTACGGTGGTGCTCGCCTGGATGGGCTTCGCCTGGCAGCGCGCAACAGCAAAATCAGCCGATATCGCCCATCCCTGCGAAGACAACGCATAAGCCGGTCTGGTGCTATTTTGCCAGAGAGCGATCTGCCCGCCGTCCGCGCGGCAGGTCGCTGTCTCTTCTGATATTCATAACAAGAACAGCGCTCCCGGTCTTACCGGGACAGCCTCTGCGTGCGGCCAGGCCGCTGCGCATTGCGTGAGTCCGGACTATTCATACCTCTGTTAATGTGGTTTAGCTGCGCACGGCACCACCCTGCGTTCTTTCACAGACCTGATGCAGATCCTTCTGTTTCCCGGGTCCTATTTACAAGGTGATGGAGAAGCTATGAGTTCATCATGTGCAGAAGCAGTCACTCCCGAAGAGAATGCGTGGTTTCGTATTGCCCGGGAGTTACTTGAACAGGCAGATATTCGCGTTAATGGTTCACGACCGTGGGATATTCAGGTTCATCATGCTGACTTTTTTAAGCGCGTGATACAGGAAGGCTCACTGGGTCTGGGCGAAAGTTACATGGATGGGTGGTGGACGTGCGAACGACTGGATATGTTTTTTCAGCGCGCGCTCAGACATCATCTCGATCACCAGCTGCCGCACCACTTCAAAGATACGCTGCGCATCGCCGCTGCACGGCTGACCAATCTGCAATCAAAAAAGCGCGCCTGGCAGGTCGGCAGAGCGCACTACGATTTGGGTAATGACCTGTTCAGCCTGATGCTGGACCCGTATATGCAGTACTCCTGCGGCTACTGGCATCATGCGGACACGCTGGAAGCGGCGCAGGAAGCCAAGCTGGATCTGATCTGCCGCAAACTGCAGCTTGAACCCGGCATGTCTCTGCTGGATATCGGCTGCGGCTGGGGCGGGCTGGCGGAGTTTGCTGCCCGCCGCTACGGTGTCAGCGTATATGGCGTCACTATCTCTCAGGAGCAGCAAAAGATGGCACAGCAGCGCTGTGCCGGGCTGGACGTCACGATACAGCTGCAGGATTATCGCGATCTTGAACAGCAGTTTGACCGCATCGTTTCCGTCGGGATGTTTGAGCACGTTGGCCCGAAAAATTATGCGACCTACTTCAGGGTGGTTAACCGCAACCTGAAACCCGGCGGCCTTTTTCTGCTGCACACTATCGGGGCGGTGAGAACCGATATGCGGGTAGATCCGTGGATCGATAAATATATTTTCCCGAATGGCTGCCTGCCCTCTGTGCGACAGATAGCGGACGCCAGTGAGCCTTATTTTATTATGGAAGACTGGCACAACTTCGGGACCGATTATGACACCACGCTCATGGCGTGGCATACGCGTTTCCTGGCGGCGTGGCCGCAGCTCTCTGCCCGCTATGATGAGCGTTTTAAACGTATGTTCAGCTACTATCTCAATGCGTGTGCAGGTGCCTTTCGCGCCCGGGATATTCAGCTGTGGCAGGTGATGTTCAGTCGCGGCTATGAAGGCGGGCTGCGCGTTGCGCGCTAGGTTAAAAAGGCGCGCAGCGCGCCTTTACTGAAGTTTATTCTGCCGGTCCGGCCGGCGCTGTTGCCGCGGCAATCAGGGCGGCTTCACGCTGCGCCATAACGCGCTCAACGGTATCCACAATCGCCTGCGTTTGCGGATCGATTTCGATATTGACCTTATGCCCCAGCTTTTTGCTTCCCAGCGTGGTGCGCTCCAGCGTTTCCGGAATCAGGTGGACGCAGAATTTGGTTTTGGTTACATCGCCGACCGTCAGGCTGATGCCATCAATACCGATATAGCCTTTGCGCAGAATATATTTTATCTGTTCTGCATCCTGCAGTCTGAACCAGACTTCGCGGTTATTTTCCGACTGAATGATTTTGCAGATTTCAGCGGTGGTCATAATATGACCCGACATCAGGTGTCCGCCAATTTCATCGCTGAATTTAGCCGCACGCTCAATATTGACTCTGTCACCCACCTGCAGCGCACCCAGATTGGTAATGCGCAGCGTCTCTTTGATCAGGTCAAAGCTAACCCGATCCTCTTCGATGGCCGTTACGGTCAGGCAGCAGCCGTTGTGCGCCACAGACGCCCCCAGCTCCAGCCCTGGCAGCAGGGCTGCATCAAGACGTACAGTATGAGTGCGAAACAGCTCTTTCTCTTCAATGGCGACGATTTCCGCCACGCCCTGCACAATACCCGTAAACATAACTATCCTCTCCACGCGTTTGTCTTAGCTTATCACAGCCTGCCAGCACAACTTAATTTGCGCATGCGCAATGGTTGCATAAAAGGCAAATAAATTTGTTATCATTATTTGTTCCGCGTGCGGGCTCTGGCTGCATTGAGCACGCATTCGCCGGGAATAATTTCTCTCTCTCTTAATTAAACAGGTGATACGTGCAGAAGTATTTAACAGAAGCGCGTCAGCTGCTGGCCCTCGCAATCCCGGTGATCCTCGCTCAGGTAGCCCAGACTGCGATGGGATTTGTAGATACCGTTATGGCCGGTGCGGTAAGCGCCACGGATATGGCCGCCGTTGCTGTTGGCACCTCTATCTGGCTTCCCGCCATTCTTTTTGGTCACGGTCTGCTACTGGCACTGACGCCAGCCGTTGCGCAACTCAACGGGTCCGGACGACGTGAACGCATTGCCGAGCAGGTGCGCCAGGGGTACTGGCTGGCGCTGGCCGTGTCGCTTGTCATTATGGTTGTGTTATGGAACGCGGGCTATCTTATCCGCGCAATGCATGACATTGACGCCGATCTGGCCATTAAAGCGGAAGGTTACCTGCATGCGCTGCTCTGGGGGGCACCGGGCTATCTTTTTTTCCAGGTGGCGCGTAACCAGTGCGACGGTCTGTCTAAAACCAAACCCGCCATGCTGCTGGGCTTTCTCGGGCTGCTGACCAACATTCCGCTGAACTACATCTTCATTTATGGCCACTTTGGTATGCCGCGTCTCGGCGGCGTGGGGTGCGGCGTGGCAACCGCCTCCGTCTACTGGGTGATGTTTCTGGTGATGCGCTTCTGGCTCCGGCGTATGCCGGCGATGCGCGATATTCGCATGGCCTCACGCTGGTCAGCGCCCTCGCGCGCTATTCTCACGCGGCTCTTTTCGCTGGGGTTACCGGTAGCGCTGGCGCTGTTCTTTGAAGTTACGCTGTTTGCCGTAGTGGCGCTGCTGGTTTCACCACTGGGCATTGTGAATGTCGCAGGACACCAGATCGCGCTTAACTTCAGCTCACTGATGTTTGTCCTGCCGCTGTCGCTGGGGGTAGCCACCACGATTCGCGTGGGTCACCGGCTGGGTGAAGGCTCGGCGGAAGGTGCACGCACCGCCGCCTGGACCGGTCAGGGCGTGGGCATTGCCATGGCGGCCTGCACTGCCCTGTTTACCGTCACGTTCCGTCACGATATCGCTGCGCTCTATACGGCGAACCCTGCGGTCATTACGCTGGCTGCCCAGCTGATGCTGCTGGCTGCGATCTATCAGTTCTCCGATTCGATTCAGGTTATCGGCAGCGGGATCCTGCGCGGTTATAAAGATACCCGCTCGATCTTTTTCATTACGCTGATCGCTTACTGGGTATTGGGACTGCCGGCAGGCTATATCCTGGCGCTGACTGACTGGATTGTTCCGGCGCTGGGTCCGGCCGGATTCTGGTGCGGCTTTATTGTGGGCCTGACCTCTGCCGCCGCGATGATGATCTGGCGTATTCGCCGTATGCAGCGTCTGCCTGCAGAGGTTATTCTGGCGCGGGCGGCGCGCTAAGTGGCTGAGCGGGCGTTTATCTGGCCCGCAATGCTGAAAAAAGCGACGCTTCGCACAGATGCTGGTCAGTCGTCCCGATTTTCTGTTTTTTTCCCTTGCCAGCTTTCCGGCGTACCGTTAATATTCGTCCCCGCTGTCGCCCTGACAGCGTGTTGCGCTCTTAGCTCAGTTGGTTAGAGCACCACCTTGACATGGTGGGGGTCGATGGTTCGAGTCCATTAGAGCGCACCANGCGCTCTTAGCTCAGTTGGTTAGAGCACCACCTTGACATGGTGGGGGTCGATGGTTCGAGTCCATTAGAGCGCACCACTTCGCTGTATCCTCTTCTTGCGCAACATCACTTTCCCTGATCCAGGTCGATATCCCCTGCTGCTTTTATATTGGTTTTCGCATACTTAGCGATTATACTATGGCTCGTTGTTTCACCTGAAAGGTTTCAGCGCTGACGTGCCTATGCCATCAATGTCTCTGATTTGCGCAACGCCGCTCTGCCGGCCTGCTTCTGCAACGCATAACTTCCCTGCACGCTCAGTTCCTGTCACCTATTCTTACTTCTGTATTATCCGTAGCCACAATCGTCACATTTTCACTTCGGTGCTCCGCGCATCGGATACCGACCTTTATCATCCATCACAACATACAGATATCTGACATGAAAAAGACCAAGATTGTTTGTACTATCGGGCCGAAAACCGAATCAGAAGAGATGCTGACCCAGCTGCTGGAAGCAGGCATGAACGTTATGCGTCTCAACTTCTCGCACGGTGATTACGCCGAACATGGTCAGCGCATCGCAAATATGCGTGCCGTCATGGAAAAAACGGGGCATCAGGCCGCGATTCTGCTGGACACCAAAGGACCGGAAATCCGCACCATGAAGCTGGAGGGTGGCAACGACGTTTCACTCAAGGCGGGCCAGACCTTTACCTTTACCACCGATCAGTCAGTGATTGGTAACCATGAGCGCGTCGCTGTTACCTATGCCGGTTTTACTGAAGATCTGAAAATTGGCAACACGGTTCTGGTCGACGATGGCCTGATTGGCATGACCGTTACTGAAGTCACGGAAAACAGCGTAGTGTGTGAAGTGCTGAATAACGGCGACCTCGGCGAAAACAAAGGCGTTAACCTGCCTGGCGTCTCTATCCAGCTGCCCGCACTGGCAGAAAAAGATAAGCGCGATCTGATTTTTGGCTGTGAGCAGGGAGTGGACTTTGTCGCCGCGTCGTTTATTCGTAAACGCTCTGACGTGCTGGAGATCCGCGAACATCTGAAAGCGCATGGCGGCGAGAACATTCAGATCATCTCTAAAATTGAGAACCAGGAAGGCCTTAACAACTTCGATGAAATTCTCGAAGCGTCTGACGGCATCATGGTTGCGCGCGGCGATCTGGGCGTAGAGATCCCGGTCGAAGAGGTTATCTTCGCGCAGAAGATGATGATCAAAAAGTGCAACAAAGCCCGTAAAGTGGTTATCACGGCCACGCAGATGCTCGACTCCATGATCAAAAACCCGCGCCCTACCCGTGCTGAAGCGGGCGACGTGGCTAACGCCATTCTTGACGGTACTGACGCCGTGATGCTGTCTGGTGAGAGCGCCAAAGGCCGCTATCCGCTGGAGTCGGTCACGATCATGGCCACCATCTGTGAGCGTACCGATCGCGTGATGAAATCACGCATCGACGAGCTGAAAGATTCCCGCAAGCTGCGTATTACGGAAGCTGTCTGCCGTGGTGCCGTTGAGACCGCAGAGAAACTGGAAGCACCACTGATTGTTGTAGCCACCGAGGGCGGTAAATCAGCAAAATCAGTACGTAAGTACTTCCCGGACGCAACCATTCTTGCACTGACGACTAACCAGACAACCGCCCGCCAGCTGATCCTGAGCAAAGGTATCGAGACTCGCCTGGTTGCCCGCATTGAATCAACCGATGATTTCTATCGTATTGGTAAAGAGCTGGCGCTGGAAAGCGGCTACGCGCAGAAAGGCGATGTGGTCGTGATGGTTTCAGGTGCCCTGGTGCCAAGCGGAACGACTAACACTGCTTCCGTGCATGTGATTTGATTTAACGTCACACTTTATTTAAACAAGCGCCTTAACCGGCGCTTTTTTTATTCCATCGCTAATCTATAATCAGAAAAATTCAAATCGAAAATAACTATTCAATATGTTGTGGAATTAAGGTTAATCCGATTAAATCCCTCTGTTTTCGCTAAATATTTTCATCATATTCTGCCAGATGCTGCTTCTTTGAGCGAACGATCAAATTTAAGCATGTTCTCATCAAAAATTTATTCTCAACTTAAAAAGCTTTGTGCAATACTTGTAACGCTACATGGAGATTAACTTAATCTAGAGGGTATAAAATGAAACGTACTAAACTGGTACTGGGCGCGGTAATCCTGGGTTCAACTCTGCTGGCTGGTTGCTCAAGCAACGCTAAAATCGACCAGCTGTCTTCAGACGTTCAGACTCTGAACGCTAAAGTTGACCAGCTGAGCAACGACGTGAACGCAGTGCGTTCTGACGTTCAGGCTGCTAAAGATGACGCAGCTCGCGCTAACCAGCGTCTGGACAACCAGGCTCACTCTTACCGTAAGTAAGAGTTCTGGTTTGAAAAATGGTGCCCTGGTGGCACCATTTTTTTTGTCCTGACTCCAGCGCCCGGTGGCGCTGTCTGACCGGCTGACCTCAGCCCTGTGGCTCTGCTGCACCCTGCTCTGCCGTCTCAGCGGCAACCGGCTCACCGCTGCTGACCAGCACCGGCATACCTGAACGGCGCGTCATCGCCTCCTCAATCAGCGCACTGTCGCTTTTCGCACTGCGGCTAAAGGCTTTCAGAGCGTTGCTGCGCACCAGCGGCTGCGTCTGCGGATCATCTTTTTCACTGCGCGACAGCGGCTGATGAACCTCAATATAGCGTTTACCGTCTGGTTCGATGGCGTACTTCACCGGCTGATTAACAATCTGAACGCGCGTGCCTGCCGGGACGCTGTTGAACAGCGCTTCAATATCAGCGGGACGCAGGCGAATGCAGCCGGAGCTGACGCGCATGCCGATGCCAAAGTCAGCGTTAGTGCCGTGGATCAGGTAGTGTCCCTTGCCATACGCCAGACGCAGGGCGAACAGTCCCATCGGATTATCAGGGCCGGCCGGAACCGTCACCGGCAGCGTCACACCCTCTTTCGCATAGCGCTTGCGAATATTTGGCGTCGGTGTCCAGGTCGGGTTGGGAATTTTCTGGCTGATACGCGTCACCATATCGGGCGTGGCAGCGCCTAACTGGCCAATGCCGATCGGATAGACCACCACGCGGTTTTCTCCCGGCGGATAGTAGTAGAGGCGCAGCTCAGCCAGATTCACCACAATCCCTTTGCGCGGCGCATCCGGCAACAGCATCTGCAGCGGCACGGTGATCTGCGTTCCTGCCGCCGGCAGCCAGGGATCAACACCGGGGTTTGCTTCCAGCAGGCCGAGCAGTCCCGTGCTGTAGCGCGCTGCCACGCTCTCCAGCGGCTGTTTGTTATCAGAGATAGTGGTCAGAACGTTTTCGCCGATCAGGCGGCTGTCGTCGGCAGGGAGAGCATATTCAGTAGCCATTGCAGGTGCAGAGAGTCCGAAGCAGGACAGCAGCAGTGCACCAGCTAAACGTAACGCAGGTTTCATGCAGGTTTCTCTTTCTGGATGGAAAAGACCCCGGCTAAACCGGGGTCTGAAGAGTGTACCTTAGCAGAGCTGCTGAGCGTTATGCCGGATAGCGCGGATCATCGCTTCCAGCCCCTGAGAACGCGTTGGCGTCAGGTGCTGAGTCAGCGCCAGTTCCGCAAACCAGTGGCGCACATCCAGCTCGAGGATCTCCTGCGGTTTCAGCCCCTGATAGAGGCTAAATACTACTGCAATCAATCCCTTAACAATAGCTGCGTCGCTATCCCCTTCAAACGCCATCGATCCGTCCGCCTGCGGCGTCATGCGGATCCAGACCTGGCTCTGACAGCCTGAAATGACATGCTCAGGCTGATGCAGCCTTTCAGAGGATTCTGGTAATTTTGCACCCAGCTCAATGATGTAAAGGTACTTCTCTTCCCAGTTAGCGCAACGATTAAAGTTGCGCACCAGCTTCTCTTTTTCCGGCAGGTTCGCCATCTGTTACTCCTGAAATCTGCTTAGCCCAGCAGGCGATGGATACGCGTCAGGCCAGCGGCCAGCCGATCCGCCTCATCTTCGGTGTTATAAAGCGCGAAGGAGGCGCGACACATCGCCGGTACGGCATAGTGGCGCATCAGCGGCATCGCACAGTGGTGACCGGTGCGAATGGCAATACCATACTGATCGAGGAAGCTGCCAACGTCAAAGGCGTGATGTTTACCCAGGTTGAAGGCGATCACCCCGCTGCGCTGCGCAGGGCCATAAAGCACGATGTCCGGTACTGAAGCGAGTTTGTCCAGCGCATAACGCATCAGCGCGCTTTCGCGTGCATGAATAGCGTCAAGACCCAGTTCACTTACCCAGTTCAGTGCGGCACCCAGACCGATGATACCGCCGGTATTAGGCGTACCCGCTTCAAAGCGCCACGGCGCGCTGTTCCAGGTGGTTCCCACCGGCAGCATGACCTGATCAATCATGGAACCCCCGCCTTCCCACGGCGGCATCTGCTCCTGCAGCGCTTTACGCGCATAGAGCACGCCAATACCGGTCGGACCATAGATCTTATGTCCGGAGAACACGTAGAAATCGCAGTCGATATCCTGCACGTCAACGGCGTGATGCATCACCGCCTGTGCGCCATCAATCAGTGTGATCAGGCCGGCTGCTTTCGCCTGAGCGACCAGCGCCTTAACCGGGTTAACGGTGCCCAGCACGTTAGAGACGTGCGTGACCGCCAGTAGCCGGGTGCGGCTGTCGATAAGCGAAGCAAGCTGTTCTGTAGCCAGTTCGCCGCTATCGTTAAGCGGCAGGACGCGGATCTCAGCACCGGTGCGCTGTGCCACCATCTGCCACGGCACGATGTTAGCGTGGTGCTCCATCTCGGTAATGATGAGATTGTCACCGGGCTGCAGCTGACTGCCGCCCCAGCTATTGGCTACCAGGTTAATGCCTTCGGTAGTGCCTTTAACAAAGATAATCTCTTCATGCGAAGCCGCATTCAGAAATGCCGCGGCCTGCGCACGTACCGCTTCCATATCGCTGGTGGCCTGGGCGCTCAGCGAATGGATGCCGCGATGCACGGCGGCATAGCCGTGCTGATAAAAATGACTTTCCGCGTTGATTACCGCGAGCGGACGCTGTGCGCTGGCCGCGCTGTCAAGGTAGGCCAGCGGGTGTCCGTTGACCTCACGACTCAGGATCGGAAACTCCGCTCTGACTCGTTCGGAATCGAAACTCATGAATGTACTCCAGGGAAACGCTGTGAGATGCGTGCCAGCACCGCCTGACGCAGGATGTCATCATCCAGCGTTTCGGTCAGTTCGGCGGCAAAAGCGTGGATGATCATCTGCTGCGCCGCTTCTTCAGCGATACCGCGCGAGCGCAGATAGAACATCTGCTCATCATCAATACGGCCGATGGTGGCACCATGACTGCATTTAACGTCATCGGCGTAGATCTCCAGCTGTGGCTTGGTATCGACTTCAGCCAGCCGGCCCAGCAGCAGATTGTTGTTGGTCATCTGGCCATCGGTTTTCAGCGCGTGCTGTGCCACTTTGATGTGACCATTGAAGACGGCACGGCCCTTTTCGCGCGAAATGGTTTTATGCAGCTGACGACTCAGGCAGTGGCCTTTGTTGTGCTCCAGATAGCTGCGGGTATCTGCGATTTCGCTGCCCACCGGCAGAACCAGGCTGTTCATTGCCAGCTCGCTGTTTTCGCCATTCAGCTGGGTGCTGGTGTTATGACGTGACAGACCTGCGCCCAGCAGGAAGCTGGTGCTGCTGACGCGCGCATCCTGCCCCATAACAATGTCATTATGCGCAAAGTGATAGCTGCTGCTGGTTTCAAAGGCGAGCTTGGTATGTTTCAGCTGCGCATTATCCGCCACGGCAAAGGTGATTCGTGCGCCGGTAAAGTGCGCCGCGTCATTCAGCGTGACATAGTGCTCAACGATTTCCGCTACCGCACTCTGCTCCAGCTCTACATGATGACGATGGTGCACGGTATTAAGCGCATCTGCCTGACCGCTGGTGATATGCAGCAGGTAGAGTGGGCGGGTAGCTGCTTTGCCGCGCGCCAGACGAATCGTCGTCACCTCTTCTGCCAGGCTCTCCGTCAGATGCAGGAAAATCTCCGGCTGTACCGGCGCCGGCAAATCGCGACGCTCCGCTGCCTGAACGTGCTGGATCTCAAACAGATCGGTTTCCGTGCTGCTCAGCGCAGGCTGGAAGCGGCCATCAACAAATACCAGTCGTACCGCATCCAGCGGCAGCGCCAGCGCATCCGCCTGCTCGCGGCTGAGGCTCTGCGCGGAAGGCAGCACAAAGTGCTGTCCCAGCAGGCTCTCCAGCGACGTATATTTCCAGTTTTCATGCTTGCGGGTAGGCAAGCCTTCACGCATCAGCTGCTGCCAGTGCTGCTGCGCCTGCAGCGAGCGCTGCTCGCCGCGAGACTCAAACAGATGGTGCCACTGCTGCAGGGCATTATCACTCTTCGTCGGTAAGCCAGCCATAGCCTTGCTCCTCCAGCTGTTTCACCAGTGAAAAGTCGCCAGACTTAACGATTTTACCCTGATAAAGAACGTGCACGTGATCCGGTTTAATGTAATCCAGGATACGCTGATAGTGCGTTACGATGATGAAAGAGCGCTTACCGTCGCGCAGGCTGTTAACGCCCTCAGACACGATTTTCAGGGCATCAATATCCAGACCCGAATCGGTCTCATCGAGAATGCAGAGCTCCGGCTCCAGCGCCGCCATCTGCAGAATATCATTGCGCTTCTTCTCACCACCGGAGAAGCCGACGTTAACTGAACGCGTCAGCAAATCTTCCGGCATTTTCAGCAGCTTGATTTTATCTTCGATAAAATCCTGGAAGTCGAAGCGATCCAGCTCTTCCTGCTCGCGATATTTGCGTACCGCATTAACAGAGGTCTGCAGGAAAAACTGGTTGCTGACACCCGGGATCTCTACCGGGTACTGGAACGCCATAAAGATGCCTTCTCCGGCACGCTCTTCAGGTTCCAGCGCCAGCAGATCTTTCTCTTTAAAGGTGACGGAGCCACCGGTGATCTCGTAATCTTCGCGACCCGCCAGCGTTGCTGAAAGCGTACTTTTGCCTGAGCCATTCGGGCCCATGATGGCGTGGACTTCACCTGGTTTAACTTCCAGGTTCAGACCGCGCAAAATCTCTTTATCTTCAACGCTAACCTGTAAATCTTTAATACTTAACATACTTATTCCTTCACATTGCTTCCGGCAACGCGTGTGGCATCAGCCGACACTGTGCTCAAGGCTGATCGCTAACAGTTTTTGTGCTTCCACGGCAAATTCCAGTGGCAGCTCGGAGAAAACATCTTTACAGAAGCCGTTGACGATCATAGAGATCGCATCTTCTTCGCTGATGCCGCGCTGCAGGCAGTAGAACATCTGATCTTCGCCAATACGTGACGTGGTGGCTTCATGCTCAAGCTGCGCTGTGTTGTTGCGCGTTTCCACATACGGGAAAGTATGCGCACCGCAATCGGGACCAATCAGCATCGAGTCACACTGCGTAAAGTTACGCGCATTGGTTGCCGTCGGCATGATTTTCACCAGACCGCGGTAGGTATTCTGGCTTTTACCCGCCGATATCCCTTTAGAGATAATGGTCGATTTGGTGTTTTTACCGATATGGATCATCTTGGTCCCGGTATCCGCCTGCTGGCGACCGCTGGTCAGCGCAACCGAGTAGAACTCACCTACGGAGTAGTCACCGCGCAGGATGCAGCTTGGATATTTCCAGGTAATCGCAGAGCCGGTCTCAGACTGCGTCCAGGACATCTTGCTGTGATCGCCTTCGCACAGGGCGCGCTTGGTAACGAAGTTGAGGATACCGCCCTCACCTTCACCGCCAGGGAACCAGTTCTGTACCGTGGAGTATTTTACTTCAGCATTTTTATGGATGATGACTTCAACGACCGCTGCGTGCAGCTGATAAGTGTCACGCACCGGCGCCGAGCAGCCCTCAATGTAGCTGACATAGCTGTCTTCATCTGCAATCAGAATGGTGCGCTCAAACTGACCTGTTTTCGCCGCGTTGATGCGGAAATAGGTCGACAGCTCCATCGGGCAGCGTACCCCTTTCGGGATATAAACAAAGGTGCCATCGGAGGCGACCGCTGAGTTAAGCGCAGCAAAGAAGTTATCGTTGTGTGGCACGACGGTACCCAGATACTTCTGTACCAGTTCCGGATGGTCATGGATCGCTTCACCAAATGAGCAGAAGATAATGCCCTGTTTGGCCAGCTTGTCGCGGTAGGTGGTTGAGACCGACACGGAATCGAAAATCGCATCGACAGCGACCTCTTTACCTTCACGCACCGGAACACCCAGCTGATTAAACGCGTCTTCCACTTCCTGAGTCAGGTAGTCACTGGAGGCCACGCTGCCCGACGCCTGGGTTGCACCCGGCTCAGACGCGCAGCTGTCGTCGCAGTTCCCGCATGACGGCGCAGAAAAGTAGCTGTAATCCTGGTAGTCGAGCTTGTCATAGTGCGCTTTTAACCAGTGTGGCTCTTCCATTTCCAGCCAGGCACGGAAAGCCTTGAGCCGGAACTCAAGCATCCACTCTGGTTCATTGCGTTTAGCCGAGATCGCACGCACGACATCTTCATTAATGCCGTGTGCCAGCTCATCGGTTTGTAACCGGGTAAAGAAGCCCTCTTTATAGTTGAGCTTGCCTTCCCAGGTCTGTACATCATCAGATGCTTCGCTATGTCGTGACATATTTCACTTACTCGACGCCAAAGCTTTCACCGCACCCGCAGGCGTGCTGAGCTTTAGGGTTATTGAATTTAAAGATCTGGTTCAGGCCTTCACGGACATAGTCCAGCTCAGTGCCGTCGACAAACGGCATTGCCTGAAGCGGCACAAAGAGTTTTGCGCCAAACTGCTCAAACTGCAGATCGTCATCGGCTGGCTCTTTTACCAGATCCATGACATAACCAAAACCGGCACAGCCAGATTGTTTCACGCTCAGCTTCAGACCCTTTACTTCCGGGTCCTGTTCAGCCAGAGTCAGAATCTGTTTCGCTGCCGACTCGGTCAGCGTAAGTCCTTTCCAGACAAAATCGTCAGGAGAAAAGGACGCGGCATTTACTGATGACATCGTTGTACCTCGCAAGTCTGGACCTTCTCAGGCTATCCCCCTATGGTAGTGATATCGCCTATCACTTCAACCTCTTGTTTTGCAGGGATAATCATCTCGTGCTGTTTTTTCTGCTTAATTATTAAGCATAGTCCCTTTAGTACGGCCTGTAGCAGACAGTTTTCATCCGGGACAAATATTACAACCTACTGATATCATAACATTTTATAAAAACCGGCCTTAAAGCAATTAACCTGTATACAGGTTACGCCTTTACCGAATGTAAAGAGATTGTTATTGCCGATTTTAGTAACAGGTTACAGACATCAATATATTTCTTTAGCGGGAATTGCATTCCTGACGCAGTTTAATATGATAATGATTATCATTAACTATTTAGGCGGCGCTATGACACGTACCGTTTCAGCCTGGTTACAACACAAAATCAGCGACTACCGATTTGCCGTGCGCGACATCACCGTAGATTTTTATCTGGCCGAAGCCAGACTCAACCGGCCAGAGTGCTCACTGGAGCAGCTGCGCCGGTTTAACGATACCTGCCTGGATATGGCGGAAATCTGCGATATCAACGGCGACGATCGCAGCTATCTGCACGCCATAGGCAAACTGCACCATCGCCTGATTCAGGAGATGGGCAACGATGACCGTGACCGGCTGTTTCGCCTGCAGGCGTATCAGTTCGCCCGCCAGTCGCTGACACATTTGTGCCAAAAGCTCGCACAAAGCGGCGACTGGGACCAGATAACGGACCTGCAGCGTGATTTTGTCCGCCACGCTGGCTGGATATTCTAATCCAGCTTTGTGACGGCTCCTACATTTTGTTTACATCAATTCCAGCAGCGCCTGTAAAGGATGACGCATGCCGTTGCCTTCGGCGCGTTTCACCTGGCTGCGACAGGAGAAGCCGGTCGCCAGACAGCGCTGGCGCGGCAGCCGCTGCAGCTGCGGATGCCAGGAGAGCGCATAAATGCCGAGCGAGTTCTCCAGATGCTGCGCCTCGTGGCCATATGTCCCCGCCATGCCGCAGCAGCCGGTATTGATATTTTCCAGCCGGGCACCGAAACGGGCAAATATCTTCTGCCATTGATCCGGCGTAGCGGGCAGCGCGGTCACTTCCGTACAGTGCGCAAACAGATACCAGGGCTCGCCGCTGACCGGCTGATTTACGCTATCAGCCAGCGCCTGCTGCAGCCACTCATGCACCAGCAGCACACTGAAATCACCGCGCTTGTTTTTCAGGACCTGCTGATACTCATCGCGATAGCAGAGCACCGTGGCAGGGTCGACCCCGACCATCGGGATCCCCAGTTTTGCCACCCGATTAAGCAGTTCGGCGGTTTTCGCCGCGGTACGGGCGAAGCGCTGCAGAAACCCCTTAACATGCTGCGCTTTCCCGTTGGGAGAGAAAGGCAGCAGCACCGGACGGTAACCCAGTTTTTCAATCAGTGATATAAAGTCGGTCACCAGCTGCGCTTCGTAGTAGCTGGTAAACGGATCCTGCACCACCAGCACGCACTGCTGCCGTGCCGCGCTATCCATCGCTTCCAGCTGCTCCAGCGTCAGGTTCATTGCCGGATGCCCGCTGAGACGCTGTTTAAGGTTAGGTGCGGAGAGCTGAGGCAAATCCACCATACCGATATGCGTTTTGCTGAATTCGCGCATCCACGGCTGCTGCAGGAAGAAATTGAACACCTTTGGCGCTTTGGCCATCAGCGGCGCATAGCTCTCTACGCTGGCCACCAGGTGATCGCTGACCGGACGCAGATAGCGCGTATGGTAAAGCTGTAAAAAGCGCGCGCGGAAATCGGGCACATCGATTTTAATCGGGCACTGGGTCGAACAGGCTTTACAGGCCAGACAGCCCGACATCGCCTCTTTTACCTCATGGGAAAAATCGTACTCTCCGCGGTTAGCGTGCCAGCTGTTACGCGTACGCTGAATCAGCATACGCAGGCTGGCGCCCTGCTGCGGCAGCGCCTGCTCAAGCTGGTCAGGATCAACGCCCTGCTCCGACAGCAGGCGCAGCCATTCACGCGTCAGCGTTGCGCGTCCTTTCGGCGAGTGAATACGATTGCGGGTGATTTTCATCGACGGACACATCGGGCTGCGCACATCAAAATTGAAGCAGAGGCCGTTGCCGTTGCACTCCATCGCGCCGCGCCAGCTGGTGCGTACCGTCAGCGGAATCTGACGATCCAGATCGCCGCGCATCGCGCCATTCACCTGCATCATCGGCGCATCGCTCTCCAGCGGCGTGCAGATTTTACCCGGATTCAGCCGGTTAGTGGGATCGAACGCGCGTTTAATACGACGCAGCTCAGTAAACAGCGTTTCACCGAAAAAAGCCGGACTATACTGCGCGCGGAAACCTTTGCCATGCTCCCCCCACAGTAACCCGCCGTACCGGGCCGTCAGCGCGACCACTTCATCTGAAATCTGCTTCATCAGCAGCACCTGCTGCGGATCGCACATATCCAGCGCCGGACGCACGTGCAGCACGCCCGCATCAACATGGCCAAACATACCGTAGCTCAGGCCGTGGCTATCCAGCAGCGTGCGAAACTCAGCAATATAATCGGCCAGCTGCTCCGGCGGCACCGCCGTATCTTCCACAAACGGAATCGGCTTGGCACGCCCCTGCGCATTGCCCAGCAGGCCAACTGCCTTCTTGCGCATCGCGTAAATACGCTCGACCTCAGCCAGTTCATTACAGATCTGATAACCTATAACGCCCCCCTGCCGCTCAGCCATCAGCGTATCCAGCCGGTCGCAGAGACGGGCGATCTGCTGTTCGATAAGTGCGCCGTCATCGCCGGCAAACTCCACGATATTCAGTCCCAGCATCGTTTTATCAGGGATATCGGTGATCAGCTCCTTAACGGAGTGCCAGACAATATCCTCCCGCGCCAGATTCAGCACTTTAGAATCCACCGTCTCCACTGACAGCGCCTGTGCTTCTACCATAAATGATGCGTTGCGCAGCGCGGAGTCGAATGACTCATATTTGACGTTGACCAGACGACGGACTTTGGGGATTGGCGTGATATCCAGACGCGCTTCCGTAATAAACGCCAGCGTGCCCTCGGCACCGCACAACAGCCGCGTGAGATCGACCTGCTGCATGTCATCACTGAAGACGTGGCGCAGATCGTAACCGGTCAGAAAGCGATTAAGCTTTGGAAATTTTTCCAGGATCAGCGCACGCTGCTCACGACAGCTTTGCAGTACCGTCTGGTAGATACGACCCTCAGGCGTCGGCGTTGCAGCGAGCTGCTCCGCCAGCGCCACCGGTATGGCGCGCGTATCAAGGATATCGCCGCCCAGCAGCACCGCGCGTAACCCCTCAACATGATCGGAGGTTTTACCGTATACCAGCGATCCCTGACCTGAGGCATCGGTGTTGATCATCCCCCCCAGCGTGGCGCGGTTACTGGTGGAGAGCTCCGGGGAAAAGAAGAAACCGTATGGCCTGAGCCAGGCGTTGAGCTGATCTTTCACCACTCCCGCCTCAACCCGCACCCAGCCCTGCTCGGTGTTGATCTCCAGAATGCGGTTCATGTAGCGCGACATATCAACCACAATGCCCTGATTCAGCGACTGTCCATTGGTGCCGGTGCCGCCGCCGCGTGGTGTAAACGTCAGGCTGGCAAAAGCGTCCTCACCGGCGAGCCGTGCAATCAGGGCGATATCTGCGGTCGAGCGCGGAAACAGTGCCGCATCCGGCAGAAGCTGATAGATGCTGTTATCCGTGGAGAGTGAGAGACGGTCGGCATAGCTGGTAGCGGCATCGCCGGTAAAACCCTGCTCTTTAAGCGCCTGCAAAAAGGCGAGAACTTGCTGAACCAGGCCAGGAGCCTGCGGAATTTGTGGGATCATGGTGTCGTGACCGGGATGTTGTAAACGTTTGCGTAGTAAGTTTTTAACGTCTGGTTGTATCACATTTTTTTCCTGCCTGCTGGCATTTCCCTTCCCCGCTTTTGCAGCCCTGCTTTCTCTGTTTAATTTTCAGGAAATAGCGCATGATGATCCCGGGCCAGGGGCCCTTCCTGAAGGATTAACTGAGGTTAAATCGCTGTTATGAAAAGCCTGCAACGCGGTGTGGATCTGCCGCAACTGCTGTTCTCACTGATGTTTATTTTGCTGATGATTATCGCCTGTCTCTGGGTGGTACAGCCTTTTATTCTGGGCTTTGCCTGGGCAAGCATGGTTGTTATCGCAACCTGGCCACTCATGATTCGCCTGCAGCATCTGCTGTGGGGACGCCGCTCCCTGGCCGTTATCGCCATGACAATTCTGCTGCTGCTGCTGTTTATCATTCCGATTGCGCTGCTGGTCAGCAGCCTGATTGACAACAGCGCCCCGGTTATCGCCTGGGCTACCCAGCGCCATCTGCTGATGCCGGAATTCGCCTGGCTGCGGGAGATCCCTTATGTCGGCAGCAAACTTTATGTCAGTTACCATAAGCTGGTAGATGGCGGCGGTTCAGCCATCATGCGTCAGGTGCAGCCCTATATTGGCCGCACCACGGGCTTCTTTGTCGCACAGGCGGGACATTTTGGCCGTTTTATGCTGCATCTGGCGCTGATGCTGTTATTCAGCGTGCTGCTTTACTGGCGCGGTGAGCAGGTTGGACAGGGTATCCGCCACTTCGCCTACCGTATGGGGGGACCCCGTGGCGATGCTGCGGTGCTGCTGGCTGGGCAGGCGATACGGGCCGTTGCGCTGGGTGTTGTCGTCACGGCGCTGGTGCAGGGAGTATTAGGCGGGATCGGACTGGCGATATCGGGTATACCTTATGCCACGCTGCTGACGGTGCTGATGATCCTGACCTGTCTGGTCCAGCTGGGTCCGCTGATTGTTCTGGTACCCGCCATTATCTGGCTCTACTGGAGCGGTGATACGACATGGGGCACGGTGCTGCTGGTCTGGAGCTGTATTGTCGGCACGCTCGACAACGTGTTACGTCCGGTGCTGATTCGCATGGGTGCCGATTTACCCATGATTCTGATCCTGTCAGGTGTGATCGGCGGCCTGATCGCCTTTGGCATGATTGGCCTGTTTATCGGCCCGGTCGTGCTGGCGGTCTCTTATCGCCTGGTTTCAGTCTGGATGCATGAGGCCCCGGCGCCGGATGATGATGTGGAAACGGCAATTGAAGCGCTGACAGAACATGAAGAGCTGCCCTGATAAGCCGGATGGTCGCATCGGCCTGAACATTCATGCCCGGGCATTTTTCAGGCACGCTGTTTTTCATAAACGGTTTTTAAGAAAAAACGTGCTTTTTAGCGCCTGACGCCGTTTCCCTGGCTGAAATGATTATTTTTCATACTGAATTGTCCGGTGCAGCGGGCAAAAAAGGCGACAAAAGATTATCAGCTTTAAACTAATAAGAGGATTCTTAAAGACTATAGCAGGCGCAATAAATAATATGTTTCTCATGTTGGAAATCAACCTACTGATTTTTAAACAACCTTTTTCCCCTGAGTAACGTAAAAGAATTGCTGTGTGTAGTCTTTGCCCATCCCCTGTGATGGGCTTTTTTTTGGCCTGTATTCAGCTCTTGCTGTAGCAGTGCGTGCTGTCTGAACAGGCGGGACGCTTAGCGACTAAAACTCAGGGTTATTGTGCTGAAACAGCGGCTCATCCGCAGCTTAAGCCTGCATTAATCATGGCGCGTACAGTATAACCCTACGCGCCATGTTCAGAGGTTAAGCGCGCTGAGCGGATTCAATCTCAGCCAGGCTCAGCCAGGTTTCCACCACGGTATCCGGATTAAGCGACAGGCTGTCAATGCCCTGATCCATTAGCCACGCGGCAAAATCCTGATGATCTGAGGGACCCTGTCCGCAGATACCGACATATTTGCCCTGTTTTTTTGCTGCCTGAATCGCCATTGAGAGCAGCGCTTTCACCGCTTCATTGCGCTCATCAAACAGAGCAGAAACGACGCCAGAATCGCGATCCAGCCCCAGCGCCAGCTGCGTCATATCGTTGGAGCCGATGGAGAAACCGTCGAAGTGCTGCAGGAACTGCTCTGCCAGCAGCGCGTTTGACGGGATTTCACACATCATAATCACCTTCAGACCCGCCTCACCGCGCTTCAGCCCGTGTTTCGCCAGCTCAGCCACGACCGCCTCCGCCTGATCAACAGTGCGTACAAAAGGCACCATGATTTCAACGTTACTCAGCCCCATCTCATTGCGCACCCGCTTCACGGCTTCGCACTCCAGCGCAAAACAGTCGCGGAAGCTGTCGGCAACGTAGCGCCCGGCACCCCGGAAGCCAAGCATCGGGTTCTCTTCTTCCGGCTCATAGCGCTCTCCGCCGACCAGATTGGCGTACTCGTTCGATTTAAAATCGGACAGGCGCACAATGACGCGCTTCGGCGCAAAGGCGGCGCCCAGGGTAGCAATCCCCTCTGTCAGACGCGCGATATAGAACTCAACCGGATCGTCAAAGCCTTTCATCATCTGGCGGATCTGCTGCTGTAGCTCCGGCGTCTGCTGATCAAACTCCAGCAGTGCTTTAGGATGCACGCCGATCATGCGGTTGATAATAAACTCCAGCCGCGCCAGGCCCACGCCCTCGTTGGGCAGACAGGCAAAGTCAAACGCGCGATCGGGATTACCGACGTTCATCATGATTTTAAGCGGCAGTTCGGGCATTGAGTCGACCTGAGAGCTGGCGATCTCAAAATCGAGCAGGTCATTGTAGACGTAGCCGGTATCGCCTTCGGCGCAGGAAACCGTCACTTTATGTCCGTCACGCAGGTGATCGGTGGCATCACCACATCCCACCACCGCCGGGATCCCCAGCTCACGTGCAATGATCGCCGCATGGCAGGTGCGTCCGCCGCGGTTGGTCACGATAGCCGACGCCTTTTTCATGATAGGTTCCCAGTCCGGGTCTGTCATATCGGTGACCAGCACGTCGCCCTTCTCAATGCGGTGCATTTCGCTGATATCGTGGATCACCTTGATTTCACCCGCACCGATACGGTGGCCGATGGCGCGTCCTTCAACCAGCACCTGGCCCGTGCCCTGCAGGCTGTAGCGCTCCATCACCTGACCATTCGAGCGTACGGTTTCCGGTCGCGCCTGTACGATATAGAGCTTGCCGGTATGCCCGTCTTTTGCCCATTCGATGTCCATCGGACGCTTGTAGTGCTGTTCAATCAGCACCGCCTGGCGTGCCAGCGCCTGCACTTCATCGTCGGTCAGGCTGAAACGATCGCGCGTCGCCTGCTCCACATCTTCAATGCGTACCTGCTCGCCATGCGTCTGAGAATCGGCATATACCATGCGGATTTTTTTAGACCCCATCGTCCGCCTGACAATTGCCGGGCGGTTTGCCGCCAGCGTCGGTTTATGCACGTAAAACTCATCCGGGTTGACTGCACCCTGTACCACCATCTCACCCAGCCCCCAGGCTGAAGTGATAAAGACAACCTGATCAAAACCAGACTCAGTATCAATGGTAAACATCACGCCCGAGGCGGCGAGATCTGAGCGAACCATACGCTGCACCCCGGCCGAGAGCGCCACGCCGCGATGATCGTAGCCCTGATGCACGCGGTATGAGATAGCCCGATCGTTAAACAGCGAGGCGTATACGTGCTTAACCGCCACCAGCACGGCATCGAACCCCTGCACGTTGAGGAAGGTCTCCTGCTGCCCGGCGAATGAGGCGTCAGGCATATCCTCGGCAGTTGCGGATGAGCGGACGGCAAAAGAGGCGTCGGCATCATCAGCAGAAAGTTGCTCATAAGCAGTACGAATAGCCGCTTCCAGCGCCGGCTGAAACGGCGTGTCCACGATCCACTGGCGGATCTGCTTGCCCGCCTGGGCCAGCGCCGCCACGTCATCAATATCCGTGATATCCAGTAGTGCATAAATGCGCTGGTTCAGTCCGCTTTGGTCGAGAAACTGATTAAACGCGTCAGACGTCGTGGCAAAGCCGTTCGGGACGGATACGCCCAGCGACGACAAATTGGTAATCATTTCTCCAAGAGAGGCATTTTTGCCTCCCACCCGATCAACATCATGCATGCCAAGCTGGTTATACCAGAGCACTAGCGATTGTTGGTCTTGATTGGACATTGAGATGATCCTTTTAAATGATTAAGGCACATGGAACATTTTGCTATTCGCCACAGCAGCCTGGCATAACTGGGTTATAAAGACTAAGTGTTGAATCGTTAAAGCAAAAAAAGAGAGACAAAATCAGACTATTACCTGCCGGGGCTGACGTTGCGCAAACGGCGCTATTATTGCTAACAGCTTGCTGCAATAATGAATTTTCCATTTTTATAGCATTATCAGCAGATTGCTGTTGCGCAAACGACATCAGTCAGAGTCTGCGCGTCATTTATGAAACTGTGGCGGGCGCTGGCGTTTATTTATCGCTTTTTCTTTACGATGCTATTAACGTCAGGTATGACCCTATTCCGGTCGGAGCACGGCGGCATATGGATATTTCATTTCGATTTAACTTGAAATGAAATTAGTTAATTCACTATTCATCCAGAGAGCATTTTTTAATGAGCACTGAACGCAGCGTGTTTTATATTTCAGACGGCACCGCCATTACAGCAGAAGTGCTGGGTCACGCGGTGCTCTCGCAGTTTCCGGTCGATACACACAGCGTTACTCTGCCGTTTGTAGAAAACGTGCAGCGGGCCCAGGCGGTAAAAGCGCAGATTAACGCGCTCTGGCAGCGCAGCGGCGTACGGCCGCTGGTCTTTTTTTCCATCGTTACGCCTGAAGTTCGCGACATCATTCTGGAGAGTGAGGGATTTTGTCAGGATATTGTGCAGGCGCTGGTGGCTCCCCTGCAGAGTGAACTGGGCGTCTCCTCTATGCCGGTGGCGCACCGCACTCACGGGCTGACCGCGAATAACCTGGGTAAGTATGATGCGCGTATCGCTGCGATTGACTACACCCTGGCGCATGATGACGGGATCTCACTGCGCGGACTCGAAGATGCTCAGGTGATCCTGCTGGGCGTTTCGCGCTGTGGCAAAACCCCGACCAGCCTCTATCTTGCCATGCAGTTTGGTATCCGCGCAGCCAACTACCCCTTTATTGCCGATGATATGGATAACCTTAAGCTTCCTCCTGCGCTGCGCGCGCATCAGCACAAGCTGTTCGGGCTGACCATCGATCCGGAACGGCTGGCGGCTATTCGCCAGGAGCGGGCGGAGAATACCCGCTACGCCTCGCTGCGCCAGTGCCGGCTGGAAGTGGGTGAAGTGGAAGCGCTGTTCCGTACGCATCAGATTCGCTACCTCAACAGTACCAACTACTCGGTCGAGGAGATCGCCACCAAAATCCTCGACATTATGGGGCTGGAGCGACATATGTACTGACTGACGCGCTAAGCGACCTGCGTATTTACTATCTCTGTGATTTTGCTGGTTGAATTCAGGACGCATTGGTTTATTGTGAACCTCATCACTTCCCGGTATATCACCGCTGCGAAGAACCTGTTTGAGAGCCACTATGAATAAAACTGATGAACTGCGTACGGCGCGAATTGGCAGCCTGATTACGCCCGCCGCGCTGGCCAGCCAGCACCCGCTATCGTCTGACATCGCAGAGAGCGTTACGGCCGCGCGCCAGCGTATTGCGCGCATTCTGACCGGCGAAGATCCGCGACTGCTGGTGATAATCGGACCCTGTTCGCTGCATGACCCGCGCGCTGCGCTGGATTATGCGGCACGCCTGCAGCAGCTGCGCGAGCGGTATCAGGATCGGCTGGAAATTGTCATGCGCGCCTACTTTGAGAAACCGCGTACCGTGGTGGGCTGGAAAGGACTGATTTCCGATCCCGATCTTGATGGCAGCTTTGACGTAAATCGCGGCATTGCTATTGCGCGTAAGCTGCTGCTGGATATCAATGCGCTGGGTCTGCCAACGGCGACTGAATTTCTTGATATGGTCATCGGCCAGTTTATAGCCGATCTCATCAGCTGGGGTGCCATTGGCGCCCGCACCACTGAAAGCCAGATCCATCGCGAAATGGCCTCTGCGCTCTCCTGCCCGGTAGGGTTTAAGAACGGCACGGACGGTAACGTACAGATCGCCGTTGACGCCATTCGTGCTGCCCGCGCCAGCCATATGTTCCTCTCGCCGGATAAAGCGGGCCAGATGACCATTTATCAGACCAGCGGCAATCCGCACGGCCATGTGATCCTGCGCGGCGGGCGTCAGCCAAACTATCATGCGGAAGATGTGGCGGCGGCGGCGGCCAGCCTGCGTGAGTTCAGCCTGTCTGAGCAGATGGTGATCGATTTCAGTCACGGCAACTGCCTTAAGCAGCATCGTCGCCAGCGTGATGTAGCGCGCGATATCGCCGCGCAGATCCGCGCCGGTTCGCGAGCGGTAGCGGGCGTTATGATTGAGAGTTTTCTGCAGGAAGGAAATCAGAAAGTGGTGGCTGGTCAGCCGCTGGTTTACGGCCAGTCGATTACCGATCCCTGCCTCGGATGGGACGATAGCGCGGCGGTACTGGCAGAGCTGGCTGCCGCCGTCGACAGCCGTTTCTGATATCAGCTGGAGCAGCTGACCTCCAGCGTTTTGCTCCACTCCGGCGGCCGCTGGCGCAACGCCGCGCTGCTGGCCGCTTCATCAAAGGGGCGCTGGAGCGCCAGATGCAGCTCTTTAAGGGCCGCAGTTTCGCCCCGCTCCACCTCTTCAATCACCTGCTGGGCGAGATAGTTGCGCAGCACGATCGCCGGGTTGGCCGCCTGCATCACTGCCTGTCGCTCGCTGTCGCTGGCCTCATCCTGCAGCAGCCGCTGCTGATAGCTGCTATACCAGCGATCAAACGCGTCGCGATCGATAAACTCATCGCGCAGCGGCGAGCGCCCCTCCTGCTGTTCGGTATAGCTGAGCTGACGAAACGTAAAGGTGTAATCGCTATGCTCATTGCTCATCAGCGCCAGCAGGTTGCTCAGAATCGTATTGTCCTCTGCCTGCGGCGTCAGCAGGCCAAGTTTCGCCCGCATGCGCTCGCCCCAGACGCGCATCAGTTCAGGCTCATAGTGACTCAGCGCCTGCTTCAGCTGCTCCGTGGTCAGCAATCCCGACAGCGCATGCGCCAGCCGGTTGAGGTTCCACAGGCCAATCGTTGGCTGATTGTTAAAGGCATAGCGGCCCTGATAGTCGCTGTGGTTACAGATAAAGGCGGGATCGTACTCATCGAGAAAGCCGTAGGGACCGTAATCCAGCGTCAGGCCGAGAATCGACATATTATCCGTGTTCATCACTCCATGAGCAAAGCCTGCGCTCTGCCACAGTGCGATCAGGCGGGCGGTACGTTCTGCCACATCCGTGAACCACAGCAGATAGCGATCCGGCTCCGCCTGAAGGTGCGGCCAGTGATGACGAATCGCATAGTCCGCCAGCTGGCGGACCTTATCCGTCTCCCCTGCGTAATAGAAGTGTTCAAAATGACCAAAACGCAGATGGCTCTCCGCAATACGCATCAGCATCGCACCGCGCTCCTGCGTTTCGCGCAGCACCGGTTCGTCACCGATGGCCAGCGCCAGGGCGCGCGTCCCGGGGATACCCAAATGGTGTAACGCTTCTGAAGCGAGAAACTCCCGCACGCTTGAGCGGATCACCGCCCGTCCATCTCCCATGCGGGAATAAGGCGTTAAGCCTGCGCCTTTCAGATGCCAGTCCAGCTTGCGTCCATCTTCCAGCTGCTGCTCACCCAGCAGCAGGCCGCGTCCGTCACCCAGCTGCCCGGCCCAGACGCCAAACTGATGGCCGCTATATACCTGGGCGAGCGGAGCCATGCCTGGCAGCAGCGCCTGACCGCTCCATACGCCGTGACCGTCCCCGGCAAACAGCTCCGCATCCAGCGCCATTTCCGCCGCCAGCGGCGCATTATGATAAAGGAGACGTCCTCCCGTCAGCGGCGTGGGCTGCAGCGATGTGTAATATCCGGTCAGCTCCTGCTGCCAGCTATTGATAAATTGCATATATACTCCAGAGGTGCTTAATAATGCAGCACCAGGATAGCGTGTAGAGAGTAAAGGATAGTCTGGCACGGGGCGCCCGGGAAAAACAGCGCCTGAATTACTGCTGCGAGGGCGTGGTCTGCGTCAGAAAAGGAGTGATGAGATCTTCTAACCGTTCCGCTTTAACCACCGGGAACACGTTACCCTGAATGTGCACGCCGGTCAGATCGCTGACTTTGCTCAGCAGGAGCGCATCATCGATACCAGAAATAATAATTTGCTGCGTATAGCCGCTGAAATTATCGATAACCGTCTGCATAAAAGGGATAAAGGAGGCGCGCTTCGCCAGATTCTGGATAAATAGTTTATCCAGCTTCAGGACGCTAAACAGCGAATCATAGACCGCCGTTGCCGGGGCTTTGCCAGCTCCAAATTGTGAAAGCGATAAACGGAATTGATGATTAAGTCGGGATAAAACCGGATGCGCTTTGCCGGCAGATAATTGCGGAAACGTTTCGCTGATCTCCATTACGATAAATGGCAGCTGTTTAAATTTCCTTAACAGAAGTTCACTCTCCAGCAGCGTTTCAGCCAGCGATTCATCAATTCTCATTAGCGCATCAACATGATTACGCTCAAAGAAAGCGCGGTGCTTTTCCAGGATTGAAAGCTGAGCCTGCAGCAGCCTTAACTGCTGATTTGCATCGAGCTGCGGCAACAGTAAATCCTGTGGCAACGTAATTGGCGCACTGTCATGAACAAACTGTGTAACCAGCTCAACCGCAGTGAGCTGGCCCTCCAGCGTATAAGCCGGATAAAACCAGGTTTCCGACTGATAGTCGGCCGAAATATGGACTTTCATTTTTTACAGCCAGAGGCAGTGGCAATGGACGCATCGTATATCAATGAAAAGAGTCAGGCAATAGCACCAAACGCCGGAAGAGAAGGTGTTTTAACGCCTAATGCAAGCTATTAATCATTAAATTATACTTAAGCCAAATACGCCGGGTTAATATCCACACTGATAAAATCTTTAGCTCTATTTTTAGTATCTATTTGTCAGGTGGTAAAGTACCAATTTTAATGAGAGCTTTATTTCAGCAAAAAAAGAACCCCTGGCGCGAATTAACGCCTCTTTTCACCGCGCTATTTCATTCATTCAGAATGCAACTTGTCATATTCTGCGCGCCTGCCAGAACACCCGCTGCCAGTAAACATTATTGAGTGAAGAGCGAATAACGCCTTTGCTGGTAGAAGCGTGTATGAAGGTATTGTTGCTGGCATAGATACCGACATGCAGCCCGTTTTCGCCGCTGCCGGTTTTGAAAAACAGCAGATCGCCAGGCAGCAAATCACGCGGATCGATACGGTTGCCGATTTTTGTCTGAGCACGCGTGGAGCGTGGCAGCGCGATGTCAAAGCGATCGCGGAACGTCAGCAGGACAAATCCGGAGCAGTCGATCCCACGCGGACTGAGGCCACCATAGCGGTATGGCGTGCCCTGCCAGCGGCTGAGCTGATAGTTAAGCCGGGTCTGCACGGCGGCCGGATCTGAGAGACGGGAATCAGGCGGAGGCGCATGATGACTGCACCCTGTGACCATCAGCACAAATAGCAGAATAAGTAACCGCATAGCCTGTTCCCTGTCAGCCCGATCCGGCAGACACTGTAGCCGTAAACGCGCGCGGTGCGCAAGTCAGGAGAGTAGCAGCAGGCGCCCCTGCGGCGTATCCACCTCTGTCACCTCTGTCTGATACAGCGGCGCAAGCCGGGCGGCCGTCAGCACCTCATGCGCCCTGCCCTGATATTTCAGCTCTCCCTGGTGCAGCAACCAGACACGATCTGCGTAGCGCAGCGTATGATTCAGGTCATGACTGCTGGTTATCACGCCGATGCCGGCGGCGCACAGCTGCTGCAGAAGCCGGGTGACTCCCTGCTGCTGCGCCACATCCAGCGCACTCATCGGCTCATCGAGCAGCAGCAGGCTGCCCTGCGGATTGATGTCAGGATGGATTTGCAGTATCACTGCCAGCAGGCGCACCCGCTGCCACTCCCCCCCGGAGAGCTGCGTCAGATAGCTCTCCAGTTTGTGGCGCAGACTCAGCTGCGACAGCAGACGTGCCAGAACGCTATTCAGCTCTGTGCCAGCACCACGCGGCAGATGCATCTGCAGGTAGTGCCAGACCGGCATCGCGCCGGGCGCAGGCTGCTGCTGAGGCAGCCAGCCACGCTGCTGAGCCAGCGCCTCGCCTGACAGCGCAGCAACAGCGGTGCCGTTAAGCCGCAGCTCTCCGCGCGGCGTCGCAAGACCGCTGAGCGCCTCCAGCAGGGTGCTCTTTCCGGCGCCGTTAGTGCCTACCAGATGCACCCACTCCCCGTGCGCGAGAGCAATATCCAGCGGCGCCAGCCGGCCGGGGCAGCTCAGACCGTGACACGTCAGCAGCATGTCAGGCGGTCAGCGCCTGCTCAATACGCTTAAGCACCTGCGGCGCATCCGGGGCCATATCGGGTGAAAAACGGGCGATAACGTTACCCTGTTTATCGATCAGGAACTTCTCGAAGTTCCACAGAATATCGCCCGGTGCTGCCGGCGCCCGGCCTTTCGCTATCATACGCTCAAGAAAACCGCTGTCTTCAGGACGTTCAGCTTCCGGCTGTGCGCTTATCAGCGTGCGATAGAGCGGATGGCGCTGCGCGCCGTTAACGTCTGTTTTATCAAACAGAGGAAACGTCACGCCATACGTGGTGCTGCAAAACGTCCGGATCTCTTCGTTAGTACCCGGCTCCTGTTCCAGAAACTGGTTGCAGGGAAAGCCCAGCACGCTAAAGCCCCGCGCCTGAAACGCTTTATGAAGCGATTCAAGCTGCTCATACTGCGGCGTCAGTCCGCAGCGGGAGGCGACATTCACGACCAGCAGTACGCGGTCACGCCAGGCCTCCAGCGTAGTGGCGGTACCGTCAAGGGTTTTCAGCGGGATTTGATACAACGTCATGGTGTTCTCCTGTGTCCGTCAGATAACGCCAGCCGCAGCTAGCGTGAAGATTTTACTAAAAGCAGAATGAACAGCGGTGCGCCCAGCGTCGCGGTCACCACGCCTATCGGCAGCTCAGCAGAGGTCAGCAGCAGCCGCGCAAGAATATCCGCCGCCAGCAGCACTGCCGCCCCCGCCAGTGCCGCTGCAGGCAGCAGATAGCGATGATCGCTGATGCCGCTTAACCGCAAAAGATGCGGGACAACCAGCCCGATAAAGCCGATCGCCCCCGCCAGCGCCACGCTGACGCCTGTCAGCCAGCCCATGGCCAGTACCAGCAGGTTACGCCACAGCTGCAGCGGTAAGCCGAGCTGCCGCGCAGACGTTTCGCCCAGCGCCAGCAGATTCAGCGTGCGCGCACTGCACAGCAGCGCGGCGATTACCGGTATCAGGCTGAGTATCAGCCAGCCATAGCGCCAGTCAACGCCGCCAAAGCCTCCCATCATCCAGTACATCAGCTGACGCAGGTCGAGCGTGGTACTGAAGTAGACCGCCCATGTCATCACCGCGCTGCAGATAATACCCAGCGCCACACCGGTAAGCAGTAAGCGACTGCTGGCAAGCTGACGATGGGCAAAATGCAGCAGGATCAGCGTAATCGTCAGGGCGCCAGCCATCGCCGCCAGCGCCAGACTCCACAGGGAGCCGCCGCCGAGCAGCACGCCCAGTACCACTCCCACACCGGCGCCGTTAGAGACGCCGAGCAGTCCCGGCTCAGCCAGCGGATTCGTAAACAGCGCCTGCATAACGGTACCGCAGAGCGCCAGCGCGGCGCCTGTCGCAATAACAGCCAGCGTACGCGGCAGACGGATCTGCCAGACAAACAGCTCGCCCTGCGGGGTAAACCATTCGGCAGGCAGCAGCCAGCGCTCGCCGGCGCACAGGCTGAACAGGCTGAGCAGCAGCAGCAGCGTGGCGAGCAGCAACAGAGTACGCCGGCTGCGGCGACCGGTCTGGCGGGCAAGTTGATCGAGCAGAGTCATAAGCGAGGCAGTAAACAGGAGAATGTCACGATTGTAGAGGGATTATGGCAAAAAGAAAGCTATCCCCTGCAGGCTGGCGCAGCAATAAAAAAGGCCGCTGAGCGGCCTTTTTATCATACTGAAATCAGTCAGCATCCTTCGGTGACGCGTTTTCAACGCGACTTTTCAGCTTTTGTCCCGGACGGAAGGTCACCACACGGCGCGCGGTGATAGGAATATCCTCTCCCGTTTTCGGGTTACGGCCCGGACGCTGGTTTTTGTCGCGCAGATCAAAGTTACCAAATCCGGACAGCTTAACCTGTTCTCCATTTTCCAGCGCGCGGCGAACTTCTTCGAAAAAAAGCTCGACCAACTCTTTGGCGTCGCGTTTGCTCAACCCGAGTTTTTCAAACAGATATTCTGACATTTCAGCTTTTGTAAGCGCCATAGGTTCAATCCCTCAAGGTTGCCTGGAATCGCTCTTTTAATGCTGCTACACATCTGGCAACGGTCGCAGCAATCTCCTCTTCTTCGAGTGTCCGGCTGGTATCCTGCAAAATCAGGCTAATCGCAAGGCTCTTTTCGCCTTCGTTCACGCCTTTACCACGGTACACGTCAAACAAGTTTACGCCAACTACCTGATTTACGCCAACTTTCTTACACTCTGCGATGATATCTGCTGCAGGGACGTTTTCTGCCACCACAACAGCGATATCACGGCGGTTAGCCGGGAAGCGTGAAATCTCACGCGCGTCAGGCAGGACGCGGTCTGCAACCTTATTCCAAAGCAGTTCAAACACTAAGGTACGACCGTTGAGATCCAGCTTGCGTTCCAGCTCCGGGTGAACCACCCCGATAAATCCGATTTGTTCATTGTCCAGCCAGATAGCCGCTGTTTGTCCGGGATGCAGCGCCGGATTGGCAGCCGCGCGGAATGAAATCGCTTCAGATTTGCCGGTTAATTCCAGCAGCGACTCTAAATCGCCTTTCAAATCATAGAAGTCAACCGGCTGACGCGCCAGATCCCAGTGCTCTTCGTCACGATGACCGCTGATTACGCCCGCCAGCATAAGATCCTGGCGAATGCCGAGATCGGCCTGTGTATCAGGTACAAAGCGCAGACCGCTCTCAAACAGGCGCACACGCCCCTGCTGGCGATTCTGGTTATAAACTACTGCGCTGAGCAGACCGGTCCAGAGTGACAGGCGCATCGCTGACATATCGCTGGAGATAGGGCTTGGCAGGATAAGCGCCTCTTCCCCCGGATGCAGCAGCTGCTGCACTTTAGGATCGACAAAGCTGTAGGTGATCGCTTCCTGGTAGCCTTTGTCCGTCAGCAGCGTTTTCGCCCGCTTCAGTGACAGGCTGGCTTCGCGATGCTGCGTCATAATCAGGCTGGCTTTTACCGGCACATCAGGGATGTTGTTGTAGCCGTAGACGCGGGCCACCTCTTCAACCAGATCTTCCTCAATCGCCATATCAAAACGCCAGGTCGGTGCCACCGCTTTCCACTCGCCTTCGCCCTGCGTCACCTCGCAGCCGAGACGGGTCAGGATATCTGTCACCTGATCGTCGGCAATAACGTGGCCAATCAGGCGATCGAGTTTTGTACGGCGCAGCGTAATCGTGGCGCGCGGCGGCAGTTTACTGTCATCGGTCTGATCAATAACCGGGCCGGCTTCACCACCGCAGATATCCAGCAGCAGGCGGGTCGCGCGTTCAATCGCTGTATGCTGCAGCGCCGGATCGACACCACGCTCATAGCGATGTGACGCATCAGTATGCAATCCGTGGCGGCGTGCGCGGCCGGTAATGGCCAGCGGATCGAAGTAGGCGCACTCAAACAGCACGTTACGCGTTGCTTCATTTACGCCTGAGTGCTCACCGCCAAAAATACCACCCATCGCCAGCGCCTGCTGATGATCGGCAATAACCAGCGTGTCACTCTGCAATTTTGCCTCGGTGCCATCCAGCAGGGTCAGCGTCTCATTCTCCTGCGCCATACGTACCACAATGCCGCCGCTGATGCGGTCGAGATCGAAGGCGTGCATCGGCTGACCCAGCTCAAGCAGAACATAGTTAGTGACATCGACCACCGGGTCAATTGAGCGAATGCCGCAGCGGCGCAGTTTCTCACGCATCCAGAGCGGCGTTTCAGCTTTGACGTTGATGCCTTTAACTACGCGTCCCAGGTAGCGCGGACAGGCGTCGGTAGCATCAATGCGAATCGGGAATGTATCAGTAATGGTCGCCGCAACCGGTTCTGCTGCAGGCGCCGTCAGCGGCAGTCCGTTAACCACGGCCACATCACGCGCCACGCCGGCGATGCTCAGGCAGTCCGCACGGTTTGGCGTCACGCTGATCTCGATAGTATTGTCATCCAGCTTCAGGTAGTCACGAATATCGCATCCTACTGGCGCATCGGCTGGCAATTCGATAATACCGTTGTGATCGTCGGAAATACCCAGCTCTGAGAAGGAGCAGAGCATGCCTTCAGAAGGCTCGCCGCGCAGTTTGGCCGCTTTGATTTTGAAGTCACCCGGCAGTACGGCACCCACGGTAGCCACTGCCACTTTCAGCCCCTGGCGGCAGTTAGGCGCGCCGCAGACGATATCCAGCAGGCGATCGCCGCCGACATTAATTTTGGTTACGCGCAGTTTATCCGCGTTCGGGTGCTGGCCGCACTCCACCACTTCACCCACCACTACGCCATGAAACGCGCCGGCAACGGGGTCAACACCATCAACCTCAAGGCCCGCCATGGTGATCTGTTCAGACAGCGCAGCGCTGTCCAGGGCTGGATTTACCCATTCGCGTAACCAGAGTTCACTGAATTTCATTGGATAACCTGCCCTTATTTAAATTGTTTGAGGAAACGTAAATCATTTTCGAAGAAAGCACGCAGATCGCTGACGCCATAGCGCAGCATGGTCAGACGTTCCATGCCCATACCAAAGGCGAAGCCGGAGTAAACTTCCGGATCGATGCCGACGTTACGCAGTACATTCGGATGCACCATGCCGCAGCCCAGTACTTCCAGCCATTTGCCATTTTTGCCCATTACATCCACTTCCGCTGAAGGTTCAGTAAAGGGGAAGTAGCTCGGGCGGAAGCGGATCTGCAGATTCTCTTCAAAGAAGTTGTTCAGGAAATCGTGCAGCGTTCCTTTCAGGTTGGTAAAGCTGATGCCTTTATCGACAATCAGGCCTTCCATCTGGTGGAACATCGGCGTGTGGGTCTGATCGTAATCATTACGGTAAACGCGGCCCGGCGCGATAATGCGGATAGGCGGCTGCTGGTTTTTCATGGTGCGGATCTGCACGCCTGAAGTCTGCGTACGCAGCAGGCGCGTGGCATCAAACCAGAAGGTGTCATGATCGGCGCGAGCCGGGTGGTGACCCGGAATATTCAGCGCGTCGAAGTTATGATAGTCATCTTCAATTTCCGGTCCGGTCACCACGGCGAAACCCAGCTCGCCGAAAAAGTTTTCGATACGGTCGATGGTACGCGTTACCGGATGCAGACCGCCATTTTCGCTGCGGCGTCCGGGCAGTGAGACATCAATCGTTTCTGCCGCCAGGCGCGCATTCAGCGCCGCGCTCTCCAGCGTATTTTTACGGGCGTTAAGATGATCCTGTACCTGCTGTTTTGCTTCGTTAATCACCGCACCTGCCGCCGGGCGCTCTTCAGCCGGCAGTTCACGCAGGGTGGTCATCTGCAGGGTAAGGTGCCCTTTTTTACCCAGAAATTCGACGCGTACAGCGTCCAGAGCGGCGATATCCGACGCCTCGTCGATGGCGGCCGTGGCACGGGCCACCAGGTCTGCGAGTTGGGACATGATTTCCTCTTCTTCCAGCCGGGCTGGTCAGTTCTTGTTGGGATCCGGGATCCGATTAAGTCTCGCCAGAAACAAAAAAGCCTCCACGAGGGAGGCTTTCAGCGCGATTTTTCGTTTCTTTTCTTATGCGCACAAGCCCCTGATGTTCAGGCGCTAAAGTAAAAAAAGAAACGGAAAAGAGCAGCGTGCATGCTTGCATTACCTTGAGAAAATTAAAAACCGCCCTATTGAAATGCCCGGCGGCGAAAATGTCAATCTTTTGCGTGAGTTGCAGGTAATAAAAAAGGGAGCAAGCTCCCTTTTTTACCTGACTTACGCCAGAGCTGATTTCGCTTTTTCTACCAGAGCAGCAAAGGCTGCTTTGTCGAATACAGCGATGTCAGCCAGGATTTTACGGTCAATCTCAATGGACGCTTTTTTCAGGCCATTGATGAAACGGCTGTAAGACATACCGTTCTGACGCGCCGCTGCGTTGATACGCGCGATCCACAGCTGACGGAACTGACGCTTACGCTGACGACGGTCGCGGTAAGCATACTGACCAGCTTTGATAACAGCCTGGAAAGCAACGCGGTAAACACGTGAACGTGCACCGTAGTAGCCTTTAGCTTGTTTTAAGATTTTTTTGTGACGTGCGCGAGCAATTACACCACGTTTTACGCGAGCCATGAGCTCTCCTTAATCATATTCTGTTTTGCCGGTGCTCTGCTGGTGATAAGCCTTACAGCGCGACAGGCGAATTAAAAAAATTTACTTATGCGTACGGCAGGCAGGCAATAACCAGACCCAGATCGCCTTTAGACACCAGGCCTTTTGGACGCAGGTGACGTTTACGCTTGGTAGACTTTTTGGTCAGAATATGACGCAGGTTTGCGTGCTTACGCTTGAAGCCGCCAGAGGCGGTCTTCTTGAAGCGCTTAGCCGCGCCACGTACAGTTTTAATCTTTGGCATTTTTACAAATATCCACTTCGCATTGTTAAAAAAATGAACCAGACAGGCGAATAAATCCCGCACAGCGCGAACGCTGCGCGGCATCATTACTTGAAAGCCTACTGTTTCTTCTTAGGTGCGAGCACCATAATCATCTGGCGGCCTTCGATCTTCGAAGGGAAGGACTCGACCACTGCCAGATCGATATCTTCACACAGATCTTTACGGACGCGGTTAAGCACTTCCATACCGATCTGCTGGTGCGCCATCTCACGACCGCGGAAACGCAGCGTGATTTTGGCTTTATCGCCCTCTTCCAGAAAGCGCATCAGGCTGCGGAGTTTTACCTGATAGTCGCCATCATCGGTACCAGGACGGAATTTAATTTCCTTAACCTGGATAACTTTCTGCTTCTTCTTCTGTTCCTTAGAAGACTTACTCTTTTCATAAAGGAACTTGCCGTAATCCATAATACGGCATACCGGCGGTTCGGCGTTCGGGCTGATTTCAACTAAATCTACGCCAGCTTCTTCAGCTTTCTCAATCGCTTCGCGTAGAGAGACAATGCCAAGTTGCTCGCCGTCAACGCCAGTGAGGCGCACTTCGGTGGCTCGGATTTCGCCGTTAATACGGTTTGGACGCGTCGGTTGTACTCGTTTTCCGCCTTTAATAACCTTATTCCTCTAATTGGTGAAGATGTCGGCTGCGAATCTCTTGTTGCAGCTTCTCAACAAACACATCTACGTCCATGCTCCCGAGGTCTTTACCACGGCGGGTGCGCACGGCAACTTTGCCTGCTTCCACCTCTTTCTCACCGCAAACCAGCATATAAGGGACGCGACGCAATGTGTGCTCGCGGATTTTAAAGCCTATCTTCTCGTTTCTCAAGTCTGCTTTGACACGAATGCCAGCATTTTGCAGTTTCTTTGTCAGTTCACTGACATATTCTGCCTGACTGTCAGTGATATTCATCACTACAGCCTGTACCGGTGCCAGCCAGCTCGGGAAGAAACCAGCGAACTCTTCAGTCAGAATACCGATAAAACGCTCCATAGAGCCCAGAATCGCACGGTGAATCATCACCGGTGTCTGACGGTCGTTGTTTTCACCCACATAGGTGGCATCAAGACGTTTTGGCAGAGAAAAGTCTAGCTGAACCGTACCACACTGCCAGGCACGATCGAGACAATCATACAGGGTGAACTCGATTTTCGGGCCGTAGAATGCCCCTTCACCCGGCTGATACTCAAAGGGGATATCATTCTCTTTCAATGCTTCGGCCAGGTCAACCTCTGCGCGATCCCACATCTCATCAGTACCAATGCGTTTTTCCGGACGGGTAGAGAGCTTCACGACGATTTTTTCAAAACCGAACGTGCTGTACATGTCGTACACCATACGAATACAGCTGTTTACTTCGTCGCGCACCTGATCTTCAGTACAGAATACATGAGCATCATCCTGCGTAAAGCCGCGTACACGCATCAGACCATGGAGCGCACCCGATGGCTCGTTACGGTGGCAGCTACCGAACTCTGCCATACGCAGCGGCAGATCGCGATAGGACTTCAGGCCCTGATTGAAGATCTGCACGTGACCCGGGCAGTTCATCGGTTTAATGCAATATTCGCGGTTTTCTGAAGAGGTAGTAAACATCGCCTCTTTGTAGTTTTCCCAGTGGCCGGTTTTTTCCCACAGCACGCGGTCCATCATAAACGGACCTTTTACTTCCTGGTAATCATACTCTTTCAGTTTGGTACGGACAAAAACTTCCAGCTCGCGGAAAATCGTCCAGCCGTCATTGTGCCAGAACACCATGCCCGGCGCCTCTTCCTGCATATGGTAGAGATCGAGCTGTTTACCAATTTTGCGATGATCGCGCTTTGCTGCCTCTTCCAGGCGCTGCAGATAGGCTGACAGCTGCTTCTTGTCTGCCCAGGCCGTGCCGTAAATACGCTGCAGCATTTTGTTATCGCTGTTGCCGCGCCAGTAGGCGCCTGCAATTTTCTGCAGCTTAAAATGGTGGCAGAAGCGCATGTTCGGCACATGCGGACCGCGGCACATATCCACATACTCTTCATGATGATAGAGGCCAGGACGATCGTCGTGACTGATATTCTCATCAAGGATTGTGGTTTTATAGCTTTCGCCACGCGCAGCAAAGACGTCGCGCGCTTCCTGCCAGCTGACTTTTTTCTTTACCACGTTGTAATTGGTTTCAGCCAGCTGGTGCATACGCTTTTCCAGCTGTTCCAGATCTTCCTGCGTCAGCGTGTGGTCGAGATCGACATCATAATAGAAGCCGTTATCGATGACCGGGCCAATCGCCATCTTGGTATCAGGCCACAGCTGTTTAATAGCATGACCCAGCAGGTGCGCGCAGGAGTGACGGATAATTTCCAGACCCGCTTCATCTTTTGCTGTGATGATTGCTACCTGAGCGTCGTCGGTGATGGGATCAACCGCATCCACCAGCTCACCGTTTACGCGACCGGCGATACAGGCTTTCGCCAGGCCGGGACCAATATCCAGCGCAATATCCATTACGCTGACCGGGTGGTCAAAAACGCGCTGGCTGCCGTCAGGAAGAGTAATTACTGGCATTTTATATCCTTAAATTGCAGTGGTAAGCCACACGAAAGCCTACATGCAACACTGTGTTTGGTGTGTGTACCCGGCGTGATGTCAGACCCACATTGTCGGAATGACGCCGGGCGCATAAAGCGGCCAATATGATAACAGCTTTCACCCTGCAGCAAAACCCGCCCTGCTGGCTAAGTCTAAGCAAACACGAAAAAAAACCGCCGTGCAGCCTGAGCCGGACGGCGGTTTTCTGATATGGCAGTTACATTGCGTAGGAGAGCTGAATCGTGGTTTTAGTATCGGTACGATCGGGCGCAGACTCCGGCGGGTTGTTGTTCCAGGTCACGTTGTAGCCCATCTTCAGCGCAAAGTGCTCATTGATGGCGACCTGCAGGGCCGTTTCTGAGTTCACCGTAGTATCTTCGCCGAAGCTGCTCAGCACGGATACGCCCTGAATGAATTTCGTGGTATCCGTCAGCTGCCACTGATAGCTGACTGCACCATAGCCCAGCGCTTTGGTCTCATGCCCGCCGTCGTGGAAGTCGTCGTAGCGTACGCCCGGACCAAATTCCGCGCGCAGAGAGTGCACCGGACCGTTGAGGAGCTGGCGACCATAACCGGCCGTCAGCACGTCGCGGGAATCATAACCATTCAGACGATCGCTCAGCCAGCTGGCCTGACCAAACAGATAATCAGCGCTGTTCATGTTGTAGCGGCTGCGGCCACCGATATTGTAGGTTTCAGATGAACGCTCATCGTTGGATGAGGTGTTGGCCGCGTTGCCCCACAGGCTGTAAGCCGTTGAGGTCTGATACCAGGTCATGCTGGTTGAGGCCGTCAGCGAAGAGCTGGTGGTGTTACCGGTCTGCGCCAGGTAACCGGCTGATGCGCTGCCCTCAAACGGCTGTTTGGCCGTTGAAGGATCATCCATTGAGGTAAAAACAGCATTATCAGCAAAAGCCTGGTGACAAAATGCTCCGGCAGAGAGCAGGAAAATAGCGGACAGCTTATTAAGAACTTTCATTAAGGGGTGATCCGTGCGGCAATTTAAAAACAGGTGAGTCTGCAGCGTTTTTACCGGCAATCAATGCAATTTACTGTAAGTTTTGTAAAAAATTATGAGACAGCCTCAGGCTGTTACCTGTACCAGCCAGCTTATACACTGCAGACGCGTTCACTAACGGCGCGCATTATAGGTGCCGTTCAGAGAAATAACAGCCCGCAACCACTATGAATTTTATCGCTGCTGACACAGCTTTACGCCGCAACTGAACAAAATTCGCTCTGAGGGGCGTGGTGAACTACGCTGAAATCTGTTTGGTTACAGTGAGGTGAGAAAATGAGCACGCTGGACGTTACGAGTTACGTTGTCACTTTTCACTATCAGGAGTCGGGACTGGGCGACCTGCAGTCGCTGACCAGTGCTATGGTCAATAGCGGATTTAGCACCACCCTGCACGATGCTGATGGGCATCCGCATGAACTGGGAACCAACAGCTTCGGCATTGTCAGTACGCTGGCCCCTGAAGCGGTTTCAGAGCAGGCAGCGCGTATCGCAGAGGTTGCGTTACATCAGTCTCCGCAGACAAAGGTCACAACGCTGCAGCAATTTTTGCAGAACCCTGCCTGATACGCCGGCAAGACTGGTTTTGCTTTTTTTTGCGCACTGTAATTGCAGCGATAACGCGATTAACGAGGAGCCTGCCATGTGGTCAGCCATTAGCCGCCTGTTAAGCGAACAGACTCAGCCAGCAGAGATTACGCAGCGCCAATCCCTGCCCGGCGGGGATATCCATCCCGCCTGGCGTATCCGCTATGGCGATCTGGATGTCTTCGTCAAGTGCAACACCCATGACCGGCTGGATCTGTTCCGCTGGGAGGCCGATCAGCTCAGTTTACTGGCGCGCACGCAGACAGTCCGGGTGCCGGCCGTCTACGGCGTCGGCAGCACGCGCGACGCCAGTTTTCTGCTGCTGGAATATATTCCGCCGCAGCCGCTCAGCGCGGAAGCGGGTTATCAGCTCGGGCAGCAGCTGGCGCGCCTGCATCAATGGAGTGAGCAGCGTCAGTTTGGACTCGATTTCGATAATAATATTACCACTACCCTGCAGCCCAATAGCTGGCTGCGGCGCTGGTCGCTGTTTTTTGCGGAGCAGCGTATCGGCTGGCAACTGCAGCTGGCAGCGGAACGCGGTGTAACCTATGGTGACATGAATCAGATTATTGACAGCGTTCAGCAGGCGCTGGCTCATCATCATCCGCAACCTTCGCTGCTGCATGGCGATCTCTGGCCCGCCAACTGTGCAGATAGCAGCAGCGGGCCATGGATTTTCGATCCTGCCTGCTACTGGGGCGACCGCGAGTGCGACCTGGCGATGCTGAGTTATCATCATGAGCTGCCGCGTGAGATCATGCAGGGCTATCACGCAGAGTGGCCGCTGGCCGAGGGATTCTCACAACGTCAGCCTGTGTATCAGCTCTATTACCTGCTGAACCGCGCGAACGTTTTTTCCGGCCAGTGGCAGGAGGAGGCGCAGTTTGCCGTCAGTCAGCTGCTCAGCGACGACAAACTGGCGCAGGATCGGGCCCGACCGGCCTGATGATTTAAAGCATGCCCAGCAGCGTCAGTAAAAAGTAGCCGGCAACAGCAATAATCACTGGCAGGATATAGAGCGGAAAAATCTGCAGCAGAATAGTGTGGTGCGGGACGCGAATTTTTTCCTCAAGCTGCGCGCGCGTGCGGCCTTCGCTGCTCTTTGCCTGCTCCAGAATCAGCTGATCTTCAATGCCTTCTTTAACATGCCGCGACTGGCGCCACATGCGCGCACCCGATGCCTGTAAAGCCATGCCGATGAAAATCAGCGCATAAACAATCCAGAAACCGATATTTGCCCCGCCGTGAAAATCGGGCACCGGCGAGTTGTGCCAGAACGGATTGAGAAACGACGTATTAAATTTAAGCATGTCCACCATGACATGGATAAAATCCAGTAATACGGCATCCAGTCCGGGCTGCTTTACGCTGTGCTGATATAAATAACCGAGCATGGAAACAATTGTCGACAGCAGTGCCGGAATGAAAATGATCCAGCCAGCCACGCGCTTAAGGATGGCGATTTGGCCAGCCTGTTGGTATGTCATGCAGACTTCCCTATACAGATAATTATTTTGCCCTAAGTCTACCTGCAGTCGGCGATTTTTTCCTGAAAAATGCGTTACCTGTCGCGTGCTGGTTTTCATTCTCTGGCGTGATAAGGTGGCGCAAACCGCTAAAAAGGATATTGTCATGCGCTATCGTCGTCCGGTGTACGCCGCTATTTTTGATATGGATGGTTTACTGATTGATTCTGAGCCGCTGTGGGATCAGGCTGAGATGGAGGTGCTGGCAAGCCTTGGCGTTGACGTCAGTCGTCGCGCGGAGCTGCCTGACACGCTTGGCCTGCGCATCGATCAGACCGTACGCATGTGGTATGAGGCACAGCCGTGGCAGGGTGCGACTCAGGCCGACGTCACGGCGCGTATTATCGACCGCACGCTATCGCTAATCGAAGCGCAGCAGCCGCTGCTGCCCGGCGTCAGTCAGGCGCTGCAACTCTGTCAGCAGCAGGGGCTGCGGATTGCGCTCGCTTCCGCTTCGCCGCTGGCCATGCTGGAGCGGGTGCTGGAGATGTTCCGGCTGCGGCCCTTCTTTTCTGCCCTCGCCTCGGCTGAAGTGCTGCCGCTGAGCAAACCTCACCCGCAGGTCTATCTGAATGCGGCAGCGGCGCTTGATATCGACCCGCTTAACTGTGTAGCGCTGGAAGACTCGTTTAACGGCATGATCGCCTGTAAAGCGGCGCGCATGCGTTCTATCGTAGTGCCTGCAGCTGCACATTACGCGGATGCCCGCTGGGCACTGGCAGATGTGCAGCTGCCGAGCCTGACAGAGTTACGCGCAGAGCATCTGTCTGACTGACCGCATAGTGTTTGGCGCTGTCTGATATAGCAGGCAGCCAGCGCGAAAATAATTCACTGTTCGTTACAGCGTCACCGTTCTCATTTACTGGATAAATCCCTATACTGGATGCATTGACAGTTTTGTATCCGGATTTAATCATGACGGCCGAAGGCCATATAATTTTTGCTATCGCCAGCGCTATTTTTGCCAAGCGTGCTGAGCTGACACCGGTTCTGGCTGCGGCGGACTGGTGGCATCTGGTGCCCGCTACGCTGCTGACCTGCCTGCTGCCGGATATCGACCACCCCCGATCCACGCTGGGCCAGCGTTTTCGCTGGCTCTCTCAGCCCATCGCGCGGGCGTTTGGACATCGCGGTTTTACCCACAGTTTGCTGGCAGTGGCTATCAGCCTGTGGCTGTTTAAAGTGAACGTGCCGGCAGACTGGTTTCTGCCGGCGGATGTGCTGCAGGGACTGACGCTGGGCTACCTGAGCCATATCGTTGCTGACATGCTGACGCCGGCAGGCGTTCCACTGCTGTGGCCCTGCCGCTGGCGCTTTCGCCTGCCCATTCTCAGAAGCCAGAGCGGTAATCAGCTGGAGCGGATGCTTTGTCTGGGACTGGTGGTTGCAGCACTCTGGTTTCCGGCTGGTATGCCTGCTTTTGGTGCAAACGGCTGGCCGCAGCAGCTGTTTGATACGCTGCAATCCAGCGTAAACCGGCTAATTAACCCGCTAAATGGCTAAAAAGCACGCTATATCAAACGAAAAGTTATAATCCATACTTTTTGGGTATAAGGCTGCACTTCATTGTACTGCTAACATCCCTGACATTCTCTGATAGAAATTTACGTTACGCTATGCCGCCTGCACTTTGCAGGGCGGCATCTTTCTGGAGTTAAGTATGGATTTCCCTCTTATTATTAACATAGTGGTCTTTGCCGCTCTGCTGGTGCTGCTTAACCGCATTGGCAACCAGAGCTGGAGCCTGTCAAAGCGCGTGCTGACCGGCCTGGTGCTGGGCGTGCTGTTTGGCCTGGCGCTTCAGGCGGTTTATGGCGAAAACAGCGCAGTGGTCAAGGATTCGATCGGCTGGTTTAATCTGGTCGGTAACGGCTATGTACAGCTGCTGCAGATGATTGTTATGCCGCTGGTATTCGCCTCAATACTGAGCGCGGTGGCGCGTCTGCATAACGCCTCCTCGCTGGGCAAAATCAGCGTGCTGACCATCGGGGTACTGCTGTTTACCACGGCTATCTCCGCGCTGGTCGGCGTGATGGTGACCGGCCTCTTCCACCTCAGCGCTGAAGGTCTGGTACAGGGTGCGCAGGAGACCGCGCGTCTGAATGCTATTCAGAGCAACTATGCGGGTAAAGTCGCCGATCTCAGCACGCCGCAGCTGCTGCTCTCTTTCATCCCTAAAAATCCGTTTGCCGATCTGGCAGGCGCGAACCCGACCTCCATTATCAGTGTCGTTATCTTTGCTGCTTTCCTCGGCGTCGCTGCGCTGCATCTGCTGCGCGATGATAAAGTGAAAGGTGAACGCGTACTGGCCGCGATTGATACGCTGCAGTCCTGGGTGATGAAGCTGGTGCGCCTGATCATGAAGCTGACGCCATATGGCGTACTGGCGCTGATGACCAAAGTGGTCGCCGGCTCTAACCTGCACGATATCGTTAAGCTGGGCAGCTTTGTACTCGCCTCGTATCTTGGTCTTGCGATTATGTTTGGCGTGCATGCGCTGCTGCTGTCGATCAACGGCATCAATCCGCTGCGCTTCTTCCGTAAGGTATGGCCAGTGATCACCTTCGCTTTCACCAGCCGCTCCAGCGCGGCCAGCATTCCGCTGAATGTGGAAACGCAGACGCGCCGTCTCGGCGTGCCGGAAGCGATTGCCAGCTTTTCCGCCTCCTTCGGTGCCACAATCGGTCAGAACGGCTGTGCCGGACTCTATCCGACAATGCTGGCCGTGATGGTTGCACCTACCGTCGGCATCAACCCGTTTGATCCGGTCTGGATCGCCACGCTGGTCGGGATCGTTACCCTGAGTTCCGCTGGCGTAGCCGGTGTGGGCGGCGGTGCTACCTTTGCTGCGCTGATTGTGCTGCCGGCAATGGGGCTGCCGGTGACGCTGGTCGCGCTGCTGATTTCCATTGAGCCGCTGATTGATATGGGCCGTACCGCGCTCAACGTGAACGGTTCAATGACGGCCGGTTCGCTGACCAGCCGCTGGCTGGGTCAGACCGACAAAAAAATTCTGGAGAGCGATGAGCACGCCGAACTGGCGCATCGCTAAGCGCTGACTTCAGCATGAAAAAGGGCCCGTCTCAGACGGGCCCTTTTTTATTCTGCGAAAAAGCGTTACTGCGCAACCTGCGGATCGGTGTCGTACTCTTTGCAGCTCTGGAAGCCGTAGTTCATCACGCGACCGGTGTCGTTGTAGCTGACAAAATAGGTCTGCAGTTTGCCATCGCGCTCGCCGATAACATAAGTCTGGCAGGTGCCGCGCGCGTGCGCCATGGTCACTTCGGTCGAAGCCGGACCCGCAATCTGACGCACCTGTTCACGCGTCATGCCTTTTTTAACATCTTTTACCACCGGTTTGGTGACATAACTTTCCGCGCGATCGTAAGTGGTACAACCAGACAGAGCAGCCAGCGTCATAGCGGCAGCGATACATCCCAGCACTTTATTCATTTTTTGTTCCTCATACTTTGTCCATGTCCGAATAAGCCTGGAACACAAATTCAGATTTATCAACCCGGTGGCGAAGCTTTTAGGTGCGCTCATCGCAATATATCCGGGGTAAAAAAGCTGTGCTGCGGCGCCCTGCTCCGTATAATCGCGCGGTTAACTTTTTACCCGACTCAGAGGCCCCATGACATCTGCACACCCTAACCGGCTGGTTTACGCTATCACGCTCGGACTCCTGGCGGCGCTCGGACCGCTCTGTATCGACCTCTATCTCCCCGCGCTGCCTGAACTGGCCCACGATCTGCACACGCCGACCTCCACCGCTCAGCTCAGTCTGACCGCCGGCCTGCTGGGCCTCGGGGCGGGACAGCTACTGTTTGGTCCCATGAGCGATAAGTTTGGCCGCATCCGGCCCCTGCTGCTGTCGCTGCTGCTGCTGTTTATTGCCTCTGTCGGCTGCGCGCTGGCAAAAGATATCCATTCGCTACTGATTGCCCGCCTGTTTGAAGGGCTGGCCGGCGCTGGCGGTGCCGTGCTGTCGCGCGCTATCGCCCGGGATATGTATAGCGGACACGAGCTGACACGTTTTTTTGCGCTGCTGATGCTGGTCAACGGCCTTGCACCGGTAGGGGCACCGGTGCTGGGCGGCGCGCTGATGACAATCATGAGCTGGCGCGGCATTTTTATCGTGCTGGCGGCGATCGCCATTCTGCTGATTCTGCTGGCGCGCTGGCAGCTGCATGAGACGCTGCCGCCTGCACGCCGTAGCCAGGGCTCGCTTTTTTCCGCCTGGGCGGCGCTGGGCCAGGTCGTTACGCATCGACCCTTTATGGGTTTTTGCCTGACGCAGGGCTTTATGATGTCAGGCATGTTTGCGTATATCGGCGCCTCGCCGTTTGTGCTGCAGCAGATCTACGGCCTCTCACCTCAGGCGTTCAGCCTCTGCTTTGCGGCCAACGGGTGCGGCCTGATTATCGCCTCACAGACCAGCGCACGACTCTGCCCGCTCTGGGGCGAATACCGGGTGCTTAAGGGCGGGCTGACGCTGGCATTTATCGCCTCCGCCACGCTGCTGACCGCCGCGCTGAGCGACGCTGCCCTGCCGGTTATTCTGGTGGCGCTGTTTTTCTCTATCGCCAGTAATGGTGTGATAGCCACTACCGCCGCGTCGCTGGCGATGCAGAGTCAGGGACATCGCGCCGGCAGTGCTTCTGCGGTTATCGGCGTCACCATGTTTACGCTGGGCGCCATCAGCGTGCCGGTTAGCGGCGTGGGCGGGACCTCGGTTATCAGCATGAGCGCCACGATTTTCGGCTGCTTTATGCTGGCGATCCTGATGTTTATCCTGCTGGCGCAGCGGCCTGAAAGCGCCTGATTCAGCAGCAAACCGTCTGCGCCGATCGCCGTTTGGCTTGTTGTTTTGCGGCCAAGGCGTTAGCTTTAGCTGATGTTACGCATCATGCCGTCAGGCTTCTGACTTGAGGAGAGGTTCATGTCACTGCAGCAGGAAATTATTCAGGCCCTTGGTGTTAAACCCGTTATCGATCCGCAGCAGGAGATCCGCGTCAGCGTCGATTTCCTGAAAGCGTACCTGAAAGCGCATCCTTTTCTGAAAACGCTGGTGCTGGGCATCAGCGGCGGGCAGGACTCAACGCTGACCGGTAAGCTGGCGCAGACGGCGGTCAGCGAGCTGCGTCATGAGACCGGCGATAAAGAGTACACCTTTATTGCCGTGCGTCTGCCGTACGGTAAACAGGCCGACGAGCAGGATTGTCAGGATGCGCTGGCGTTTATTCAGCCCGATCGTACCCTGGTGGTCAATATCAAAGAGGCGGTGCTGGCGAGCGAGCGCGCACTGCAGGAAGCGGGTATTGCGCTGTCAGATTTTGTCCGCGGTAATGAAAAGGCGCGCGAACGCATGAAGGCGCAGTACAGCATCGCCGGCATGACCAAAGGTATCGTGCTGGGCACCGATCACGCGGCGGAAGCGGTGACCGGTTTTTATACCAAGTATGGCGATGGCGGCAGCGACGTGAACCCGATTTTTCGCCTCAATAAAGGCCAGGGGAAACAGCTGCTAAAGGCGCTGGGCTGCCCGGATCACCTCTGGATGAAACATCCCACGGCCGATCTTGAAGACGATCGTCCTGGCCTGCAGGATGAGGTGGCGCTTGGCGTAACCTATCAGCAAATCGATGATTATCTGGAAGGCAAAACCATCGATGCCGAATCGGCGAAAATCATTGAGGGCTGGTACACTAAAACCGAACATAAACGCCGTATGCCGGTAACGGTGTTTGACGATTACTGGAAAAAGTAGCCCCTCCCTGCGACTCTCTCTCTGCAGAGGGAGAGTCGCGCCTCGCTTGCCACTGGCGATAAAAGCAGCACGCTGATACACTGTATACAAAACCAGTAAGCGGAGCATTCTTTGGTCAGACGAGCAATCAGCCATCGCCTCGACTTTGACGCGGCGGCAATCTATCAATATCCCGAACACCTGCGCCAGTGGCTTGAAGGGCTGCCTAAAGTGCCCGGCGTCTATACCTTTCACGGCGAGAGTGAAAATCTGCCTCTTTATATCGGCAAAAGCATTAATTTGCGCAGCCGGGTGATGGCACATTTTCGCACCACGGATGAAGCGAGCATGCTGCGTCAGGCGCGGCGCGTAAGCTGGATCCCTACTGCCGGCGATATTGGCGCGCAGCTGCTGGAAGCGCAGATGATCAAAACGCAGCAGCCGTTATTTAATAAGCGCCTGCGTAAAAATCGTCAGCTCTGCTCACTGCAGCTGGGAGAAGGCGCGCCGGAAGTCGTCTATGCAAAAGATGTCGATTTCTCTCGTTCACCCGATCTCTACGGGCTGTTTCGCAGCCGTTTTGCTGCGCTGGAGAAGCTCAAAAGCATGGCCGATGAGCTGCAGCTCTGTCACGGCCTGCTTGGGCTGGAGAGCCTGCGGCCGGGGCGCGGCTGCTTTCGCGCAGCGCTGAAGCGCTGTGCCGGCGCCTGCTGCGGAAAAGAGAGTGTCGAAGCGCACCAGCAGCGGCTCCGCGAGGGGCTGGAACGCTTTCGCGTAGTGTGCTGGCCGTGGGAAGGCCCGGTTGGCATGGTGGAGCGCGGCGCTGAGATGACACAAATCCATGTGATCGATCACTGGTTCTGGCTGGGTTCCGTCGCCACTGAAGCGGAAGCGCGCCAGCTGCAGCGCGCGCGCCAGGGGTTTGATCACGACGGCTATAAAATTCTCTGCCGTCCGCTACTTTCCGGCGAGTTCCCGCTGATAGAGCTATAAAAAAAACCGCCGACGCTGTTCAGGGCGGGACTCTGTCCTGAACAGCGCCGGCGGTCTTGATCCGGATCGGTTACGGTGTGCTTACTCGCCGTCAGCAGGCGGTGGTGGCATTTTACCATCGTGTGGCGCTTTTTCCGTCAGGCGCGTTTCGAAATTGGCGTTGTACTGCTTTTTCTGTTCCGGCGTCAGTACGTTGTAGATCTTGTTCTGGGTTTCCATCATGCGTACCGCATTCTCTTTGGCGTTTGCAGTCATCTTCTCAGCCTGTGCTTCCGCTTTGCTGCGATCGAAGCTGTCGGCGGCAATAATGGCATGGTTCGCGCGGCGTGCTTCCGTCGACGGACGCTGCATCTCTTTATGGCCATCCTGCATGATGGTGCGGATCTGTGTTTTCTGCGCATCGGTCAGAGTGATGCCTTTAAACATCTCCATACCGTGATGGCGCATCGGCTTATGCATCGGCTTTTCAGTACCGGCCGGCGGTGGCGTCAGGTTATCGGCCGCAGCGTGGACGATATTGGCGGCACCCAGTGCCATTGCGGTAGCCAGAAAAACAGAAGTCAGTTTACGCATAATATTGTCCTTTCTTGTCAGTTATATGACGACAGCCTGTGTCGCGTCTTCGGAAACAAGCATACGACGCTGAACGTCAACTACTCAGAACCTGAGTAAAGCCCTGAAAGCATAGAAGATAAATATCGCGCGATCGTGGAGAGATTGCGAAGAATTACGTGAGAAAATGCAAGGAAGTATGACAATAGCGGGAAAATGGCAGGAATTAAGGAGGAGTGTAATGAGTTTGCCCGCGCCGGGAAAGCAAAATGTTAAGCGATCGCTGTCAGCGGGCTGACGCCATCAGGCATCAGCCATGCTGCAGCCGTTTATTGCGCCGGCCTCTGTGCGTTCTCTTCCGTCAGCATCAGCCCGGCGCGTAATCCCGGTGCCACCTGCGGATTAGGAAACAGCACATACTCCTGCGCCTGCTGTACGTAATAGCGCGTGTCGCCCTCTTCTGCCAGCAGCGTGCCCTGAGGAAACGCGGTGAAATTCAGCGTGTCCGCGCTCATATGCAGCGTAAACCCCTCCCCCTGACGGGTGATTTGTTGTGAAACGTGATAGCGCCGCGGCTGCATATGCGGCTGCGGCCACGTTTCTCCCTCCAGCAGCGCAGCAAGCGCCCGCTGCACCGCCCTGAACTGCGTGAGGTCGTTTTCACCAAACGGCAGCGCCTTACCCAGTTCCAGCGTCGAACTCGCCGCGTGATGATGCTCGCAGCTGTAGTGGGTAAAGGTGCCGCCCGGCGCACGATGAAAAACCAGCGCCTCCAGCTCAGCTGCGGCCAGCCACTGCATAAACGTATCCGGCCATGGCCGCACATTCGCGGGCATAACGGCAAAGCGCGGATAATAAGAGCCGCGAATAGCGGTATGCAGATCAAGATGCCAGCGCGACGTCTGCCTGTGGCAGCTGCGCCAGAAGCACTCCATCACCTGTTCAAGCTGCAGGGCGCGCTGTGCTTCACTGGTTTCACTGACCCGCTGCCAGCGGCCACCAAACAGCCGGTTAAGATCGTACTGCTGATAGCGACGGCCGCTGCGCAGCGCCGCCGGATTACCCAGTATCACCAGCAGCCGCACTGCCAGCGGTTTTTCTCCGCTAAGCAGCGGCGCCAGCAGCTGCTCCACTATCTCCACCGGCGCGGTTTCATTGCCGTGGATCCCGGCGGACAGCACCAGCGCCCGGTCGCAGTGCGTCAGCGGCGTCAGCGAGAGGATCCCTTCCGCCTGCCACTGCCAGCGCAGATAAGCGGTCTCTCCCTGCGTGACGGCAGGCGGCGTGCCCGCCAGCGTCTGCTGCAAAAAACTGCGCATGTTTTCTCCTTAATCCTGCCTCAGCCTCAGCGCTGAAAGGCGTAGACGCTGCCCAGCTTCAGCAGCTGCGTCAGCGCATCCAGCGCGTCGCGCCCCTCCTGCAGCAGCGCCGGATCGGCCAAATCTGCCTGCGTGAGATAGTCGCGATAGTAACGCTCTGCCCACTGGCTGAGCTGCGTAAACAGCTGCTCGTTCATCATTACCGCCGGGTTGACCGCCCGCTGCTCCTCTGCCGTCAATACAACCCGCAGGCGCAGACAGGCTGGCCCGCCGCCGTTGCACATGCTTTCGCGCAGATCGAACACCGTGAGTTCGCGGATCGGTCCGCCGCTCTCTGCCAGCTCCGTCAGATAAGCCCAGACGCCCGGATGCTGTCGTGCCTCTTCGGGCAGTATCAGCCGCATACCGCCATCGGGGTGCTGCAGCAGCTGACTGTTGAAGAGATAGGTCGCCACCGCATCGCTGACGGATACGCGCGCGCGCGGCACCACGATGGCGGTAAACCCCGGCACCCGCTCTGCAAGCTGCTCCAGCAACGCAGGCTGATTGACGAAAGCCTCTTCGTGACAGAACAGCACCTGCTGATTACTGACGGCAATCACGTCGTTATGGAAAACGCCCTGATCGATCACCGCCGGATTCTGCTGTACGAAGAGCGTGCGCGCCTCATCAAGCTGATGCAGACGCGCGACCGCCCTGCTCGCTTCCAGCGTCTGGCGCGCCGGATAGCGTTCCGGCGTGATGCCGGCGTGCTGTCCTTCGCGCCCATAGACAAACAGCTGCAGGCCGGCGTCGCCGTAGCGCGCCCCGAAGCGATTGTGATTCGCGGCTCCTTCATCACCAAACAGCGCCACCTGAGGCAGCGCGTCATGCACGCAGAAGCGCTGCGGATCGCGAAAGATCGCCCGCAGCAGGTCAGCCGTTTCCGGGGCTTCAATGGACCGGTGAAACTTATTATTCAGATTGGCAACGGTAAAATGAACGCGTCCGTCACCGCTGTCCGCCGATGGCGAAACGGTGGCCGCGTTAGCAACCCACATCGCCGAGGCTGAACTGGCGGCTGAGAGCAGCTGCGGCGCCTGCTGCGCAGCGCGCGCCAGCACCTGCGCGTCACTGCCGTGAAAACCGAGCTGGCGCAGCAGCGGCAGATTAGGCCGCTCGTGCGGCGGGATCACACCCTGCAGATAGCCGAGATCGGCCAGCGCTTTCATTTTGCGCAGTCCCTGCAGCACCGCCAGCCTGGGATTAGAGGGCTGCAGCTGATTGCGGGTTGACGCCTCATTACCAAATGAGAGGCCTGCGTAGTGGTGCGTCAGGCCAACCAGGCCATCAAAATTGACTTCAGCTGCGTTCATGGCGCGCTCCCTGAGCAGAGAAATCAAGACCCGGCGAGAGTGTATCGGGCAGGGCCAGGCTGCTGCTCTCCAGGGTTGCCATCGGCCAGGCGCAGTAATCCGCTGCGTACCAGGCGCTGGCGCGGTGGTTGCCGGAGGCGCCAATGCCGCCAAACGGCGCGGTGCTGGCCGCACCGGTAAGCGGCTTGTTCCAGTTGACAATACCGGCGCGCGCCTCCAGCAGCAGCTGATCAAACTGCGCCCGCTGCGGTGAGATCAGACCGCATGAGAGGCCATAGCGCGTGGCGTTAGCCAGCGTAATCGCCTCACTGTAGTCGTCATAACGGATGATTTGCAGCAGCGGTCCGAACACCTCTTCATCCGGCAGCGCACTGACGTGGGTCATATCAATAATGCCTGGCGTAATCAGTGCGCGCTGGCGATCCGGCCACTGCATATTCAGCAGCACTTCCCCGCCCAGCGCCACGCGCTGCTGCCACGCCTGATAGATCTGTCCGGCGGCAGCAGGCGAAATGACGCTGCCCATAAATGGCTGTGGCTCCGCATTCCACGCCGCGGGCTGCAGCCGGGCGCTGACGGCCACCAGCCGCTGCAGAAACGCGTCGCCCGCCGCGCCACGTTTTACCAGCAGGCGACGCGCGCAGGTGCAGCGCTGCCCGGCAGAAATAAACGCTGACTGAATGGCGATATGTACGGCGCCATCGATATCCACCGGATCCTCCACAATCAGCGCATTATTACCACCCATCTCCAGCGCAAGCATCTTCTCCGGCTGGCCGGCAAACTGCCGGTGCAGGTGATATCCGGTAGCCGCGCTGCCGGTAAACAGGACGCCGTCAATCTGCTCTGCCTGTGCCAGCGCCTGGCCGCTTTCCCGTCCGCCCTGCACCATATTGATCACCCCCGCCGGGAGCGCTGCCTGCTGCCAGAGCTGCACGGTGCGTTCCGCAGTCAGCGGCGTCAGCTCGCTCGGCTTAAACACCACGCAGTTTCCTGCCAGTAGCGCGGGCACAATGTGGCCATTTGGCAGATGTCCCGGAAAATTATAGGGACCAAACACCGCCAGTACGCCGTGCGGACGGTGGCGCAGTGCGCTTTCACCCGTTTGCTGTTCGCCGGTACGGGCGTGATACGCTTTTACTGAAATGGCAATTTTATTGATCATCGCCTGCACTTCCGTCAGCGTCTCCCAGCGCGGCTTACCGGTTTCCTGAGAGATGATCTCCGCCAGCTCCACCTTATGCTGCTCCAGCAGCGCGGCAAAGGTTTCAATCCCTGCCTGACGTGTCGTAAACGGCAGGCGCGCCCAGTGCGGGAAGGCGGCGCGGGCGGCCGCACAGGCGGCGCTGACCTGAGCCGCAGAGGCGGCATTGCCCTGCCACAGCTGGTCACCGGAGACCGGATCGGCTTTCGTGAAGGCGTCACCGTCGCCGCGCAGCCACTGATTATTAATAAAGTGCGTCATGCCTGTTTCTCCTCACGGCAGAGTGTTACAACCCGTAGCGCATCACCATATTCACAGCACAGCGCCTGACGCTGGCTCTCACTGAGACAGACGTGACCGGCGGCGATATCGACCGGCAGCAGCGTGGCACGAAACTGCTGATAGTTGCTGTTAGCGACCAGGCAGAGCGGCCAGTGCGCCTGCGCATCACCGGCGCCTGCCGGCAGCAGCGTACTTTTGCGAATGGCCCGGATACGATCAATTTCACACTCCAGCGTCGGGCCACCATCAAAGATGTCGACATAGTTCTGATAGCGAAAACCTTCCGCTTCCAGCACCGCGCGCGCCGGCGCCGTTTTCGGGTGTACTTCACCAATGACGCGCTGCGCCGCCTCACTGAGATAGTGAATATAGAGCGGATGTTTTGGCATCAGTTCTGCGATAAACGCTTTCTGACCGGTACCGCTAAGAAAATCAGCCTGGCGAAAGGGCATAGAGAAGAAATGGCTGCCCACGCTCTCCCAGAAAGGAGAATGGCCGCTGTCATCGCTGACGCCGCGCATCTCTGCCACTACGTTGCGCATAAAGCGATCGCGGAAGTTCGCCATAAAAAGAAAGCGTGATTTAGAGAGTAAATAGCCGTTTCTGCCGTCGCGGTAGTCGGGATCGAGAAACAGCGTACAGAGCTCGCTGCTGCCGGTGTGATCGTTGCTGAGCGACAGCACCGGCAGACTGGCATACACGTTCAGCTCTCTGGAGGCGTGTACCTGCGTGCCAACCCGGAAGTTGTACCACGGCTCCTGCAACCCGACCGCCACTTCAATCGCGCAGATCCCCACGGCCCGGTTATCGTCACTGTCGGCCAGCACAAAGACGTAACCCTGTTCAGCGCGCGGCAGCGCCCCCTGCCAGGTCAGCAGTGAACGCTCAATACGCGCCTGCAGCGTGGCGCTGTCTTCCGGCAGCGAGGTAAGCCCGCCGCCGGTTTTGCCCGCCAGCAGGAGCAGCTGCGCCAGGTCATCATGTTCAACCGGGCGGATCACCATCATGATGTGGCTCCTCTGAGAATACGTTCACAGGCGCGCTCAAAGCGTGCCAGCCCCTGCTGCACCTCCTCCTGGCTGATGTTTAGCGCGGGCGCAAAGCGCACGACGCTGGCACCGGCAATCAGGACCATCACGCCCTCTTCGGCGGCCGTCAGGTTGAACTGTTTGGCTTTTCCGGCGAAATCGTCGTTGAGCACAGCCCCAATCAGCAGCCCGAGGCCGCGGATGGTTTTAAACACCGGCAGTCGCTGGTTAATCGCCTGAAGCTGATCAACAAACCACTGATGCCGCTCGGTCACGCCAGCGAGGAAAGCGGGCTGGTTGACCAGCTCCAGCACTTTACCCGCTACCGCGCCTGCCAGCGGGTTACCGCCATAGGTCGTACCATGTGTGCCCACCCCCATCACCTGCGCCAGATCCTCACGCGTCAGCATGGCACCAATCGGGAAGCCGCCGCCCAGCGCTTTTGCGGTACTCAGTACATCCGGCGTAACGCCATAGTGCATATAGGCGTAAAGCGATCCGGTGCGTCCCACACCGCTCTGCACTTCATCAAAAATCAGCAGCGCTTGATGGCGATCGCACAGCTCCCGCAGGCCGCGCAGGAAGGCTACATCGGCAGGCAATACGCCGCCCTCGCCCTGAATCGGCTCAACAATCACGGCGCAGGTGCTGTCGTTAATCAGCGCGGCGGCCGATTCCAGGTTATTAAACTGCGCATGCTGAATGGCCGGCGGCAGCGGTGCAAAGTCGCGCGAATAGGCGGGCTGGCCGCCAGCCGACACCGTAAACAGGGTGCGGCCATGAAAAGCGTTGGTGAATGCCACAATGCCGCTTTTTTGATCGCCGAAACGGTCGTGCGCCACTTTGCGCGCCAGCTTAAGCGCAGCTTCATTCGCCTCAGCGCCGGAGTTGCAGAAGAAAACGCGATCGGCAAAGGTGGCATCAATCAGCTGCTTTGCCAGCCGCAATACCGGCTCGTTGGTATAGCCATTGCCGGTATGCCACAGCTTTGCCGCCTGCTCTGTCAGCGCCTGCTGCAGCGCCGGGTGTGCATGGCCCAGCGCATTCACTGCGATCCCGCCAGCAAAATCGATATACTCTTTGCCCTGTTGATCCCACAACCGCGATCCTTCAGCCCGTACCGGCACAAAAGTTGCGGGTGCATAGACCGGCATCATCCATTGATCAAAATCGTGACGTGTAACCTGCAGTGACATAGCCGGATCTCCTGCCTCACCCCGGGTGAAGCTATTGTTTTAGAATTGTTAAGAGTGCGTAATCAGCAGCCCGACTATAAGGTGCAGCAAGCGTGCCAGCCAGAGGGCATAATGCATAAAAGGGAGTCAGCAACGAAATTTCAATGGGTTACGTCAGGGTGATATTCACTTATTTTGCATAAAAAGTGAATATTATGGTTGCGCCGCCGCTAAGGCAGCAAATTATTTAGCGGATTTATGCATTTATGGAAGGAAATATTGCTTTTGTGATCGCACAGCAAATATTTCGCCATAACAGGGCAGGTGGCGCGCGCTGGCAGCGCAGCACGCGCTATCGTGGTGCGAAAAAGCGCTTTCGCGCCCGGGTACGATCAGGGCGCCATGATATCGAAGCTGTCCTGGTTTTGTGGCTCCAGTGCTACCGGCGGCTGCAGCTGAAGATCGATCCAGTTTGACGTCACCCGCTGCTGTTTGCTGTCTTCAACCGTCACCGACAGACGATAGTGATTCGTTGCGCCTGGCGAATTGTCCCAGGCGGGCATAATAATGCTCCAGCCCTGCGGATCGTCAGGCCGGGTCCCCGGCGTCAGACTCAGCGCCTGCGTGTCGCCCTGCCAGCTTACTTTACGTACCGGATTCGCGCTGCGGATCTGCACTTTCAGCGGCAGACTCTCACCAGGATTCAGCTGCCACGGCGGCGTGGCGAGAAAAACAGAAAAGGTTTTTCGCTGGCGAAAAGCCAGAACCGGCGTCGAGCTGCGCGTCACCGTATCATAGCGGCTGCCGCGCAGCGAACGGGTGGCTGCAACGTTATCCGGGCTGAGCTGCTGACTGAGCGCCACGCCGAAGCGGTAGTTAAGATGCAGCCCGAGCTGATCCTGACTCTCCCCTTCGCTGCTGGTTTTGTGGCTGGCGGAAACGGTGACCAGCGGCACTGGCGTATAGGAGAGACCCAGCGTCAGCGCAGAGGGGTTGTGATACGTGTTGCCGGAGTTGAACAGATCCACGTTGTTGCCCAGGTACTGCTGCCAGCTGACGGAGACGCCCAGCTGACGATAAAAAGGCAGATAGCCGCGCGTGGTCACGTCATAGCCGCGCGCCAGCCGCTGCTGCTGAAACGGATTGCGGTTGCGCCAGCCTGAGAGCGGCGTGTAGTAATTGGCTGAAAAGCGTAAAAAGTCAGACCAGGCTTCCGTACCCACTGATGCCCGCTGCAGTCCGCTGTCAAACATACGATCGACAAATCCGTTATAACCGAGCAGCCAGTTGCCCGCCACCCAGCGCTGACCCAGACCGGCATTACCAATCAGCCCATCATCCGTCTGATGCACGCCCAGCTCGCTAAAGGTCAGATAGTTATAGCGATCGGCCCACGGCGTCAGCAGCGACGCCCCGCTGCCGCTGAAGTTGCCTTCCATGTCGACATTCAGATCGATCTGCGCCTGCCCGTAGGGCGACAGCAGCAGCTGACCTTCATCCGCCACCCGGGTGGCCACCTCATCGCGAAAGTGATTAAACGCCCAGATCCCGGCCTGCTGTCCGAGCGACGTCTCACTGTCACCGTTCTGGCTCGCTTCACCAATGCTCTTTGCAATGGTCGCCAGTTTTTTACTGAAGAGGTCAGTATCGGCGTGATAGCCCAGCGCCGGCAGGTTATCGGCCATTTGCCGGAAGTGAGCGGGATCGGTAAAGGGGGCATCATCCACGCGGGTAGCGGTCGTCAGCGCCAGCGCAGGCAGCGCTACGCCAGTCAGGCAGAGTGGCAGAAGTGTGCGGATAAGCAGTGGCAACATAAAATCAGCTATCGTTTCGGTAATAAAGTAGACGGCGATCACAAAACTGCAGATCTAACCTTATCACACTCTGCTGATTCTGCAGGCAATTTAGGAGGATTTACGAAAAGCGGTGCGGGCGTAGGGCAGAGCAGTGCAGAGACAGACCGGCTGCCTGTCTCTGCGCTGCGGTTAAAAACCTAAGCTGTCCAGCAGGTCATCAACCTGATCCTGACTGGAGACCACGCCAGGGGCATTGGCGTGGATCTGCGGACCGTTCAGCAGGCTGGTGGCCTCTTTGCGCGCCGCCGCGTTTGCCTCCGGCATGTTTTCCAGCAGCACCATCAGCAGCTGCCGTTCAATTTCCTGGATGACATCCATCATGCGCTTGATCACCTGACCCGTCAGGTCCTGAAAATCCTGCGCCATCATGATATCCAGCAGCTGCTTGTTGGTGAATGACGTGTGCTGCGGTACCTCAGCGAGAAACTCACGCGTATCCGAAACCAACTCGCGCGCATCAGCAAGCTCAATCGGGTTTTCAAACCACGCATCCCAGCGCCCTTTTAACTGCGTGGCGCCCGCTTCCATCTTATCCTGATGCGGCTGTGACGCTTCCACGCTATTCAGCGCGCGTTCTGCTGCCTGCGCCGTCATCTGTACTACATAATCCAGACGATCGCGGGCATCCGGGATCGCTTCTGCGGCTTCGGCAATCGCCTGATCCAGCCCGAGTTCACGCAGGCTGTCGCGCAGCATACGCGTCAGCGAGCCGATTCGGGCAATGATGTCGTGTGCCGAGGCTTCTTCAGTTGATTTCGGAAGGTCGCTCATCACATCTCCTTACATGCCCAGTTTTTCGAAAATTTTACCCAGCTTCTCTTCCAGCGTGGCGGCGGTGAAAGGTTTCACCACGTAGCCGCTGGCGCCAGCCTGAGCGGCAGCAATAATATTCTCTTTCTTCGCTTCTGCCGTAACCATCAGCACCGGCAGCTTGCTTAGCGTGGCGTCGGCGCGAATGGTCTGCAGCAGCTGCAGGCCATCCATGTTTGGCATGTTCCAGTCAGAGACCACGAAGTCGAAGCCGCCTGCGCGCAGTTTATTCAGCGCATCAACGCCATCTTCAGCCTCTTCAACGTTATTGAAACCCAGCTCTTTCAGCAGGTTGCGGACGATGCGACGCATGGTGTTAAAGTCGTCCACTACCAAAAAGCGCATATTTTTATCAGCCATATCTACTCCTGTGTTGTCTCGTCCGGCAGGACGGGCTCGTTAAATTCGCAATGCCTGTCCGGCGCTAATTTTTGCCAGCATATGCTGGCTGATGTGGCCCAGATCGACCACTTCGCTGGCGCCGCCCATCGCTATTGCTTCGCGCGGCATGCCAAATACCACACAGCTGGCTTCATCCTGCGCGATGGTCCAGGCACCTGCGCGATGCATTTCCAGCATCCCGGCCGCGCCATCATTTCCCATCCCGGTCAGAATGACGCCCACTGCATTTCGTCCTGCATTGACGGCCACCGAGCGAAACAGCACATCCACGGAGGGTTTGTGCCGGTTAACCGGCGGGCCATCATTGAGTTTTACAATGTAGTTCGCTCCGCTACGCCCCAGCTCCATATGCATCGCGCCTGGCGCGATGTAGGCGTGGCCCGGCAGAATACGTTCGCCATCCTCCGCCTCTTTCACGGTGATCTGGCAGAGCTTGTTCAGCCGTTCGGCAAACGAGCGGGTAAATCCCGGCGGCATATGCTGCGTGATCAGCAGCGCCGGACTGGTCGCCGGCAGCGGCTGCAGTACATGGCGGATCGCTTCCGTACCGCCGGTGGAGGAGCCGATCGCAATCAGCTTTTCACTGCTGAGCAGCGGACCCGCTTTCAGCGTGACCGGCGCCGGCGACACGGCGCGCGTATGCAGCTTCGCCCGTGCCGCACCGCGGATTTTGTCGGCGATCATCTGGCTGTAAGCCAGCATCCCCTCACGGATCCCCAGCTGCGGTTTCGTGACAAAATCCACCGCGCCCAGCTCCAGCGCGCGCAGCGTGACTTCCGATCCCTTACCGGTGAGAGAGGAGACCATCACCACCGGCATCGGCCGCAGACGCATCAGTTTTTCCAGAAAGTCGAGGCCATCCATGCGTGGCATCTCGACATCCAGCGTCAGCACCTGCGGGTTGTACTGTTTGATTAAATCCCGCGCCACCAGCGGATCCGGTGCCGTCGCGACCATCTCCATATCGGGATGGCTGTTGATGATCTCCGTCATCAGCTGGCGCATCAGCGCCGAGTCATCCACGCACATCACGGTGATTTTGCTCATCGTCTTTCCTTAGTCAGCCCATACACGGTCTGCCCGCGCAGCCAGAACTCTTTGCTGATCTGACTGAAGTTTTCTGAATGCCCGGCAAACAGCACTCCGCCCGGCTTCAGCAGCGGAACAAAACGGCGCAGGATTTTTTCCTGAGTCTCTTTATCGAAGTAGATCATTACGTTGCGGCAAAAAATTGCGTCAAACGGGCCAGGCAGCGCCCACTCATTAGCCAGCAGATTAAGCTGCGAGTAGTGCACCATACCTGCCAGTTCAGGGCGGACGCGCACCATGCCTTCATGCGGGCCGGTGCCACGCAGAAAGAAACGCTGCAGCTGCGATTGCGACAGCGTGCGCAGCTCCTCCTGGCGATAGACGCCCGCTACCGCTTTCTCCAGTACCTGCGTGTCGATGTCGCTGGCGTGAACCTGAAATTTGCCCGGCCCGGTGCCCAGCGTTTCAGCCAGCGTCATCGCAATCGAATAGGGCTCTTCTCCGGTTGACGCGGCGGTACTCCAGACGCTGTAGCTGCCGCTGCGTTTCCGGGCGTGCTCTGCCAGGATCGGGAAATGATGCGCTTCGCGAAAAAACGAGGTCAGGTTAGTGGTCAGCGCATTGATAAACGCCTGCCACTCTGCGCTGTTTGGATCCTGTTCAAGCAGCGCCAGATAGCGGCCAAAATCGTCGATATTCAGCGTCCGCAGCCGGCGAACCAGGCGGTTATAGACCATTTCACGCTTATGATCGGCCAGGACAATACCCGCGCGCTGATAGATCAGCTGGCTGATACGGCGAAAGTGCGTATCGGAAAGCGGCAGACGCTGCACCATCTGCGCAAGCAGCGTGGTCGGCTCATTTTGATCGAGGAACGTCGATTTCTTCATCTCGGGCCATCCGGCAACAAACTGTTAAGTGATAGTGCTCTGATTGCTACACTGCTGCCGGTTCTTACCGGGTAAGCGGGCCGCCCAAAGCGGCCCGGCGGCATTAAAAGGTTTCCCAGTTATCATCAGCGCCGCGTGCGCCAGTAGCGGGTGCCAGCGCTTTTTGCGCAACCGGCGATACCTTTTTTAACGCTGTAGATACGTTAACGGCCTGCGCGACAAATTCTTTACCAATATTGAACACGGCAACGGATTGTTTCAGGCGGCTGGCCTGCTCTTCCAGTGCGGCAGCGGCCGTCGCAGACTCTTCAACCAGCGCGGCGTTTTGCTGCGTTACCCGGTCCATTTCCGTCACGGCCACGCCTACCTGATCGATACCTTTGCTCTGCTCATCGGAGGCGGAAGCGATTTCACCCATGATATCGGTCACACGCGTCACGGCGCTGACGATCTCACTCATGGTTTCACCTGCGCTTTCGACCAGCACCGAGCCGGTATTGACGCGGCTGACAGAGTCCTCAATCAGCGCTTTGATCTCTTTGGCCGCCTGAGCACTGCGCTGTGCCAGACTGCGCACTTCACCTGCCACCACCGCAAACCCGCGTCCCTGTTCACCGGCGCGTGCCGCTTCCACGGCAGCGTTCAGCGCCAGGATATTGGTCTGGAATGCGATACCGTCAATCACGCTGGTGATGTCCGCAATTTTCTTCGAGCTGCCGGCGATATCTTTCATGGTGCTTACCACGCCATCGACCACTTTGCCGCCCTGCTGCGCGGTCTCTGAGGCGTTAAGCGCCAGCTGCGATGCCTGACGTGCATTTTCTGCATTCAGCTTCACCGTGGCGGTGAGCTGCTCCATGCTGGCAGCCGTCTGCTCCAGCGAAGCCGCCTGCTGTTCGGTACGTGAAGAGAGGTCGTTATTGCCCATCGCGATTTCACTCGCGCCGGTATAGATAGCGTCGGATCCATCGCGTACGGTACGCACCGTGCGCGCCAGCTCCTGCTGCATCTCTGCCAGCGAACTGAGCAGTTCGCCCACTTCGTTACGTACGCTGACGTCAACGCTCTGGGTCAGATCGCCCCGGGCAATGTGGCGGATATGTTCAATGCTCTGCTTGAGCGGCCGGATTAGCGCCGAGCGCATTCCGCTCCAGACCAGCATAATCACCAGCAGCGTCACCAGCAGGGTGCACAGTACCAGCATAATGGCGTGACGATATGCGCTCTCATTGGCGTCAACGCCCTGCTGCGCCAGGCCAAGGTTAGTAGTGAGCCAGGCGTTGTAATCCTTTTCAAATTTGTCCTGCAGACTCTGCGTAGGCTGATCGACAAACCCTTTGAAGTTGCCTGAGCCGAGAAAAACCACCAGCTCAGCCAGCGCATCGCGGTAGGCTTTATAGTTGGCCTGCAGCGCCAGCACGTTTGCTGCACTCTTGCCCTGCTCCGAAAGGCTGGCATTAAAATCGGCAAAGCCCGCATCGGCGGTTTGCAGCTCCTCATTGGCGAGCGCAACCAGCTCTTTCACCGTGGCCCCCGATCCCGCCATCTGGCTATCCTGTAGATAGCGAATACCGGCGCGGTTCAGCGTATTACGCGCCTGCACCAGCGATACCCAGGAGGTGCCCATGGCGCGCTGCAGGGTACTGAGGCGCTGGTTATAGGCAAAATTATCTTTATCGGCTTTTACCGTTGAGAAGAACATCCCACCGGAAAAGAGCTGCAGCAGCGCAAACAGCGCCAGCACGCAGAGCAGGCCGGAAACAACACGAATACGACTAAACATAAACACCTCATTGGTTGGCGGATCGCTGTAGTTATCGGCGTGGATGAGGGGATCTTTATGCACGTGGCGCGCAGTTTATGCGTTGGGTGCAGAGGTGACAGTAAGGCAGACCGGGCCAGGCGCGCAGTAATGTGCACCCTGCGGGGTTACCGGGATTGGATGCGCAGTGTATGGGGGCGTAGGGTCGGCATTCATGCCGACCTGGTAAAATCCCTTAAAACGTTTCCCAGTTCGCATCGCTGGCCGGGGCGGCGGTGGCGGTTTTGCGCACCGGGCTGCGCAGCGGCTGCGGTTTTCTGCTCTCTGTCAGACGCTGAGCGGCTGGCGCTGCAGTTCGCGGAATATGAAACACGGCAACCGACTGACTCAGACGACTCGCCTGCGCTTCCAGTGACGCGGCGGCGGCAGCGGACTCCTCGACCAGAGCCGCGTTCTGCTGCGTCACGCGATCCATCTCAGTGACCGCGTGCCCCACCTGATCGATACCGCGACTCTGTTCATCTGACGCCGAGGCGATCTCGCCCATGATATCGGTGACGCGCGTGACGGCACCGACAATATCGCTCATGGTGTCACCGGCGGTCCCGACCAGCTGCGAACCGGCGTTAACCCGCGTGACCGACTCTTCGATTAACCCTTTAATCTCTTTCGCCGCCTGAGCGCTGCGCTGTGCCAGACTGCGCACCTCACCCGCTACGACAGCAAAGCCGCGACCCTGCTCGCCGGCGCGTGCCGCTTCAACGGCAGCGTTGAGCGCCAGAATATTCGTCTGAAACGCAATCCCGTCGATAACGCTGATAATGTCGGCAATCTTCTTTGAACTGCCGGCAATATCACTCATGGTACGCACCACGCCTTCCACCACATCACCGCCTTTACGGGCGGTATCAGAAGCGCTTAGCGCCAGCTGCGACGCCTGACGGGCATTTTCAGCGTTCTGTTTTACCGTTGCAGTCAGCTGTTCCATACTGGCAGCCGTCTGTTCCAGCGAGGCCGCCTGCTCTTCGGTACGGGCGGAAAGGTCATTGTTGCCCGCTGAGATTTCGCTGGCACCGGTGAAAATAGCGTCAGAGCCGTCGCGCACATCGCTGACGGTACGCACCAGCGACTGCTGCATCTCATGCAGGCTGGCCGCCAGCTGGCTCATCTCATTGCGCCCTTCCACCTGAATCGGCTGGGTCAGGTCGCCGGATGCGATATGACGGATATGTCCCAGCAGCGCGTGCAGCGGACGGATCAGCACCACCCGCAGGCCAAACCAGCAGCCCGCGATCACCGCGATTACCACAACCATCACCGCGGCCAGCAGCCACATCATGGTGGTAAAGGCGCGCTGGTTCTGGACGACGCCTTTCGCCGCAAGTTCCGCCTGGGCAGTACGCCACTCTTCATAGGTCGCTTTCATTTTGACCTGGCGCGCCTCAATATTCTGCGCAAACATGCCCTGCAGATCGTTGGCTTTCAGGCGATCGAGCATCGCTTTCAGACCGTCGTTAAACGCGTTGTAGTCAGACTCCAGCCGTTCGGTTAAGACTTCCGGCAGACCTGGTGTGGAAGGAAGGTTGTAGTAACGCTGGTAGTGATCTGCAGCCACGCTCAGCTGCTTTTCCGTCTGGGCAATCAGCGCATTGAGCTGTCCGCCGTTGGTTTGCGCTGCCATGCTGCCCTGCATACGCAGCATGGCGCGGTTGAGCACGGTGCGGGTCTGATTAAGCTCAATCCACGCATCTGACATAGCGGCAACATTATTGGTAGAGGTCTGTGCGACGGCAAACGCCTCTTTATCTTTGTTCAGCGCTGACCAGAACAGGCCGCCCGAGAGCAGCTGCAGCGCGCCAAAAATCAGCAGCACGGCGATCAGACTGGTAACGACGTTGATACGTTTTAACATGGTGTCTCCAGGAAGAATTTTGACACCCTGTTATCGACGCCAGCCGCGATTAATTGAGACGGTTTACGCTTCTTTGCACCTGTCCGGCCCTATTGAAGCTTTTGATCCTGATTAATAACTAAAAAAACTGCCCTCCGTCACGCGCGACGGAGGGCATAACGGCAGTCAGAAGGTTTCCCAGTGGCTCTCTGCGCCTGCGGTCGTGGCCGCACGGCGCGGTGCGGCGGCGACCGCAACCGCAGGCGGGGCAATCTGCGGATGGCGCACGCCAGTCGCCTGCGCAGCGCCTCGCGTAATGCGGAACAGCGCCACCGACTGGCTGAGGCGGCTGGCCTGCGCCTCCAGCGAAGCAGCAGCTGAGGCCGACTCTTCAACCAGCGCCGCGTTTTGCTGAGTGACCCGATCCATTTCGGTGACCGCGTGGCCCACCTGATCGATACCGCGGCTCTGCTCATCAGAGGCTGAAGCAATTTCGCCCATGATATCGGTGACGCGCGTCACCGCACTGACTATTTCACCCATGGTCTCACCGGCGCTCTCTACCAGCACCGAACCACTGTTAACGCGCCGGACTGAATCTTCAATCAGCCCTTTGATCTCTTTGGCCGCCTGAGCGCTGCGCTGCGCCAGACTGCGTACTTCACCGGCCACGACGGCAAAGCCGCGCCCCTGTTCGCCAGCGCGGGCAGCTTCCACCGCAGCGTTAAGCGCCAGAATATTGGTCTGAAAGGCAATGCCATCAATGACGCTGATAATATCAGCAATTTTCTTTGAACTGCCGGCAATATCTTTCATTGTCGAGACCACCCCCTCAACAACCGTGCCGCCTTTTTGCGCCGTGCCTGAAGCGGTCAGCGCCAGCTGCGACGCCTGACGGGCATTTTCAGCATTCTGCTTCACCGTGGCCGTCAGCTGCTCCATGCTGGCCGCCGTCTGCTCCAGTGATGCAGCCTGCTGCTCGGTGCGCGCCGACAGATCGTTATTACCGGCTGAGATTTCACTGGCACCGGTAAAGATCGCATCCGCGCCGTCGCGCACGTCGCTGACCGTGCGCGTCAGCGCCTGCTGCATCTCATGCAGGCTGGTGGCCAGCTGGCTCATCTCATTGCGCCCGGTGATGGTAATCGGCTGGGTAAGATCGCCCTGCGCAATATGCCGGATATGCTGAATGCTCTGATTAAGCGGCTGGATAAGTATCCGGCGCAGCCCGAACCAGCACAGCACCCCGACGGCAATCACAACGGTCATCACGGCACCAATCAGCCAGAGCATACGGGCATAGGCCGCGCTGTTTTCTTCTGCGCCAGCCTGCGTAAGACGGTTCTGGTCGGCCCGCCAGCGCGTGTAATCAGCGTAAAAGGCGCTCTGGCTGGGCGCTACCGGCGCTTTATACGCCTGCACCATATCTTTATTTTGCAGTGCAGCCTGCATCGCAGCCAGCGCCTGACTGTAAGCGCTATAGCTCTGCTCCAGCTGCTGATTAAGCTGTTTATCCAGCCCCGGCGTATCGGGCAGAGTGCGGAACAGAGTAAAGTTGTCCGCAGCACGCTGCTGGAAATCCCGGCTTTGTAAGTAAAGTTCGCTGACATCCGCCTCTTTCCCCTCCAGTTTGCCGGTAGTGATGCGCAGCAGCATACGCGTCAACACCACCCGGCTCTGGTTAAGGCTCATATAAGCATCGGTGATCGCCGCAAGATTCTGCGCCGAGAGCTGAGAGGCAGAAAAACTGGTTTTGTCATGATGCAGTGCCCGGATAAACAGCGATCCGGACGTCAGCTGCAGGGCAGCAAAAAGTACCAGTACCACCAGCAGGCTGGTGACAACACGAAGTCGGGTAAACATAATGGGGTCCATCGAAACAGGATAGTGGTAAAGAAAACGGGCCGCTCTGAGGCGGCCCGGCGGTCATATTTATACGCTGCGCAGCGTATCCATCAGCGCCATCTCTTCGCTGCTGAGCAGCTTTTCAATGTCGACCAGAATCAGCATGCGCTCGCCCAGCGCGCCGAGTCCGGTCAGATACTCGGTAGACATCGTCACGGCGAACTCCGGTGCCGGCCGAATCTGTTCATGCGTCAGCGACAGCACATCGGAAACGCCATCCACCACAATGCCGACCACGCGATGCGCCAGATTGAGCACAATCACCACGGTGTTATCGTTGTACTCGACGTCCGGCTGCGAGAACTTCACGCGCAGGTCGATAATTGGCACGATAACGCCGCGCAGGTTGGTCACCCCTTTGATAAATTCCGGCGTATTGGCGATGCGCGTCACCTGATCGTAGCCGCGGATCTCCTGCACTTTAAGAATATCGATGCCGTACTCTTCATCACCCAGGGTGAAAACCAGAAACTCCTGGCCGACGGTTTCGCCAGCGATTTTGGTCACGGTTGCCATGTCAGTCATTTTTTTGCCCTTTATTTATCAGTTATGCTGCGGCACCGGCCACACGCTTTTCACGGTTCAGCGACTGCAGTGCGGAGACGTCCACAATCAGCGCTACGCTGCCATCTCCCAGAATGGTGGCAGCAGAGATACCCGGCACTTTGCGGTAGTTACTCTCCAGGTTTTTCACCACCACCTGATGCTGACCAATTAACTGATCGACCAGCAGCGCATAGCGGCGGCCCGCACTCTGCAGAATAACCACAATCCCCTGCGTCGCATCGGTTTTGGCATTCTGCACATCAAAGACGTTCCACAGTTCAACCAGCGGCAGATATTCGCCGCGCACTTCCAGCACGCGCTCTCCGCCAGCCAGCGGCTTCAGCTCTTCTGCCGTTGGCTGCAGCGATTCCATAACGGCGTTCAGCGGCAGGATAAAGACTTCATCCGCTACGCGCACCGACATGCCATCCAGGATTGCCAGCGTCAGCGGCAGCAGAATACGAATGGTTGTGCCTTTGCCCTGTTTCGACGCAATTTCGACATGGCCACCCATCTCCTGGATGTTACGTTTCACCACGTCCATACCCACGCCGCGTCCGGAGACATCGGTGACCTGCTCAGCGGTAGAGAAGCCAGGAGCAAAGATCAGCATGCCGACTTCTTCATCACTCATGCTGTCGCTGACCGGCAGCCCTGAAGAGAGCGCTTTAGCCAGAATGCGCTCGCGATTCAGGCCGGCTCCGTCGTCGATCACCTCAATACAGATATTACCGCCCTGGTGCTCAGCAGAGAGCGTCAGGTTACCCGTGGCGGTTTTATTGGTTGCCAGGCGTTTTTCCGGCGTTTCGATACCGTGATCCAGACTGTTGCGCACCAGGTGAGTTAACGGATCGATAATGCGCTCAATCAGACTCTTATCCAGCTCGGTTGAGCTGCCCAGCAGCGTCAGCTCAACCTCTTTACCGAGCTTGCTCGCGAGGTCGCGTACCAGACGCGGGAAGCGGCTGAACACATACTCCATCGGCATCATACGAATCGACATTACCGACTCCTGCAGGTCGCGCGCGTTGCGCTCCAGCTGGCCCATGCTGTTGAGCAGATCGCCATGGGCGACCGGATCCAGCGCACCGGAACGCTGCGCCAGCATCGACTGGGTAATGACCAGCTCGCCGACCAGGTTAATCAGCTGATCCACCTTCTCCACCGCCACGCGAATACTGCTGGACTCGCTCGCTTTGGCCGGCGCCGCGGCGCGTTTGCTTTCACGTTTTACTGCCGGTGTGATATCCGTTACCGTCGCGCTCTGCGGCGGCGCGGTTACCGTTTCATCTGCTGCTACAGCAAGCGGGGCGGCGGCCTCTGCCTGCGGGAAGCGGATCTGCGCTTCATCGATGACAAAACAGAGCACCGCAACGATGTCATCTTTATCCACACCTTCAATTGTGGCTTCCAGTGAATGCGTGCCTTTAACGACGTCGGTTACGCTGCCGAGATTGCTCAGCTCCTCCAGCATCAGCTCTGGCTCTTTCTCTTTGAGATCGACCAGCTGCAGGCGCAGGCCGCGGCTGGCAGCCGTCGCCGCCGCAGGGATATCGACTACCGCAGCAGCAGGCGCTTCAGGCAGAATACCTTTCGCTTCCAGTGCCAGTTGACGCAGCGCCTCGCAGATGTAGTTAAAGCTCTCCGCATTAGGCTCCTGCGCAGTTTTATACGCATCGAGCTGTTCCTGCATAATATCTTTGGTTTCCAAAAACAGGTTGATGATGTCGGTGCTGAGCTGCATTTCGCCGCGGCGCGCACCATCCAGAATGTTCTCCAGGATATGAGTTGTCTCCTGTAAAACCGTAAAGCCAAACGTGCCCGCCCCGCCCTTGATAGAGTGTGCGGCACGAAAAATGGCATTTAACTGTTCGGCATCGGGCTCCTGGGGATCCAGTCCCAACAGGTGTTGCTCCATGTCCGCTAACAGCTCATCGGCCTCGTCAAAAAACGTCTGGTAAAAATCGCTGATGTCCATGCTCACGGGATCACCTCGGCTGTGAGGGTTGGTCTGGTGTTACCACACCCGCAGCGGGCGCTGCGGTGACGGCGGGCGCTGCCGGAGCCGCCGGAGCGGTCGGTGCGGTCGCTGCCGACGCAGCCGGTCCGGCTGGTGCAGTGATAGTGGGAATCATTTGTGCCGGATCGCTGACCTGAACGGCATCGCTTTCGGCATTCTCTTTTTCAATGGCGGCTTCAGTATCATGATTTAATACCAGCAGGCTGATACGGCGGTTGACCGCATCATCAGCGCCACGGTTTTTAAGCTTCATCGTGGCGGCCATCCCCACGACGCGCAGCATTTTGTTGCTGTCCAGGCCCCCGATAACCAGCTCGCGGCGGGACGCATTTGCCCGATCGGCGGAGAGCTCCCAGTTACTGTAGCCGCGTTCACCGCTGGCATACTGAAAGTCATCGGTGTGACCAGAGAGGCTGATTTTGTTCGGAATATCGTTCAGCAGCGGCGCAACCGCGCGCAGAATATCGCGCATATAGGGTTCAACTTCAGCGCTGCCGGTTTTAAACATCGGGCGGTTCTGGCTGTCGATAATCTGAATACGCAGCCCCTCCTCCACCATGTTAATAATCAGATGCGGTCGCAGCGCTTTCAGGCGCGGATCGGCTTCAATCAGCTGATCGAGCTTTTCGCGCAGCCGGTTAAGACGGATCTCATCCAGCTGGCGCTTTTGTGCATCCATATCCACCTGCTTCCTTACTTCGCCTTTCTGCTGGGTCGGATCGTCGCCGCCCCCCGGGATCGGGCTCTCGCTGTCGCTGCTGCGTGGTCCGCCAGTGACCGCAACTTTAAGCGGAGTTTTGAAATACTCGGCGATCTGAACCAGCTCCTGCGGATTGGCAATTGAGATCAGCCACATCACCATAAAGAATGCCATCATCGCCGTCATAAAGTCGGCATAGGCAATTTTCCATGAGCCGTGGCTGCCTTCATGCTTTTTATGTTTGCGCCGTTTAACCAGCACAATCGGGCGATTATCATGCTTCATGAATTCTGGTCCGAAGTCTGTTTAGCCGGGTTTTTAGCGTTGCGCACGTGCTCTTCCAGTTCAGTGAACGAAGGACGCTCGGTTGAATAGAGCGTTTTACGTCCAAACTCGACGGCGATCTGCGGGGCATACCCGTTCAGGCTGGACAGCAGCGTAACCTTGACGCACTGCATCATCTTGGTGGTCTCGGCGCACTTCTGACGCAATACCGACGCGAGCGGTGAAATAAAGCCGTAGGCCAGCAGGATGCCGAGGAAGGTGCCCACCATGGCGTGCGCAATTAGCGCGCCCAGCTCTGCCGCCGGACGATCGGCTGACGCCAGCGCATGCACGACCCCCATTACCGCTGCAACAATGCCGAATGCCGGTAAGCCATCGCCGATGGCAGATAAACTTTGCGCGGGTACTTCGCACTCATGCTCATAGGTCTCGATCTCTTCATCCATCAGCGCTTCAATTTCAAATGCATTCATGTTTCCGCTGACCATCAGACGCAGGTAGTCGGTAATAAAATCCACTAACTGTTTATCGGTTAAAATACGCGGATAATTAGCAAAAATTTCGCTCTGCGAGGGATCTTCAATATCGCGTTCCAGCGACAGCATGCCCTGCTGACGGGATTTCGCCATCAGCCGATAAAGCAGCGCCATTAAATCCATATAGACCGCTTTATTATATTTGGAGCCGCGCATCAGCAGCGGCAGCGCCTTAAGCGTCTTCTTAATAGACTTACCGTTATTACCGACCAGAAATGCGCCGACACCTGCCCCGCCAATGATCAGCAGTTCAGATGGCTGATAAAGCGCTCCTAAATGGCCGCCGACCATCAGATAACCGCCCAGCACGGAACCAAGGACCACGATATAACCCAGAATAATCAGCACAAAAACATCCTTACGTCCGTAACGTGTTGGTGGAAGTTAAGCCAGAGGGCCGCAGGCGATATTCACAAATCGGAGGCAAAAAAAAGCAGCGGGGGTAACCCGCTGCTGGATGGCTTCCACAATGCGAACATACTTAAACGGCGCGTTTAACCTGTTCATCCAGCAGTTGTGGAAAGGTATCGGCAGTATCTGCAGAAAGTTTACGTCTTTTTACGGCACGTGAAGGCGGCTGGCACAGGCTGCAGACAAAGCTGCCTGCGGGCTGATGTGCATGATTAATAAAGCTGCCGTGACAGCTTTTGCAGTCAGAGAGTTCCAGCATCCCACTTTCAACGAATCGCACCAGGGTCCAGGCGCGCGTCAGCGCCAACAGCGGGCCCTCGTCCGATTGCGGACACTGCTCAAGGTAGAGACGGTAGGCCTGAATGACAGCCTCCACGCCGCTGCTTAAGCCGGTTTTGAGTAAAAACTGCCAGGCGTTACAGAACATTGAGGCGTGAATATTCTGTTCCCACGTCATGAACCAGTCGGTAGAGAATGGCAGCATGCCTTTTGGCGGCGGCGCACCGCGCAGCTCTTTATATAATTTAATTAAGCGACCGCGACTTAATTGCGTTTCACTCTCCAGCATCTGCAGACGGGCACCCAGCGTGATCAGCTCCATAGCCAGCTGAATATCACGCGCTTCCTGAACGATACTTTTATCGCTCATTATACAGCCCTCTTTTTGGTGCTGGTTTCAGTTTTTGAAACGCTGCGCAGCAGACGGCTGGATAACAGGATCCCGGTGTGAATTTGCTGCAGATCGTCAACCCGTGACTCCTGAGTAAGACGATTAATCAAATTGTGATCGGTAAAGCGGAACTGACATACCAGCTGATTCGTTTCAGCCAGCTTTACCATTTCAGGTAAAGTGAGCTGAGCGAGTGCATCCGCCATTGCTTCATCAATACCCAGACGAAACATCGCTGACGGTTTTTCCTGGTTAATTAAGCGCTGCGCGAGCAGTAAATATGACAGATTGATGTCATATATATGTTTTAGTAATTCTGATGTACCCATTTTTTCCATCCTGATAGACGCGACATATATACGGCCACAGAATTTAATCTCTATGGTTCGGGTTGCTGGTTGGTAAATCTAAAGATGGCAAAAAATAAAATCAGGCATAAGCCAACATATATTTAATTGTTTCATTTCCTACCGGGACATTCAGTAGTAGCAGTCAAAATTCCAGGCCATTTTTTTCCTGAGTCTCAACTTTCTTCCCTGATGTCTTTTTATCGTTTTTTAAGACTAATCTGAAAACAACGCAAATCTATATGGTCTCTATCCGACATACAACGTGACCGGACCGGAATTTTAGATAAAGTGTGATCTGGATCACACTTTTAAGGCAAATTTTTTAACCGAAGCTTCAGGGATGCTTGCGTATTGTCTATTTTTTGCTCAAATTTCAAATTTTTCGCTAATATTTCCTAAGGAATTTCTCATATTTCCATTTAGTCGACACAGGTCACGTTATGCCGATCCTTTCGTTGTCATGTTGCGGTTATCTCATCATATCTCGCTACACTGGCTCTCTGTTGCAGCACAAAACACCAGAAAACCCCTGGTTTAATAAGTTTTAAATTAATCACTTACAGGGAATATTGCCTGAAGGCACCACTCTTGCACCGTAAGGGGCATGTAAAACGTGATGGCGCGTGACAAACGAAGTGTCAAGATAACGTCAGCAAAGGTGAGAAAACGGGTGTGGATGTAACTGGTTGTTACATTAGCAAAATGAATGGGTGGTACAGAAAACGCACTGATGTATAACTAACATCGGCCTGGCCAGCAAAAACTTTAGCGCTGATAACAAAACTTACAAAATCATGCCTATTTTTGCGCCGAATGCCGCACATTGCTCGCTCATCAACCGGTTAGCGTCACAAGGTATGAAATCGATTTCTTCTGTATTGCCGCTTCGGTTTCATCGCTTTTTGCCGGAGCACATCCGGATAGGCCGTTCGGCAGCAGTTGGCAGACTGACAAATATGCTTAGCCAGGTTTCTCTTTTTAATAACGCTTTTTGGCAAACGCACGGCAATAAAAAAGGGAGTGCGTTAACGCACTCCCCCGAGACCGCTTTCGGTTAACGGTTATGCCAGTTTCTGAAACGTGGCAACTTTATTTGCCGTCCCGTGATCGTCGCCGCGCGCGGGCAGCGCATTAAGATCGTGCAGGAACGTTTCGCGCCAGTGTGAAATATCCTGTTTACGCAGTACCGCCATCATATCGTTATAGCGGGTAATGCGTTCCGTACGCGACATAGTGAGTGCTTTATCCAGCGCAGCAGCCACTTCATCACGATCGTAAGGATTCACAATAAGCGCTGACGTCAGCTCGTTCGCTGCACCGGCAAAGCGTGACAGGACCAGCACGCCCGGGTCATCCGGATCCTGTGCCGCTACATACTCTTTCGCCACCAGGTTCATACCGTCGCGCAGGGGTGTTACCAGGCCGACATCGGTGAGGCGAAAAATTTTCATCAGCAGACGGCGATCAAAATGCTGGTTGAGGTAGTAGAGAGGCGTCCACCCCAGCGTGCCATATTTACCGTTGATGCGGCCCGCTTCAGTCTCCAGCTGGTGGCGGATATCCTGATAGGCCTGCACGTCGCCGCGTGAAGTCGGCGCAATCTGCGAGTAACGTATTTTCCCGCGGTGCTGCGGGAAGTTTTCCAGCAGCGCTTCATAAGCCAGAAAACGCTCGGGCAGGCCTTTGGAGTAGTCGAGGCGCTCACAGGCGATGATATTTTTGGCATCGCCCAGTTCGCGCTTCATCGCAGCCATCTTAGGCGGCAGCGGCCCTTCGGCCATCTCTTTGATCGCGTCAGGTTCAATACCGATCGGATAGACTTCGGTCATAAAGGTGTTGCCGAAAGCCCGATGCTTTTTCTCGCCTTTATTTTGCAGCTGCGTCTGCTGGCTGAGGCTGTCGAGAAACGCAACCCGGTCCGATTCGGTCTGGAAGCCCAGCAGATCGTAATCGCTCAGCATCTCCAGCAGCTCCTGATGCGGCGGCAGCGCATTGAAGATTTCCGGCGTCGGGAAAGGAATATGTAAAAAGAAACCGATTCGGTTGGTCACGCCCAGCTTGCGCAGCTCGGCGGCAAACGGCAGCAGATGGTAATCATGGATCCATAGCACATCATCAGACTGAATAAGCGGTTTGAGACGATGAGCCAGCGCCGTATTCACCCGGCAGTACCCTTCCCAGGCTTCACGCTGATATTGCACCAGATCGAGCCGATAGTGGAAGGCGGGCCAGATCACCGTGTTAGAAAACTGACAGTAATATTGATCGTAATCGTTCTGATTGAGCGGGAATGAAGCGTAGGTGATCCCATCGTGCTCCAGTTTTGCCAGCGGCTCTTCCTCTTCACCCGAATATTCGCTGATCTCTCCGTTCCAGCCAAACCATAAACCCCCGGTGTTTTTTAGCGCGTCAAGAATACCTACGGCCAGACCGCCTGCGCTGCTTTTACTTCCGTCGGGGATAGCAATACGGTTAGATACCACGACTAAACGACTCATAACCTGAACTCCTTACCAATATTGTCATGCTCTAATTGTAATAATAGTTGCTCCAGCCACTGCCAGACAGCGCCGGTATCCGGCAGCCGGTAACGCGCTTCACTGGAACCTTCGCCAACTTTGACGGAGATACCCTGTAGCGCATTGACCGCAAGAAAGCCTTTTTCATCAGTGAGATCGTCACCCACAAACACCGGAATACGTCCTGCAAAAGGCGCTTCCTGCATAAAGGCGTTAATAGCTGCGCCCTTATCGATTCCCTCAGGTTTGATTTCAACCACGCATTTGCCCGGCTGCAGCGTCAACTCAGAGAAGCGGCTAACGATCTGTTCCGCCAGCTGCATAATTGCCTGTTCATGCTCAGGGGCATTGCGGAAATGCAGCGCAAACGCCATACCTTTTGCCTCCAGCACTGCCCCTGGCCACTGGCTGAATGCCTGTTCCAGCTCATCATGCAGCGCTGAGGCAACCGTATCTGGCAGCGCATGACGATGGATCTGGCCAGTTGCATCGCGGCGCTCTGCGCCGTGCACGCCCGCCGCTGGCGCTTCAAGCGGCGCTGCCAGTTTATCCAGCTGGAATATTGGCCGTCCGGATACCAGCGCCAGTGCACCGTGGCTGAGATTAGAGATCTGCTGCAGATGCTGACGAACGCGGGCGGGAATGGTGACCTGATCGGGCTGTGCTTCAATCGCTGCCAGCGTGCCGTCAACGTCAAAAAAGAAGGCGTAAAGGCCGCCGCTTAACGACGGCAGGGTATTGGTCTCGCTTACCACAGATGTCACGTCTCCTCCTTTTATGAGTAAAACATCAGGATGTTCAGAGGCGTGCTGCAGATAAAATTCTTAGGGTAAACCACTAATAAATGCGCAACCTTTCCAGTTTAACGCCATGTATAACTGCATAACCTGACGCACAATGAACATCGGCAGCAATAAGTGTAGACCTTATTCTGCCTTTTGCCATAAAAGTTGCTGACCGGAAAAATAACTCCCGATGTACCGCCACGCTTTGCGTTTTAATAATCAGCGAAAAGATAATAAAAAAAGAATAAATATGTACAGCAGCAGGAAATATGTATGATTTTTTCTCCTGCACTAATTCAGATTATTCCTGTAGCCAGCAACGGCGCCCTGTAAATATTAAAAAAAGGATTAAGCCTGGAATGAGCGCCTTTTCATCCTGTATAAAGAAATTCTTAAAAAGCGCTGCGTGCCCCGTTTTTTTACCGCTTCAGTTGCAGCGGAATTGACCTGAATGGTGCATTTATGCACACTGACGCGGGTCAACGATATCGATGATAAAGAGCGATAAGATGGTGCAAAACTACAGTCAGCGCGTCCATTTTTACTACTGCATTCTGGTTGCGCTTAAAATCCATGCTCAGTCCAAAAAAAGCGCTCATCTGCGGGGGAAAAATAATTTCCTGCTGAAGTGGCTGCGTAATGCGCAGAACAATACAATTTTCCATCCGGATATTACCAGTGAGATTGAGTGGCTGCGCGGCAAGATCATCAGCGCCGGACCCGATGCCGATCTGGAGCCGATGCTGCAGTACGTTTATGAAACAGCTAAACGCGCGGAGAATTTACGTTACGGCTTCTGAGCCCGCCTCCGGCTTATGTTAAGAGAGAGGCAATTTTACGGCTGATTGCCTGCAGGAGCTTATTCACCAGTGACAAAGATGCAGGCGAATAAAAGAGGTTTTTAATATTTTCGTCGCTGCTCTTTTTGCGCTGCCGCTGCGCTGACCCGCTCTCCCTGCCAGCCATCACTTCCAGCCTGCCGCCATGCAAAATGTGATACCGCTTAAGCCCTTATTACGCGGTTTCAGCAGATCGCTATCACATCCCGCACGTCATTCGCGTATTATCGCCCGTCAGGAGTGTGTACCACTCTGCGTCGCACGTGACGCAGACTTCATGGAGAATCCGCATAATGGCAATGACTATTCGTCACGCCCGGCCGGAAGACGCCGGCTTACTGCAGCAGCTGGGGCGTATGACCTACAGCGCGCACTTTAAACACCTGTGGGTCTCTGCAGACGAGATGGATGCGTTTATCAGTAAAGAGTACGGTATGGATGCGCTTACCAGTAGCCTGTCTGATGCCAGTGAGTGCTGGCTGATTGCCGAGTCAGCGCAGCCTATCGGTTTTGCCAAAGTAAAGTGGAGCGTGCCGGTGCCCGATTCCGGGATGCGGGGTGCTCAGCTTTGCAAACTCTATCTCGATCCGCAGGAAACGGGCAAAAACGTCGGAAGACGAATGTTTGAGAGCATTATTGCCAGCGCGCGCAGCCGGCAGGAGGGTTACCTGTGGCTAGAAGTTATGGATGCCAATGTCAGAGCCAGAAAATTCTATGAGGCGTTTGGCATGCAGCATATTAAAGATATTCCTTTTGTTACCGCCTCACAGCAGAGCGTGTTGCAGATTCTGGGGATGCTGATTTAAGCCACCTGCCCTGTGTACCTGACTCAGGGCGAAAAGCCTCTCCGGCTCACATATCTGATTAATTTTGCCAATTATTCCGGATAACCGGATTTAATTGCTCCGGCGTCACTGGCCTGTTTAATTCGCTATGCTGCTAATTTGATGACGCTTTTTAATGCTGGCTGCAGCGTTTATAATTTCCCTGCCTGTTAAATAACAATAAAAAACAAAGAGTTAATATTATTTACCGCTTCGCTTGCGCAGACTGCATTCACCATTATTCTTTAAAACGTACCACGCACATAACTGCAATGATTCATCATGTTATTAAACACTCTTCAAGAGGCTATATCATGACTCAGCACAGAGGCGGTTCAGGTAACTTCGCAGACGATAAGCAGAAAGCATCTGACGCGGGCAAAAAAGGTGGACAGAAAAGCGGCAGCGGAAGCGGCGGCAGCTTTAAAGATGACCCTAAAAAGGCATCTGAAGCAGGCAAAAAAGGTGGCCAAAGCAGCCGTAAAGGTTCCTGATTAGCCAGGCAGCACAGGGATGTGCTGCAGTTCGACTCTTCGCCCTCTTCTCAATCTCTCCGCTTTAATCTGCCGTTACGCTTGCTGTTTCTCCCGCCGCAGACAACTCTTAAAGTCGTTTTACTTTCCCGGTTTTGCTCCAGACTTAACTTTTAATACTGAAAGGATTTACGCCCGTCATGAAACGTTTTTTATGCTCGCTGTTCAGCAGCCCTGAATCCTTATTGCAGGTCATGACACAACAGGATGTCACTGAATCGATGGAGGATGGAGACAGAATTATCATCGATGAAGATGGCAACGCCTCGGTCAATCCGCTCAGTCCTGAAGTACATAAAGATTTTGCTGAACACATTTCAACTCTGAAGGAAATTTAAATGGGCACGGCGATTTTCATGGTACTGATGGTATGCGGTTACTGGTATACCAGCCGCGATATGTCCAGCCGGCTAAAAATAAAGCGCTCATTCGGCTGGGATGTCTATTTTCTGATTGCCCTTTACGGCTGCATCTTTGTTGTACAGGGGGTGCTGGCAACGGCCATTATCTGGCTCCTGCTGCTGGGCGCTTCATTTGCGAATAACACGCTCGGCCTGAGTGCTGCACATCATGCTAACTGGCACGTCGATTTTATGACCTGGAGCTTTCTGGGCATCCAGGCACCGGTGGTCATTATGCTGACCTTTGCGGTGATGTTTTGCGTTTACCGCTCTAACTGGGCCGGCAGCGCCCGCCTGACCCCTGGCAGCCGTAAAGAGCTATATCAGCGCCTCTCCCGTTCTAACGGTATTGAACAGATGCTGCTGCACTGCATGGAAGAGGGTGAACTGGCATGGGTTACGCTGAAGTCCCGCCGGATTTACATTGGCATGATCCACGCCGCCACCTTTGAATTCCCCGGCACGGCAAATATCGTGATGATCCCGATGCTCAGCGGCTATCGCGATGCGCGCACGCTGAATCTGGCGATTGAGCACAACTATAGCCGCTGGTATCACGAACATGAGATCAGTTTCCTCTCCTCACCGAAAAGCGCCCTTGATTTTCGTAAGGTGCTGATGGTTGATCAGATTGAGAGCCTCTCCCTGTTCGACCCGGCCAGCGCCTCCGCGCTGGCTCTGGGCAAAAAACGTTATCAGCGCCGCCGCACGCCGTCTAATCGTCCCTGAGAGATGACGCTGAGGACGCAGCGGCCCGCCAGCGCCAGCTGCGTACCTCAGGCACATCTTCACCATACTCCCGCACCCAGGCGTGATGCGCAGCAAGACGCGCCTGCAGATCCTCCAGCAGATCCGGATGCTCTTCAGCCACGCCGGGCGCATGCAGCAGCGCAGCCTGCGCCAGATGATAGCGATCGAGCCTGTTCAGCACGGTCATATCAAAAGGCGTGGTGGTGGTGCCCTCTTCGTTGAATCCATGCACGTGGAAATTACGATGATTATTACGCTGATAAGTGAGCCGATGGATCAGCCCCGGATAGCCGTGGAACGCAAAGATAACCGGTTTGTCAGAGGTAAACAGATGCTCAAACTCCGCCTCGCTTTTACCATGCGGATGCTGCTCATTACTCTGCAGCGCCATCAGATCAACAACGTTTACCACGCGCACGCGCAGCGACGGCAGTAACTCCCGCAGCAGATCGACCGCTGCCAGCGTTTCCATAGTCGGTACATCGCCTGCACACGCCATCACCACGTCAGGTTCACTCGTACAGCTGGCCCACTGCCAGATGCCCATGCCCGCTTCACAGTGCGCAATCGCGCTATCGATATCAAGCCACTGCGGTGAGGGCTGCTTGCCCGCTACAATGACATTGATGCGATCCCAGGTGCGCAGACAGTGATCGCCCGTCCAGAGCAGACAGTTGGCATCAGGCGGCAGCCAGACGCGCACTATGTCTGCCTTTTTGTTCACAACGTGATCGAGAAAACCAGGATCCTGATGGCTGTAGCCGTTGTGATCCTGACGCCAGACGTGAGACGAAAGCAGATAATTCAGGGAAGAGACTGGCTGCCGCCACGGCAGTTTGCGCGACACTTTCAGCCATTTAGCGTGCTGGTTAAACATGGAGTCGACAATATGAATAAACGCTTCATAGCAGTTAAACAGGCCGTGACGCCCGGTAAGCAGATAGCCCTCCAGCCAGCCCTGACACTGATGCTCGCTCAGAATTTCCATCACGCGCCCGTCGCGTCCCAGCTGTTCATCCCACGGCTCCAGCGGCGCCATCCAGCTGCGGCTGGTGGCGTCAAATACCGGCGACAACCGGTTTGAAGCGGTTTCATCCGGACCAAACAGACGGAAATTATCGCTATTGAGGCGAAAAATTTCGCGCAGATAGAGGCCAAACTGATGCGTCGCTTCGCCCTGCTCTGCGCCCGGTGCGCTGAGCCCGAGCGCAAACTGCCGGATATCCGGCGTGACAAGCGGCCGCCGCAGCCGCCCGCCGTTGGCGTAAGGGGTCGCACTCATCCGTTTATCGCCCGCCGGAGCCAGCGCCCGCAGCTCAGCGTTTAGACGTCCGCTGGCGTCAAACAGCGTTTCAGGCTGATAACTGCGCAGCCACGCTTCGAGGATCTGCCGATGCGCTTCATCCTCACGACATCCGGCGACCGGCACCTGGTGCGCACGCCAGAACCCTTCGACTCTCTTGCCATCAACCTCTTTGGGTCCTGTCCAGCCTTTCGGCGTGCGCAGCACGATCATCGGCCAGCGCGGTATCTCTTCACTATGGGCGCCACTGCGCGCCCGCTGCTGGATGGATGCGATAGTATCAAAAGCGCGATCCAGCGTAGCGGCCATCTTCTGATGCATGCGCTGTGGATCATCGCCACAGACAAAGAGCGGCTCATAGCCATACCCGCTGAAGAGCTGCTGCAAATCTTTGTCGCTGGTGCGCCCCAGCAGCGTCGGATTAGCGATCTTGTAGCCATTGAGGTGAAGAACAGGCAATACAGCCCCGTCACGCTGCGGATTAAGAAAATGGATCCCGTGCCAGCTGGCGGCCAGCGGACCGGTCTCTGCTTCACCGTCACCAATAACGCAGGGCACAATTAAATCCGGATGATCGAATGCGGCACCAAAAGCGTGTGAGAGCGAATAGCCCAGCTCTCCCCCTTCATTGATTGAGCCAGGCGTTTCAGGCGCCGCATGGCTCGGAATGCCGCCGGGAAAAGAGAATTGTTTGAACAGACGCTGCATACCCTGCTCATCGTCACTGACCTGGGGGTAGATTTCACTATAGGTCCCCTCCAGCCAGCTATTGGCTACCATGCCGGGGCCGCCATGTCCGGGGCCGCAGACGTAAAGCAGGTCAGCGTTGCGCTGGCGAATAACGCGGTTGAGGTGGGCATAGATGAAATTGAGTCCGGGCGTGGTCCCCCAGTGTCCCAGCAATCTTGGTTTAATATGCTCAGGCAGCAGCGTTTCACGCAGCAGCGGATTCGCCATCAGGTAGATTTGGCCCACAGACAGATAATTAGCTGCTCGCCAGTAGCGATCAAGCAGTTCCAGTTCAGCCGTGGTCACAGAGTCGGTCATCACCTCTTCTCCTCGTTACAGGGTAATAACTAACCTTAATCGAGAAAACAACATGCTGCGAATCAGTCCGCCGAAGATATTCAGCTGATGCTTCAATAAATTAATTGCTAACCGAAGCGCATGATTATATTTAAGCGATGCGGTAATTATCGCTGCGCTTAAATATAATAAATACTATAAAATCAAACTATGCAGATAATTCTTACAAGCAAATAATCAAACCGCCCCGCTTGCAGATTAAAGAAACGTGATTACTATTAAATACGCAGCTCGCACATGATTGGTTATTTAGATCATGTCATTATCAACTCATGAAGAGGAAATATACTATGACTCAACATCGAGGCGGTTCAGGTAATTTCGCAGATGACAAACAGCGGGCATCTGAAGCGGGTAAAAAAGGCGGACAGAATAGCGGCGGAAGTTTCAGCAATGACCGTGAAAAGGCGTCTGACGCTGGCAAAAAAGGGGGTCAGAGCGGCAATCGCGGCTCCTGACAGCTGATGTCAGGGATGAACCCTGCTGCGCAGGGATCGCGCGTTTAATGATTATTGCGCTTCAGAGGACGCTAATCCCGGCTGTCTGAAATCTCATATTAATGAATAAACTGCATGCGTTATTTGACGCCTGCCTGGCTGTTTATTACTGCACGGAGAATACTCATGAAAGTTGAATCTTTGCTCGACCTTTTTATTCACGATCTCTCAGATGTTTATAGTGCAGAAAAACAGATAACCCGCGCGCTGCCCAAAATGGCGCGTGCAGCTTCTGATGAAACGCTTAAAGCAGCATTTAAACAACATCTGGAAGAGACTCAGGGGCAAATTGAGCGCCTTGATCAGGCAGTAGAAGCACACGAAGAATTACGTATTAAACGCATGAAGTGCCATGCGCTGGAAGGTCTGGTAGAGGAAGCGCAGGAGCTTATCGACGCAACTGAAGCGGGCCCGGTGCGTGATGCTGGCCTGATAGGCGCGGCGCAGAAAGTTGAACACTACGAAATTGCCACTTACGGCACGCTGGTGGCCATGGCCAAAAAACTGGGCCTCGATCAGGCCGCCAGTCTGCTCGCAGAAACGCTGGCTGAAGAAAAATCTACCGATGAAAAACTCACAACTATTGCGGAACAGCAGTAACGCACTATTACAAGGGCCAGCCCATCGGCCTGACTGTTAACACTGAGGTGAGCCATGTTTCGACACGTTAAAAAATTGCAGTATACCGTCAGGGTAAGTGAGCCTAATCCCGGACTGGCTAATCTGCTTCTGGAGCAGTTTGGCGGTCCGCAGGGCGAACTGGCAGCCGCCATGCGCTATTTTACCCAGGGCTTAGGAGATGACGATCTCGGACGCCGTGACATGCTGATGGACATTGCGACCGAAGAGCTGAGCCATCTTGAAATTATCGGTTCGCTGGTAGGCATGCTCAATAAAGGGGCCAAAGGCAAGCTGGCTGAAGGCACGGAAGCGGAGGGCGAACTTTATCGCTCTATTACCGGTGCAGGTAATGACAGTCATCTTACCTCTATTCTCTATGGTGGCGGCCCGCCGCTGACAAACTCAGGGGGCGTGCCATGGACCGCGGCGTATATCGATACTATCGGCGAAGTGACGGCGGATTTGCGCTCCAACATCGCTGCTGAGTCCCGCGCTAAGATTATTTATGAACGCCTGATTAATGTAACTGATGACGTTGGCGTAAAAGACGCGCTGGGCTTTCTGATGACGCGTGAAGCCGCCCACCAGCTCTCTTTTGAAAAGGCGCTCTACTCTATCCGTAATAACTTTCCGCCGGGTAAACTGCCGCCAATCGAAGAGTATGCGCATACCTATTTCAGTATGTCTGACGGGGATGATGTACGCGGCAGCTGGAATTCAGATGAGAATTTCAACTACGTCGCCGATCCGCAGCCTGCCGTGGATGGCGGTGATGGTCATGCCTCAGTGGTGCTCTCTGCGGATGAAGCGGCAGCGCTGAAGGCTATGGCCACCAGAACAGCCTCCAATCCTGATGTTAATCCGGAAACCGGTGCTGAACTGGGCAGTGAAAAGCCACAGACGTAACCCGTAAGGAGAGAACAATGCATCATAAACCTGTACAGCGTGCCCATGCAGGTTATCAGCCTGATAACGATGAGCCTGAACTGCCTGATGATGATGCGGGCAGTGCGCCAGAATCAGGTGATAAGCAGCCTGAATAAACATGACTCCTTCTGACCGCCTTCGGGCGGTTTTTTCATCATAAGAGCAATTTTTTTAACGGCCTGAGCCAGCCTGAGGAGCCACCTTAATAAGCGAGACGGTAAAAGCACGCTAATTAATACAGCAAACTCAGCACGTTAAAATTTTTATTTTTTATTCTGGCGTTTTTCTGATTCTGGTCTATGTTCCTTTAGTCAGGTTAGTACCAATAATCACTATAAGAAGTTAAGGAACTTTTATGGATTTCGCTCGTTTTAAAACCCGTTTACAGCAATGGGAGCATTTGCACTTCACCAGCGTAGAATTACAGCAGCGCGATGGCAGATTTGAAATTTACGCTACTGCAGCAGAGCATCAGACGCTCAGCCAGCTCTTTATCTGCAATGCGAGTAATGAGTCTGCCGCGCAGGAAGAGATAAAACAGCTGCAAAGCTGGCTACAGAAAATTAAGTCCGGCAGAAGCAAGCGGCTGAATGCGCGCCCGGTTCGTCAGGTAACGGTAAATGTCCCTGGCACAGGTATCAGTCGTTAAACAACAGAACCTATTTCGCAGCGCTGACAATTCGCGTACAACTTTAAACTGAATGGCTTAAATAAAGCGCGCTACTTTCAATTAACTGTACACACAAGCCAAAAGTGTACAGAAAAGAGAGCAACGCCTGAGCCGGATCGAAGTGAAATGCAAAAAGCTCTTCATGGATTGAAGAGCAGAAAGCGTGGTCAGGCGTCCTCTGGCGTATAGCCAACGACAATTTCCAGCGTGCGACGCAGAACGTCAGCTTCAGCGCTGCCGCTGGTCGACTCCAGCGCCATAATCAGGTAAAGAATAATCGACTTGTTAGTCACTCGTCCCTCGGTGGCAAGGATGCTGCGTATTACGCCATCCAGCACCTGTGACTCATCGCTTAACGCATGGCCGGCATCGCGAAAATGCGCAGCCAGCTCATTATCAGGCAGCATATTGTATAAGTTTTGAAGGTCTGCCATTTTTCCGTCTCAAACTATTGAAGATAAGGCCGCAATATACCTTATCGGGCTGAATTAATGTTTACGGCTATTGCCGGATGACTGGTCGTTGCTAAACAGGGGATGAACGTTATCTTTTTCCGGTTCGTTTCGTTGTTGCTGACCAAGAGAAATGCTGGTCCGGACCTCTTTCAGGGCCATACTGATTGCTGTGCGATACTCTTCATCAGTGGCCTGCATCTGCATATTCTGCAGCTCTGCCATCAGTGCGTGGGTGTTAACGGGCCCGGAACGCTGAAGCAGCGTCAGGGCGGCTTCACCGATGATTTCGTCTATACTCTTCTGGTGTTTGCTCATCTTCATAGTGAATCTCTGTTTGCCGCCACTTCAAAGGGAAGCACGACAGTAAAACAGCGCCACGCAGTGCGTGGCGCGATACAGCTCGTCACAGGTTATACATGAGGTAGTGCACTCTTCCCTGTTTACTTAGTCTGACTATAACCCGGTGGTCAATCTGGTGTTAGCTTTCCCGCTCAAACAGTAAGCCGATAAGCTGATGATAGTGCTGCTCTTCTGCTGCTTCTGTTGCCAGTTCAAGGCGGCGCAGCAGCTTAGTGCAGATAGATTTGCGATTCAGATTGCGGCCTTCACGCAGAATCTCCACGACAATTTGTCCCAGTGTTTCCTGCTGAGAAGGCAGCGATGCTTTACTGAAATAGTTGGCAATCGCCTCAACTGAGTTCGGAGCATATCCGTTCTGGCGCATAAGTGACTCCCGTAAATGTTAAAATTAACAATAAAAAAGTGGAAACCTAACCTGCTGTACAGGATTTCCAAAAAACTTGTACAAAGAATAATAAATGGCAGGGTAAGATTTTTTTGCAAAAAGTGCTATTGAAAGAGGGTTGAGATAACTTTACGCGTATCTTCAGGAAAGGAAATCAGTGAGGAGTGGGCTCATCGCCGCTACAGGCTGACGATGAGCAGGGGGCTTAATGGCGGCGTGCACTATTGCCGGAGCCGGCAACGGTANAAAAAGTGCTATTGAAAGAGGGTTGAGATAACTTTACGCGTATCTTCAGGAAAGGAAATCAGTGAGGAGTGGGCTCATCGCCGCTACAGGCTGACGATGAGCAGGGGGCTTAATGGCGGCGTGCACTATTGCCGGAGCCGGCAACGGTAATGCTGTCCGCTCGCTCTGACAGCGCTTTTAACGGCGAATCAGAACGACGGTCAGCCTGCTCTGTAGAGCGATGATCCAGCAGCCACTGCTGCGCCTTATGGATCTGTCTGTCGCGCGCCGTATCTGTTTCGCGACAAGCCATCTGGTGCAGTTCAGCCGTCAGGGATGCCAGAGTCACATCTGCACGTCGCATCATTAATGCCCAGGCGGCTTCCCCAATAACCGGATACTCATTTTTCATACTTTACCTCCTGAGAATGTGAGCTTGCGCCAGGTTCTCAGGTTTTAGTATAGACCACTACTGGCAAATGTCGTCCGTTATGACTACACGCCTGACGGCATTACGCCACACGATATTTATCTTTTTGTCAGGTCTGTTATTTATCGCCCTGCCCTTACCCCGCTACGCTTATTCCCCCATGAAAAAGCGTAATTATCTAAACCACAGAAACCCGCCAGCTCAATAAGCAGGGATTTCGATTTAACCCGCCACGCTTAATATCGCCTGCTACCACATCAATATTAACCAGATAAAAAAGAGCCACCATCTATAATAATCATCATCAGGTAACGCTTATTTAAGCGAAGCGTGGATAATCGACCACTAAATAATAAATCGGGATGCATATATGGATCGGGAATTAATCGAAACGGCAACTATTCTGGGCGATCTTCTGCTTGAACGAAAACTGACTGTCACCACCGCAGAATCCTGTACTTCAGGCTGGGTCGGCTCTACCCTCGCGGCCGTCAGCCAGAGCAGTCAGTTTTACAGCAGCGGCTTTATCACTTACACCAATCGGGCGAAACACCGAATACTGAACGTCAGTGAAGAGACGCTGGCACGTGACAGCGCCGTCAGCGAAGCCGCAGTACGTGAAATGGCCGCAGGCGCGAAAGCGCTTTCCGGCGACGATAGCAGCATTGCAGTGAGCGGTTATGCCGGACCAGACGGCGGTGAGGATGGTACACCAGCCGGTACCGTCTGGTTTGCCTGGGGCTTGCCTGATGGCACTCTTCAGACCTGTTGTCAGCGTTTTTCCGGCAAAAGCGAAGAAGTAGTCCGGCAGGCAACAAAATATAGTCTCGAGCAGCTGACGGCACGACTCTGCGCTCTGTTCAGCCAGTCCGCCCCGGACAGCTGAGTGCGTTTTACCTGAACAGCCTGTGCGGTCTGCGATTATCGGGTTGAATTCCGCCCCGTTCACCCGCACTCTTATGCTTTCGACCTGACAGGAGTAAATGTAATGGCAACCGAATATGCGATCGTTGCGGGCGGCTGTTTCTGGTGTACCGAAGCCGTTTTTAAAGATGTAATTGGTGTTGAATCGGTTGAGAGCGGCTATACCGGTGGCCAGCGCCCCGATCCGACTTATGAGCAGGTATGCAGCGGGGCAACCGGTCATGCTGAAGCTATCCGCATCGGGTTTGATCCGGCGCAGATAAGCTACGGCGATCTGCTGGATATCAGTTTTGCCACGCACGATCCTACCCAGCTTAACCGTCAGGGAAATGATATCGGAACGCAGTACCGCTCAGCCATTTTCCCTGCTAATGCTGAACAGGAAGCAGAAGCGATTGCAGCCATTGCGCGCGCGCAGGAAGATCATGACGTGCCGGTAGTGACAACCGTAGAACCGCTCAAAACCTGGTATCCGGCGGAAGCCTACCATCAGGACTACTGGGAAGGTGCGGGACAGCGCAACGGCTACTGCATGGCAGTTATCCCGCCTAAACTGCAGAAGCTGCGTAAAAGCTTCGCCAGTCGTGTGAAGACCGCTTAAGTTCTGCATACCCTCTTATCTGCAGGCCATTATTCAGCGTGGCCTGTTATATTTTCCGCAACCGCGCCGCCATTATCCGTCATAATAGGTTCCTTTTCCGCTAAGTGAACGCCATCATGACGCCTTCAGTCCCTGCTACGCCGATGCGCCGGCGGACGATGAAACTTAATACGCTGGTCACGTTGATGCTGAGCGCCGTGATTGTTCTGGTGCTGTGTACCGTGCATATGTTCTATTTCTTTCAGATCGGTGCCTCTACCCGGTCACAGCTGGAAGATAAAGCGATGGCCGTCGCCCGTACGCTGGCCACCTCGCCAGATGTTCAGCGGGCGCTGCTGCTCTCCCCCGCTGAAGCTCATCTGCAGCCGGTCGCAAAAGCGGTTGAGACCAGTAATAACCTGCTGTTTATCACCATCACCAACATGGCGGGCATACGCTACTCCCATCGCAATCCGGAACTGGTTGGTCAGCATTTCATCGGCAACGATATTCAGCCTGCACTGCGCGGTCAGGAAAATGTTTCTGTCAACCAGGGGTCACTGGTTCGGGCACTGCGTGTTTTTACCCCGGTGTTCAATGCACAGCATCAGCAGATTGGGGTGGTGGCTATCGGTATTTCACTGGATGCCGTTACCGATCAGATTAACCAGAGCCGCTGGATCATTCTGTGGACTATCCTGATCGGCGCGCTGGCGGGGGCGCTGGGTACGCTGATTCTGGTGCGCGTGCTGAAACGTATTCTGTTCGGGCTGGAACCCTATGAAATTTCTACCCTGTTTGAGCAGCGTCAGGCCATCCTCAATTCAGTCAAAGAGGGCGTGGTGGCGATGGACGATCGGCATGAAGTGACGCTGATTAATCAGGCTGCCTGCCATCTGCTGAGTGACGCAGCGCAGGCGCAGCATGCGCCTGACGAAAGCTGGCGCGCTGACACCGCCGCGGTCGAACCGCAGCTGCGCAGCGTATTGCAGAGCGGACGAGCGCGGCGCGATGAGGAGATCAACGTGAATGGCCGACTGCTGCTGACCAATACCGTTCCGGTACGCACGGCGGAGCGGATTATTGGCGCGGTCTGTACGTTCAGGGATAAAACGGAAATCAGCCAGCTGATGCAGCGCTTAAGCGGCATGGTAAACTATGTCGATGCCCTGCGTGAACGCTCGCACGAGTTTATGAACAAGCTGCATGTGATCCTCGGCCTGCTGCATATGAAAAACTATGCGCAGGTTGAATCGTATATCCTGAAAACCGCCAATAACTATCAGACAGAGATTGGCTTTTTGCTGGATAAGATCAAATCCCCGGTGATTGCGGGGATCCTGTTAAGTAAAATCAATCGCGCCTCAGACTGCGGTCACCGGCTCACTATCAGCGATGCCAGCTACCTGCCAGACAGCGGCAGCGAAGCGCAGATGGCGGCGCTGATTACCGTAACCGGCAATCTGGTAGAGAACGCGCTTGATGCGCTGCGGGAGCAGACTGAAGGAGAGATCCACCTGATGCTCCATTATCAAAACGGCTGGCTGACCTGCGAAGTGAGCGACGACGGACCGGGCATTGATGCAGCGCATCTGGCGACCATTTTTGATAAAGGTTTCTCTACCAAAGGTGAGAACCGCGGAGTCGGACTGTTTCTGCTTAAGCAGCAGGTGGAAAGCCTTGGCGGCAGCGTCAGCGCAGAGTCTGAGCCCGGCGTATTCACGCAATTTTTGGTCCAGCTACCCTGGGATAAAGGAAATTAAACCGCATGATTAATGTTTTAGTGGTTGACGATGATGCCATGGTTGCCGAACTCAACCGCAGTTTTATCGGTCAGGTACCCGGTTTTCACTGCTGTGGTACGGCGGCAACGCTGCAGCAGGCGCGCGATTTTTTATTCAACAGCGATACGCCGATCGATCTGCTGCTGCTGGATATCTATATGCAGCAGGAGAATGGCCTGGAGCTGCTGCCTGAGCTGCGGAAAGCGCAAAGCCCGACAGAGGTGATTATTATCTCCTCCGCGGCCGATGCAGAAAATATCAAAACATCGCTGCACTACGGAGTAGTCGATTACCTTATTAAGCCGTTTCAGTTTCCGCGTTTTGAAGAGGCGCTGACCAGCTGGCAGCAGAAAAAATCGCTGATGGATAATCATCAGCACTATCAGCAGGCTGACGTCGATCTGCTGATCCACGGCAATCCGGCGACGCATCACGATAATAAGCGTCTGCCCAAAGGCCTGACGCCACAAACACTGCGCACGCTCTGTCAGTGGATAGATGCGCACCCCGCGCAGGAATTCTCCACCGATGAGCTGGCTGCCGAGGTGAATATTTCACGCGTTTCTTGCCGCAAATACCTCATCTGGCTGGCGCAGATCAATATTCTGTTTACCAGCATTCATTATGGCGCCACCGGACGTCCGGTCTATCGCTATCGTCTGCAGCCGGAATATCGCTCGCTGCTGCAGCAATATTGTCAGTAGTGCAGTTTCCATGTGGTATCAACTGGCCGGAATCGGTAGTGACGCGGTGACGAGCAGACGATCTGCCGATCGCGGGTGACAAAAATGGCATCGATATCGGACTGGCTGGCGAGCCAGTTCAGTCCCTGTTCTGTGCCCATGCCATACAGCAGCGTGGTATAGATGTCGCCATCCAGCGATCGGTCACTTATCACCGTCACGCTTAACAGTTCATTATCCAGCGGATAGCCGGTACGCGGGTCAAAAATATGGTGCCAGCAGCGCCCCTGCTGTTCAAAATAACGCTCATAGATCCCGGACGTGACGACTGATTTCTCCCGCACCTCGATTACGCCAAGCAAAGCGTTATCATCAGCAAAGGGCTTTTTCAGGCCAATTTGCCACCCCTGCGGTTCATGCGGGGGCGCACCCAGCGTCTGCACATTGCCGCCAAGATTGATCAGCGCCTGCGTCACTCCCTGCTGACGCAGCCACTGCTGGACCCGATCGGCAATATAGCCTTTGGCTATGGCACCGAGATCGATCTCCATACCGCGCTGCGGCAGATAAACCGACTGCGCCGCGGCGTCCAGCACGACCTGATGCGGGTTGGTAAGAGGCAACAGCGCGGTGATGTCAGCGGCTGCGGGCACGCTGTTGCCCTGAAAACCAATTTTCCAGCGCTTAACTATCGGACCAATGGCGAAGTTGAACGCGCTGTCCCGCAGCGTGCTGACCGTATGGGCCACCTGAATCAGATTAAACACTGCGGGACTGACCGTCACCGGCCGCTCGCCGGCAGCATGGTTAATCGCCATAACCTCTGACTGCACCCGGTTGACGGTAAACAGATTCTCCTGCTGTGCAATCAGGCGAAACACCTGCTGTGCCAGCGCGGCATTATTTTCAAAGAGTTTCAGCAGCACAGGCGATCCCATCTGAACGGCTGAATAGCTGTAGACACCTGCCTCGTTAGCCATAATTGCCTCATTACTACCGGCGCCCGCGCAGACGGACACCGGTGCAGGTTAATTACCTAAGGCGAGTTTAGCGGCGTTATGCCCCGCTTTGATACCAAAGATGATGATATCCGCTACGGCATTCCCGCCGATGCGGTTGGCGCCGTGAATACCGCCGACCACTTCCCCGGCAGCCCAGGCACCGGTGATCGGCTGATTCTGCGCATCCAGCACTGCGGTTTCCGTGTTGATGGTGACGCCACCCATAGTGTGGTGAACGCCAGGCGCCACGCGAATAGCGTAATAAGGCCCCTGATTAAGCGGATGGCGCAGCGCCGTTTTACGGCCAAAATCTTCGTCATGCTGGTTAATCACACACTCATTGTAGCGACCCAGCGTACCCTGCAGTGATTCCTGGTCCATATTGAGCTTAACCGCCAGCTCGTGCGGCGTAGGTGCGCTGATGACAAATCCTTTGGCGATATATTCGTCAGCGGCTTTGTTATTACGGCGCACCTGCTCATCGAAGATGATCCAGGCACTTTTCTCCGGCAGCGCAATAATCTCCGCCGAGACTTTATCGCGCGTCTCCATTTCGTTATAGAAGCGCTTGCCCGCCTGGCTTACCAGAATTGCCCCGCCGCCGCGCATCGCTTCTGAAATCAGATAAGAAGTGGTCTGTTCAACCGTGGGATGGATCTGAATCTCGCCCATATCAACCGTACCGGCGCCAATATGCTGCAGCATCGCGATGCCGCTGCCGGTGGCTCCGGCGTGGTTGGTCGTGACAAAGCCATCCAGTTCCGGACGATACTTCACTACCATCTCCCGGTTGGCGCTGAAGCCACCGGTGGCGACAATCACACTTTTTNGAATGCGGCTGTCGTTATATTCATCTACCACCTTAACCCCGGTAACCACGCCGTTTTCACAGAGGATTTCAGCAACTGAGGTCTCAAGCAGCACCTCAATATTGCGCTGATTAACATTTTTCACCAGCCCGCTGATCAGGAAGCCGCCTACCGCTGAGCGATCTTCAGGCCGGTGCGTACGGTCAATGCTCATCCCACCCGTGATGGTGATATCGCTAAGCTCAATCTGCTTCGCTGCCAGCCACTCGATGGCTTCCGGCGCGCGTTCGACAAACTCATGCAGCAGCTGCGGATTATTTTTACCTTTACCGCCTTTCAGCGTCTCTTCATAAAACAGCGCTTTGCTGTCTTCAATGCCTTTCAGCTTCTGATAGCGCGTCTCGGCGGCGTTCATCCCCACTGACGCCTTAATGGTATTCCCGCCAATGGTGGGCATTTTTTCAATCAGTACCACGCGGGCGCCGTCGTCGTGCGCCTGAATAGCCGCCGCGAGACCTGCGCCACCGGTGCCGATGACCACAACGTCGTAATTGACCGGCGCGTTCGGGTTGCCCCCTTCCTCAATCACATACTCTTTGCTGGAGGTCGCCAGCGCACGCGACACCGCTTTTTTCAGCGCCTCGCTTTGCGTAGTGGCCCCGGTCACCGCATCAACGTGCGGACTGTTTGCAACCAGAATACGCTCGCGCAGGCTTTCAAACGTACTGGTGAAGTCAACATCCAGCGCCGGATCCGGCACCAGTTCAATGTCAGTGATGCGATCGGTATCCAGCGTGACGTTGATTTTCAGCTTCAGCGCTTCCGCCTCTACCTTCGCCTGATACACCCCGGCTTTATATTTGCGATGGCCGTCGCTGACGTCGCGGATCATGGCGTCCACCAGCGAGAAGCGCCAGAGCGGCTCCGGAATTGTCAGCTCCTCGCGTTTGCTACTGTCGATGTAAAGTTCAAGGTGCTCATTGTTAATAATGCGGTCCGCCCAGTTGGGCCAGGCGATACAGGCTTTCCCGACGGCAACCAGATCGAAGCCCGACTCCAGCGCCAGCTCGGCATCCGCTTTATTCACCACGCCGCCGACGCCAATCACCGGAATGCGGGCCAGCTGCGCTGAACGCTGCGCAATGTATTTGGTAATCAGAGGCGTGGGGTCGCTGGTGTCAACAATGGAAGGACGCAGCAGCTGACCGACGGAGAAGTGCACGTAATCAAGGCCGCGCGCGGCGAGCTTCTCCAGCAGATAGAGGGTGTCATCCCAGCGAATACCGGGCACCTCAATCTCTTCCGGTGAAAAGCGATAGCCGATAATAAAGTCTGCGGCAGCGAAGCGATCGGCCATCTGATGCGTGATTTCCAGAACCTCCAGCGGAAAGCGCGCCCGGTTATCGCGACTGCCGCCCCATTTGTCACTGCGCTGGTTGGAGTTGGGCGAATAGAACTGCTGAATCAGATAGGTATTGGCACCGTGAATTTCCACGCCATCAAAACCCGCTTTGATGGCACGGTTCACCGCATCACCAAACTTTTTGATCATGACATCGACTTCATCTGCGGTCAGCGCCTGCGGTGTGGTGGCCCCTTCGCGCGGTGCGGCGATGGCGCTGGGCGCGACAGGCGTTTTCCCGCCAATCAGCGCCGGCTCAACCATGCGGCCACCGTGGTAAATCTGCAGGATAGCTTTAGAACCCTGAGATTTGATCGCGTGGGCTATTCTGGCCAGTCCCGGGATCTTGTTGTCGCTGTCGATGGCGATGGCGCCAGGAAATGCCGGACCACGATTATCGATAAACGCACACTCTACGATGACGGTGCCGATTGTGCCGGCACGCACCCGATAATAGTCAACCAAATCGCTGGTGACGCCACCGTCGTAATAGCCGGTACAGGTTGTCATGGGTGCCATCACCAGACGGTTTTTCAGCACGGCACCTTTAGGCAGGGTAAGGGGTTTCAGCAGCGGGGTAAGCGTGTTCATGATAAGCGACTCCGAAAATCAAAAATGAAATTCAATTCCTGGCAGTGTGACCGGTTAAATAATTAAAGTGGTCCGACTTCATGCTGTAAATATAACATTTAATTTAGTTACATAACTTATATCATTAGTTATATAAATTACCGATAAGGAAAGCCTATTTTCAGCAGGGAAGGAGCGTAACGCGTTCCGCTAAGTTTCGTTCAAAAGTTGATTAAAATCAAAGTTAATTCAATTCACAAAAATAAACTATATATTTCATAGTGTTAAAATTGAAATAGCTGTCAGGTATCGGAAAAAAACGCGTCTCACCCTGCATGATATCGTTAGTGCTGCTCTGAATAATCGTCATAACACCCTGAAAATAACGCAGATAAAAATAAGCGCTTTATTTTATTGATCTGGATCAAAATAGGTATTTTAATTAATCGCATCATAGCGGCATAAATTAGATAATTCGCGAAACAAAATTGCTTTCTGCTTTAACGCAAGCGTCACGAACTTCCTGTACTGATGCCGCAAAATGGATCATCCAGGTATAAAGGCGTCGGTACTGATATCGCATTCTTCTCAACGTGCAGACAAAAACTATGAACCTATCAACGCAATCGCATGAACCCACCAAAGTGCCGCCTGCGGCACCGGGTAAAAAAAATCGCCTGCTGATGCTCTGCCTGCCGGTACTGGTTGCACTCCTGTTGCTGCTGGTGCCGACGCCTGCCGGACTGGAGCCCTACGCCTGGCACTTCTTCGCCATCTTTGTCGGTGTGATCGTCGGCCTGATTTTTGAGCCGCTGCCGGGCGCCGTGATTGGGCTTACCGGTGTGGTGGTCATCGCGCTGTTTAGCCAGTGGGTGCTGTTTAGCCCGGCAGAGCTGGCCGACCCGGCATTCAAAACGGCAGCGCAGTCGTTCAAATGGGCAGTCAGCGGCTTCGGCAACTCTACGGTCTGGCTGATTTTTGGCGCCTTTATGTTTGCAGCCGGCTACGATAAAACGCAGTTTGGCCGCCGGCTGGCGCTGATTCTGGTGAAATATCTAGGTCGCCGCAGTCTGACGCTGGGCTACGCGATTACTTTCGCTGACCTGCTGCTGGCGCCGTTTACGCCGTCTAACACTGCCCGCAGCGGCGGGACTATCTACCCGATTATTGCTAACCTGCCGCCGCTCTATGGCTCTAAGCCTAATGACCCCAGCGCCCGCAAAATCGGCTCTTATCTGATGTGGGTGGCTATTACCGCAGCCTGTATCACCAGCTCGATGTTTCTCTCTGCGCTGGCCCCTAACCTGCTTGCGCTGGCCCTGGTTAAGAGCGTTATTGGTTTCGATATCAGCTGGGGTATGTGGTTCCTCGCTTTCCTGCCGCTGGGGATCCTGCTGATTCTCACCATGCCGCTGCTCGCTTACTGGCTCTATCCGCCGGAAGTCAAAGTCAATGATGAGGTACCGCGCTGGGCGACCGCCGAGCTGGAAAAGCTGGGCCGCCTGTCGCGCAATGAGATCCTGCTGCTGCTGTTTGTCGTCGCGGCGCTGATGATGTGGATTTTCGCAACGGCATGGATCGAGCCCGCTATGGCCGCGCTGCTGGTGATTGTGCTGATGCTCTGGACCGGCGTACTTAACTGGAGTGATATCACCAGCAATAAAGCTGCCTGGAACACCTTTGCCTGGTTTGCCACGCTGGTTGCGCTGGCCGATGGTCTGGCACGCGTCGGTTTTATTGCCTGGCTGGGCAAAGAGGGGGCGGTGCTGCTACAGGGTTACGATCCTCAGGTCTCCGCAGTGGTGCTGCTGATTGCCTTTTATCTGCTGCACTATCTGTTTGCCAGCACCACGGCGCATACCACCGCCCTGCTGCCCGCCATGCTGACTATCGCCGCCTCAATTCCAGGCATTAATATGCCGGTGTTCTGCCTGATGATGTGTACCTCGCTGGGTGTGATGGGCATTATCACCCCTTACGGTACCGGCCCAAGCCCTATCTATTACGGCAGCGGCTATCTGCCGACCAAAGATTACTGGCGGCTTGGCACCATCTTTGGCGCTCTCTTCCTGGTGGCGCTGATGGTTATCGCTTATCCCTGGATGGTTATGATGTTCTGATGATGTTGCTTTGATGTTAAAAAACGCAGCCGCGTCAGCCTGTTTCAGTGTTACTATGCTCGCCAGTCAGCTCCTGATACGGGCTGGCGAGAGAAAATAGCACCACAGATCGCCTAATTTGCCGCCCGCCGCGCAGGCGGGCAACACGAAGCTAAGTGAGCCAACATGTCGAACAAACCCTTCTATTACCAGAACCCCTTTCCTCTCGCCAAAGATGATACTGAATATTACCTGCTGAGCCGCGAGCACGTTTCGGTCGCCAGCTTTGAGGGCGAGGAGGTGCTGAAAGTCGCACCTGAAGCGCTGACGCTGCTGGCTCAGCAGGCGTTTCATGACGCCTCTTTTATGCTGCGCGCCTCACACCAGCAGCAGGTTGCCGCTATTCTGGCGGATGATGAAGCGAGTCAGAATGACAAGTATGTTGCGCTGCAGTTTCTGCGTAACTCAGAAATCGCTGCCAAAGGCGTACTGCCAACCTGCCAGGATACCGGCACCGCAATTATCATGGGTAAAAAAGGCCAGCGCGTCTGGACCGGCGGCGGCGATGAAGCGGCGCTGTCGCAGGGCGTTTATAACACCTATATCGAAGATAATCTGCGCTATTCGCAGAACGCCCCGCTGGATATGTATAAAGAGGTCAATACCGGCACCAACCTGCCGGCCCAGATCGATCTCTACAGCGTGGATGGCGATGAGTATAAGTTCCTCTGCATCGCTAAAGGCGGTGGTTCAGCGAACAAGACCTACCTCTATCAGGAAACCAAAGCGTTAATCACGCCAGCAAAATTAAAAAACTACCTGATTGATAAAATGATGTCGCTCGGCACCGCTGCCTGTCCGCCCTACCATATTGCATTTGTGATCGGTGGCACCTCTGCGGAGAGCACGCTAAAAACGGTTAAGCTCGCCTCAACGCACTACTATGACTCTCTGCCAACGGAAGGCAACGAGCACGGTCAGGCGTTTCGCGATACCGCACTGGAGCAGGAGCTGCTGGAAGCGTCGCAGCAGCTCGGACTGGGCGCGCAGTTTGGCGGTAAATATTTTGCTCACGACATTCGCGTCGTCAGACTGCCGCGTCACGGTGCCTCCTGCCCGGTAGGCATGGGCGTCTCCTGTTCTGCTGACCGTAACATCAAAGCTAAAATCAACCGTGATGGCATCTGGATTGAGAAGCTGGAAGATAATCCGGGACGCTATATTCCGGAAGCGCTGCGCCAGCAGGGCGAAGGCGAAGTGGTGCAGGTAGATCTTAATCGCCCGATGCAGGATATTCTGGCCCAGCTCTCCGCTTATCCGGTCGCTACCCGCCTGTCGCTGAACGGCACCATTATTGTGGCGCGCGACATCGCCCACGCCAAGCTTAAAGAGCGTATCGATAATGGCGAAGGGCTGCCGCAATACATCAAAGATCATCCGGTCTACTATGCCGGTCCGGCCAAAACGCCGGAAGGACACGCGTCCGGGTCACTTGGCCCTACCACCGCGGGCCGGATGGATTCCTATGTTGATCTGCTGCAGTCACACGGCGGCAGCATGGTGATGCTGGCCAAAGGTAACCGCAGCAAACAGGTGACTGACGCCTGCCATAAGCATGGCGGATTCTACCTGGGCAGTATTGGTGGCCCGGCAGCGGTACTGGCGCAGCAGAGTATTAAAAGCCTTGAGTGCGTTGAGTATGCCGAACTGGGCATGGAAGCGATCTGGAAGATTGAAGTGGAAGATTTCCCGGCGTTTATTCTGGTCGATGACAAAGGTAACGATTTCTTCCAGCAGATCCACAATCAGTGCTCTGCCTGCGTAAAGTAGAGCGCTGAAGCAGACCCTGTAAAAAATCCGCGGCACCAGGCTGCGGATTTTTTATTACTCTGAAAGCACTTTCTTATGCGCGCAGCGACATTTCCCGTGTGGCGTCGCGTTCGGCACTCTGCTGGCGCGCGTGCTGCAACGCATCATAAGCGGGCAGATTAACGCTGATAATATCCTGTTCGACCGCATCCAGCACCTCATCGTGCTGCTCCATATAGTCATATCCTGCGTTCATGATCTCTCCTTTGCGCAGAGGCGTTTCTCATATCCTGTCCTGCAAAGATGACAGGTGTATGAAAATATAGCCTCTGCAGCGACCGCCGGTACGAAAATCAGAAGAACCCGAGCGGCTGTGTGCTATAGCTCACCAGCAGATTTTTAGTTTGCTGATAGTGATCCAGCATCATTTTATGCGTCTCCCGCCCGATGCCCGATTTCTTATAGCCGCCAAACGCAGCGTGAGCCGGATAGAGATGGTAGCAGTTAGTCCAGACGCGTCCGGCTTTGATTGCTCTCCCCATACGGTATGCGCGGTTAATATCCCGCGTCCAGACGCCAGCGCCAAGCCCGTAAATCGAATCATTAGCAATGGCCAGCGCCTCCGCTTCATCTTTAAACGTCAGTATGCCGACCACCGGTCCGAAAATCTCTTCCTGAAATACGCGCATGCTGTTGTTGCCTTTCAGCAGCGTAGGCTGAATATAGTAGCCGCCGCTGAAAGCCTCACCAATCTGCTCGACGTTACCACCGTGCAGCACTTCCGCCCCCTCCTGCTGCGCAATCTCAAGATAAGAGAGGATCTTATCAAACTGCTGCTGCGACGCCTGAGCGCCAATCATGGTTTCCGTATCCAGCGGATCGCCACGTTTAATGGTTTTGATGCGCTTCATTACGGCCGCCATAAAGGGCTCAAAAATCGATTCCTGCACCAGCGCGCGTGACGGACAGGTACAGACCTCACCCTGGTTCAGGAAGCCGAGCACAACACCCTCTGCCGCTTTCTCAATAAAGCTCTCTTCCGCCTGCATGATATCTTCGAAAAAGATATTTGGTGATTTTCCACCCAGCTCCACCGTGGACGGGATCAGGCTTTTTGCCGCCAGCTCCAGAATATGGCCGCCGGTCGCTGTTGAGCCGGTAAACGCGATTTTGGCAATGCCCGGATGCGATGCCAGCGCTTCGCCCGCCTCTTTGCCGTAGCCGTGCACCACGTTAATGACGCCGGGCGGGACCAGATCTTTGATCAACTCAACAAACAGCGTGATGGAAAGCGGCGTCTGCTCGGCTGGTTTTAGCACCACGCAGTTGCCTGCGCCCAGCGCCGGAGCCAGCTTCCAGGCGGCCATTAACAGCGGGAAGTTCCACGGAATGATCTGCCCCACCACGCCCAGCGGTTCATGGAAGTGATAGGCGGCCGTGAACTCATCGATTTCAGCGGCGCTGCCTTCCTGCGCCCGGACACAGCCGGCAAAATAGCGGAAATGATCCACCGCCAGCGGCAGGTCAGCGGCCAGCGTTTCGCGTACCGGCTTGCCGTTATCCCAGGTTTCATTAACGGCGATATATTCCAGATTCTGCTCCAGGCGGTCAGCAATCTTCAGTAACACCAGCGAGCGCGCCTGCGGTGAAGTCTTGCCCCACTGCTCTGCCGCCGCCTGAGCCGCCGCGACCGCATTATCAACATCTGCCCGATCGGAACGCGGGAATTCGCCGATTGCGCTGCCGTTAACCGGTGAGGTGTTGGTAAAATAGTGACCGTTAACCGGCGCAGTAAACTCGCCGTTGATAAAGTTGCCATACTGCGATTGCAGAGTGATCAGAGAACCCTGTTCTCCCGGAGCAGCGTAACGCATGGTATTTCCCCTTACAGAGCGAATGGAAGTTAACAACTTTTAAACTGTTGATTAACATTGCGCGATCGTTTTTAGCCTGTCAGGTCTGCAGACGGGAAACTGTGAGCCGGCGCGGGAAATCGGTGTTAAAGCGGGACAGAATCGCTTGTGCCGGAATGTTCTGAGTTTGGCTTTTTTGCCGCGCTAAAGCGAAACCTGAGCGTTATCTGTGGTCAATACCCTGCAGACCACAGATTCAGGAGAGAAAGATGCTGGCTTCAGCCATGATGCTAATGCGGGCCAAAGCGAACTTTGTACAGCAGTTTATTCGCGATCCGCGCACAATCGGCAGCGTCACCCCTTCATCAGCGGCGTTATGCCGCTGTATGTGCAATGCGGTAGAGTGGGATAGCAGCCTGCGGGTGGCTGAACTGGGCGCCGGTGATGGCGTGCTGACCCGCCAGCTGCTGTCACGGATGGTACCGGCCGCGCAGCTTGACGTGTTTGAAATTAATCCGCAGCTGGCAGCAGAACTTCGTCAGTGGCACGATCCGCGCATGCGGGTTCAGGCACACTCAGCGGAGCTGCTGCAGGGTGAGTATGACGCTGTATTTTCCGGCCTGCCGCTGCTGTCGCTGCCTGCGGCCACGCGTCATACCATTCTGAGCGCGGTGCATAAGGCGCTGGCGCCCCGGGGCGTATTTGTCCAGTTTCAGTACACCTCGCTCACCCGGCACGATCTGTCGCGCTATTTTGTCTGGCAGCGGCAGCGGGTGCTGAAAAATATGCCGCCCGCCTGGGTCTATCGCTGTCAGCGCTGCGACGCTTCCTGATCCCGGGGCCGTACCTGCTGCCAGAAGCGCTGCAGCAGCGTACGCGCCCAGTCAGTATCACCCATTACCGCGCTATCCGGCTGTACGTCAGCCGGTGTACAGGCCGTCATGATCTCGCGACTGAACTCCGGATGAAACTGAACGGAAAATGCCTGCGGCGAGTAGCGTAACACCTGACACGCATCCAGCGCTGAGCGCGCCAGAACCGTGGCCTGCGGCGGCGGGACCAGTACCGACTGCCGGTGCGACAGCCAGGCGGAAAAGTGCGCCGGCAGCCCGTTCAGCCAGGCATCCGAAGCGGTCCGCGTGACGGTCTGCAGCCCGCGCTCCCAGCCGCGGGGATTATCACCCACCTCCCCCCCAGCGCATACGCCATCAGCTGATGGCCGTAGCAGACGCCAAGCAGCGGCAGCTGCGCCTCCATTGCGCCGCGTATCCAGGCCGCAGTGCGCTCACTCCATCCGGCGTGATCGGTCACCATCGCCCAGGAGCCGCTAAGGATCGCCCCGCTAATCTCCTGCCAGCCGGGAAGCGCGTCACCCCGGTGCGGACGCACGATAATATAGTCATCCGCCTGCAGCTGCAGCGCGTCAATAAACCACGCAGGCTGTTCGCCAATTTTCGCCACCACCTGAGGGGGCGGAACTTCAAGCTGTATTAATGCCAGGGGTAAGGTATAACGCTCCGTCATTGCCGGCAGGCTCCTCTGCTGCGTCCGCTGTTAAGCGCTACTGTGACAGCAATTGCCAGCCGTGTCTTATGTTATTCCGCAACATGCTTATGCAGAAGCTGATGTCAGGATAGCGCCCGGATAATAGTATGTTGTAATTATATAGCGGCGCTTTTGCTGTTGAGTGCTAAACCGCCGGGTTGGTATGTCCTGTGCGGCAGGCTTCATGCCATTATTAAGCGTAAGTTCATTTTTCTGTGAAGGATAACAGCGTGGCCGTACGGCATTTTTTTCTGATTCTGTTTGTGGTTTCGACCTGGGCGTTTAACAACGTGGCGGTTAAGTGGGGCCTTCTGGAGCTGCCGCCGCTGTTTCTGACGTGGATGCGTTTTGTCGTGGTCGCTCTGATCCTGGTGCCCTTTTGTCGTATTACGCGCGCGCAGCTGCCGTGGCTCATCACCCTCGCGTTTACCTTTGGCTTTATGCATTTCTCGCTGCTGTTTGTCGGCATGCGCTATACCGATGCCGGTACGGCAGCTATCGTTGTACAGCTGGGCACACCCATTGCGATGCTGCTGGCGATGGCGATCCTGAAAGAGAAGCTGCGGCTGGTGCAGCTGTGCGGCATTGCTATCTCTCTGAGCGGCGTGGCCGTGCTCTCCGGCAGCCCGACTATCCCCGCCTGGTGGGTACTCTGTATCCTGCTCTGCAGCGCGTTTGGCTGGGCGGTCAGCAACATGATTGTTAAAAAGTCGCCGCCCATTAGTCCGCTGACGCTGACCGGCTGGATCTCATTCCTCGCCGTGCCGCTGGTTGGCGCTGCCTCATGGCTGACAGAGTCGAATCAGTTCAGCGCCCTGCAGGCGGCGGGCTGGCACGGCTGGTTCGGCATTCTTTACAGCGCTATCGCCTCTTCGATTGTTGCCTATACGCTGTGGTACGCCCTGCTGAAAAAATATAATGTTAATCTGATCATGCCCTATTCGCTGCTGACGCCGGTGCTGGCTGTCATCATGGGCGTGACGGTGCTGGGCGACAGCATGAACAGTTTCAAAGTATTTGGCGCATCGCTGGTGGTGCTGGGCACCGCCATTGCCGTGCTTAACCTGCGCAATCTGCGCATGCACGCACGTTTTCCGCGTCTGCGCCGGCGTTAGTCTCTCTTCGCTTAGCCTGCATCCGCCGGAGTCTGCAGGCTTTAGCCGCACGTCACTGCTTTTGTGCAGCTGCAGCGAACGCCTCCGGCAGCGCCCCCTGCGCGGAACGATTACGCCTGCGGCGTATCGTCTTCGCTCAGCTCATCATACATTGTCTGGATCGCCTCGCGGCTCAGCTCAGCCAGCGTGCGATAAAACGCCGTGGTGGCGTGCGCTTCAACTTTGCCAAGGAACGCACCGCACCACGGCAGCAGATAAGATTCAAACAGCGCGCGCTGCGCGTCAGATTCATCTTCTGCAGACTGATCTTCCAGCCACGACGCCGCCAGCAGCAGTACGCCAAAGTGATCGGCGGGCGCGTCACTGAGCGGCATGCCGCGCGCGCTGAGAAACGCCCGGATCTCCGTTTCCGGCGCGCCTTCCGGCCACTGTGACGCGTAAGGCGGCACGCTGCACTCCTGACCGACAAACAGCGCGTTGTAATCCGCTGCCAGCGCCTGCGGATCGCTGCTCTGCTGCAGACGCGTCAGCAGCGCATCCTGCTCCAGCGGCCACTGTGCCTGCATTTTGCCTTCGCGCAGCAGCGTAAACAGCGGCATCAGCAGCGGATCCTGGGGCTGACGGTTAAACAGGGAGCCGATCACCCGGCAAAGCATAGAAAACTCATTCATCTGGCAGCATTCCTCACTACAACATTAAAAATCCAGTAATTCCGCGATCCGTTTACCGCTGCGCTGCTCCAGAAAGTCGAGCAGGCGGCGCGGCGTGACATTTAACACCCCATCTTCAGGGAAATCCACCTCGCGCGTAATGCGCAGGCAGTGCTCAAAATGTCCCAGCGTAAAGGCGGTGTGGGAATCGGAGCCAAATGCCAGCCACCCGCCCGCTTCGCGCACCGCCTCCGCAATCGCGCGGCAGTTAGGTTCACTGCCCGGACGCGAATGGGTAAACGAGGAGTTATTGATCTCCAGCGCCACGTTGTAGTGGGCCGCGGCTTCAGCAATGGCGCGGATATCCACCGGGAACCTGGGGTTGCCCGGATGGCTGATGATATGCACCAGCCCGCCTGCCATCGCTGCGATCATCGCCTCAGTATGGTGCGCTTTATCGCGCGGCGTATAGACCGGCTCGTGAAAGCCCGCCACGATCAGATCCAGGGCATCCAGCATCGGCCCGCTGCAGTCGATTTCACCCTGCTGGTTCTTAATGTTCGCTTCAATTCCGCGCAGGATCCCGACGCCGTCAACAACCCGCGGCCAGATGCGCATATTAATGAAATGCCAGTGATGCGGCGCATCCGCCATATCGGGGCCGTGGTCGGTAATGGCAAATAGCTTCAGGCCGTTCTGTTTCGCCTGGGCGACATAGTCGTGCAGCGTGCTGTAGGCGTGCGTGCTGGCAACGGTGTGCATGTGCAGATCAACGGGATACATAGTTTGCTCCTCTGAGATAAGTTAATAGCCGCGCTGGCGATCCACGCGCCCCGGGGGCTGCTGCCCTTTTTCCAGCTGCTGAATCGCGCTGGCGATGGCGTCCATCGCCTGCTCCGGCAGCGTAATGGCAGCACTGTGTGGCGTGAGGGTAACGTGCGGATGCTGCCAGAGCGCATTTTCCGCCGGCAGCGGCTCCTGCTGAAAGACATCCAGCGCGGCGGCGGCAAGTTGCCCGCTGTTGAGCGCTGCCAGCAGATCCGCTTCAACCACATGCGCGCCGCGCGCCAGGTTAAGAAAATATGCGCCGTGCGGCAGCGCGCGCAGGAAATCAGCGTTAACAAGATTGGTGGTTTCCGGCGTGGCGGGCAGCAGATCAATCACGACCTGGCAGCCGGCAAGAAAGTCGTGCAGCGCGGCGGCACCGTGGAAGGCGCGCACGCCAGGCAGGCTCTTCGGCGTACGACTCCAGCAGCGCAGCGGGAATCCCCACTGCTGCAGGCTCTCCAGCACGCTGCGGCCCAGTACGCCCGCGCCAAGCACGCCAATGGTGAAGGCGTCACGCGCCGGCAGCGGCAGCGGCTGCCAGCAGTGCGCCTGCTGCTGGCGCTGATAGTCAGCAAAGCGGCGATACCAGCCCAGCACGCACCAGTTCGCATACTCCTGCATCTGCTGTGCCATGCCGGTATCCTCAAGGCGATACAGCGGCACCTGCGCGCTGAGCCTGTCAGGGTGCTGACGCTGCTGCTGCAGAAGTTCATCAACGCCCGCCCCCATCGCGAACAGCCCTTTCAGGCTACGCTCCGCCAGCATCTCCACCGGCGGCGAACGTACAACGGCATAATCCGCACGGCCATTATCGCCCGGCTGCCACAGCCGGATTTCCGCGTCCGGCAGCCGCCGGGCGAGTCCCGTCAGCCAGCGCTGCGCCTCCATTGACGGGTGATACCAGATAATCTTCATACGCCTCCTTATTTTCTTTCAGCCTCCGGTAAACCGCGCGGCGGAGCAAGTAAAAAACCGTCAGCGGCAACAATTTCCCACGTAATTACCCGGCAGCGCTTCACATTTCCATCGCCCTGCAGCGCCAGCCAGCGCGATAGCGACTAAAGTTGTTTGAGTGGTCAATACGTTAGCGCACCACGTTTTCGGACAAGGAGAAAAACCGATGAGAAAAAATGTCATATTGATGCCCGCGCGCCTCTCTCTGCTGCTTACCACTGCCCTGCTGGCAACCAGCACGCTGGCCCATGCCGAAACCGGAAGCCGGATGCTGAGCCAGCAGCCGCAGCCGCCCGATGTACGTCTGGGTCCGCTCTTTAGCGCCGTGCAGAAAGCGCAGTTCTATCCCGATCAGAAAACCTTTGCTGACGCGATCCCGAAATACGATCCCGCCTCGATTCTCGCTGACTGGCAGATGCAAAAGAAGCAGCGCAATTTTGATCTTAAACGCTTCGTTGACATGAACTTTACCCTGCCCAAAGAGCAGGACAAATATGTACCGCCCGCCGGGCAGAGCCTGCGTGAGCATATCAACGGCCTGTGGCCGGTGCTGACGCGCAGCACGCCTGATGCCAGCCAGTATGATTCACTGCTGCCGCTGCCGAAGCCTTACGTTGTGCCGGGCGGGCGCTTCCGCGAGGTCTATTACTGGGACAGCTATTTCACCATGCTGGGCCTGGCGGAAAGCGGTAACTGGGACCGCGTGCAGGATATGGTCGATAACTTTGCCACCGAACTCGATCGCTACGGGCATATCCCTAACGGCAACCGCAGCTATTACCTCAGCCGGTCGCAGCCGCCGTTCTTTAGCCTGATGGTAGACCTGCTGGCCACGCATAAAGGCGATGAGGTTTACCGGCACTATCAGCCGCAGCTGCAGAAAGAGTATGACTACTGGATGGCTGACAGCGACAGCGTAGCGGCCGGCCACGCCAGCAAGCGGGTGGTAAAACTCTCCGATGGCACCCTGCTTAACCGCTACTGGGACGCGCGCGACGTGCCGCGTACAGAATCCTGGCTGGACGATGTGAAGACAGCAGAAAAAACCCCGGAACGTGACAAACCGCAGCTCTGGCGCGATCTGCGCGCCGGCGCGGCGTCGGGCTGGGATTTCAGTTCGCGCTGGTTTACCGATGCGCATAATCTCGCCTCCATCCGCACCACAGCGCTGGTGCCGGTCGATCTCAACAGCCTGCTGTTTCATCTGGAGCAGACGCTGTCAAAATCAGCCCGGCTGGCAAAACAGGATGACCAGGCGAAAGCCTTTGCCGCGGCGGCAGAAAAACGCCAGGCCGCGATCAATCGTTATCTATGGGATGAGAAACAGGGCTGGTATGCCGATTACGATTTCAGTAAAAAACAGGTTCACAACCAGCTGACGGCGGCCGCTCTTTTCCCGCTCTATATGCAGCTGGCCGGAGACAAGCAGGCTGAACGTACCGCTTCTGCAGTAGAAAAACAGCTGCTTAAACCTGGTGGTCTGGTGACAACCACAGTCAATAATGGCCAGCAGTGGGATGCGCCTAATGGCTGGGCTCCGCTGCAGTGGGTCGCGGTAGAGGGGCTGGAGCATTACAACCAGCCGCAGCTGGCACGACAGATTGGCCAGCGCTTCCTGCAAAACGTCCAGCAGACCTATGACAAAGAGCATAAGCTGGTGGAAAAATATGTGGTTGAGGGCGCGCAGCTGGGCGGCGGCGGCGGCGGTGAATATCCGCTGCAGGATGGTTTTGGCTGGACCAACGGCGTGACGCTGATGCTGCTGGATAAATATTGCCCGAAAGAAAAAACCTGTAACAGCGCCAGTGATATCCCTGATATGCCGGCGCTGCAGCACGCGAATTAATTTCGCGCCGGCTACAGCCGAAAAAAAACCGCAGCCCCGGGGCCGCGGTTTTTTTTATGCGGGCAGAATTAACTGCGCACTTTGCGGTAGATAAACAGTACGACAATGGCACCGATCACCGCGACAACAAAGCTGCCGAAGTTAAACCCGTCAACTCTGCCAAAACCAAACAGGGTACTGATCCAGCCGCCGACAACCGCACCGATAATACCCAGTACCACAGTCAGGATGAAGCCGCCGCCATCTTTACCTGGCATAATCCACTTAGCGAGAATACCGGCGATCAGACCAAAAATAATCCATGAAAGAATACCCATTTGTTGCTCCTTACGTTATGAATCAAGGTGTTCACTGCGATAAGTATAGACGGGATTTTTTTCCCTGCAGCGCAACTGCCGCTTTAATCATCAGCCAGCCGCTAAAGATTCAGAGCGTTACGCCGATAATCGTCGCATAACGATGATATGCGCAGCAGCGGGGAGCAGGATGTGAAAGATGCCGATAACGAACAGTATCTCAAGCGGGGTACGTTAGCGGTTTTGAATGTGATGAGGGATCTGTCGCGCTACCAAACTCCGCTGATGGTAACGTTTAATCGCGGGCAGTTTATCAGCCGCCTGCTGGTTGCCGATGAGGAGTGCATTATTTTCGATCTGGGCAGCAATGCGCTGAGCAATGAGTGGGTGCTGGAGAGTCCCGACTTCAGCGTCTGCGCCGAAACCTACGGCGCCAAAATTGAGTTCACCCTCGCTGCCCTGACGCTGGTTGAGTATGAAGGCTTACCCGCATTCAGCGCGCCGCTGCCGGCGTGCGCCTGGCAAATCCAGCGCCGCGAATTTTTCCGCATCAACGCCCCGCTGGAGCCGGTTTTCTGGTGTTACACCCAGTGGCCGGACGGCAGTCAGGCGCGCTTTCGCCTGCAGGATCTTTCGCTGGGCGGGGTCGGGGTATTGCCGGAAGGGCCGCTGCCGGAGGGCCTTGCCCGGGGAGATAAGTTCAGCCAGCTGCGGGTTGAGCTGGGTGAATTTGGCCAGTTTGAGGTCACCGCAGAGCTGCTTCATATTGGCGAGCGCAGCGTAGTCCGTAAAGGCGAAGCCTGCGTGATACCGCGGCTAAGCTTTCGTTTCACCGCCATTGAACCCGTGCAGGAGCGCCAGCTGCAGCAGGTGATCTTCGCGCTTGAACGGCTGGCACGCGATAAGGCGAGCCGCTTTCAGTAACTGCCGTTACGCCTGCAGGATATCTCAGACAGGCTATGCTTCTCCTTGCCCTTTATTTTAACCAGCGCCCGGCAAGGAGAAACTCCCCCATGGAAAACTGGCTTTCAGCCTCTGGCTGGCAACGCATTTTTCTTAATCAAACCCTCTGGATCAATAGCGCCATCATCCTCTTTGGTACTCTTATCGTCTGGTGGCTGCTGCGCACCGCTATCCGCTTTGTCTCAAATCGTATCGCCCGCTACAGCGAACAGCGCCATGTGCGCTTCACCGCCATCCTTGTTGAGATCCTGCGCAGCACCAGCCAGTCGCTGCTGCTGATCTTCTCCCTGCTGATTTCGCTGAAGTTTGCGGACCTGCCAGCCAACTGGAGCGTGGCGATTGCCCACAGCTGGTTCCTCGCGCTGATTTTGCAGTTCACGCTGTGGATTGACTGCGGCATCCGTTTATGGCTGAAAAGCATGCTGCGCGATCCGCTGCACGTGCGTAATCCGGTCACCACCGTGATCCTCGGCATTCTGCTGCGGGTGGTGGTATGGGTAATGATGCTGCTGGCGATCCTCTCCAACATGGGGATCGACATTACCGCACTGGTGGCCAGTTTAGGCGTCGGCGGTATCGCCATTGCACTGGCGATTCAGACCGTGCTGAGCGATGTGTTTGCGTCGCTGGCGATCGGCTTTGATAAACCGTTTGAGCACGGTGATTTTATTGTGTTCGGCGATATCGCAGGTTCCATTGAGCATATTGGCCTGAAAACCACGCGTCTGCGCAGCCTCGGCGGCGAACAGATCGTCTGCTCTAACACCATTCTGTTACAGCAGACGATCCACAACTACAAACGTATGCAGCAGCGGCGCATCGTGTTTAAGTTCGGCATTAACTACGGTACACCGGCGGAGAAAGTGCGGCAGATTGGCGGCATGGTGAAAACGATTATCGAAGGCGTGCCCAATACCCGTTTTGATCGGGCGCACTTTCTCTCGTTTGATGAGTCGCAGCTGACGTTTGAAGTGGTCTATTTTGTGCTGAGCGCGGATTACAATGTTTACATGGATATTCAGCAGGAGATTAACCTGCAGCTGATGGCGCAGCTGGAGCAGAAGCAGATCCGCTTCGCCTTCCCGATGCGCCGCGTCGAGTTTACCGGTGGAGTGCTGCCGCGTATTAATCTCAGCGATGCATCCAATGAAGCACCGGCACAGAGCGCGCAGCGTTAAGCTGCGCGCACCGCGCTAGCCAATAGTGCGGTAGGCGGTGGTCACTTTCCACAGATAGCGCGGTGCCTGCGCGGCCGGATGTTTGTTTTGCACATGCTGGTAAAACTCATCCGGCGACATCGCGTTAATCATCGCAATGGCGCGGTCGCGATCGCGTGAGAAGGTGCGCAGTAGCGCGCCGGCTCCGTTGGCATAGGAGACAATGGTGGCGTAGCGCAGCGTCAGCGGATCGCGGATACCGGCCAGTGCCGACTCCTGCAGAATACGCAGATAGGCGACGCCAATATCGATGTTTTTAGCCGGATCGCGCAGCTCGGCCGTTGAGGGCTGCCCGCGACGGCCCTGCACGCGATAAACTTCGCGCCCCGCCGTCGAGGCCTTGATCTGCATCAGGCCCACCGCGTTAGAGCGGCTCACTGCAGCAGGATTACCGCCCGATTCGACACTGATAATGGCGCTGATTAACTTCTCATCAACGCCATAATGAGTGGCAGCATCTTCTGTAAACAGCGCCCAGGCATCATTAATTTTTGAGGGCGGAGCCTGAGTGAGAGGCGTATTGCGCTCAGGCACTCTGGGTTTTTCCGGTTCACTGGCACAGCCTGCCAGCAGTAAAGCAGAGAGCATAAGTAGTCGAAATTTCACTGTTTTTCAGGTTCCGCTATAAGAGAGGCGCAGGCTATCATAGCCATGACGGCCGGCAGTAAAACTACCGTTATTCTGAAAATGACAAAATTCATTTTGCTGTCGTGACGCCGTTCACGCAGTTTGTCACTATGGACACATAAGCAGAGAGCAGGAAAAGCGTAATGCACCCAGCCCGTTCCTTTCGTTTAATCGCCCCTTCTGGCTATTGCCACAACCAGGACGCTGCCCGGCGCGGCATTGAGCGGCTTCAGCATGCAGGCCACCGGGTGGAGAATAGCGCAGTGGTTGCCCGCCGCTTTCAGCGCTTTGCCGGTACGGACGCAGAACGCCTGGCGGATATCAATGCGCTGGCGGCGTCAGACACGCTGCCGGATATTATTCTGGCGGTGCGCGGCGGCTACGGTGCGACCCGCCTGCTGGACAAGCTGGATTATCGCGGTATCGCGCAGCGTCTGAACAGTGAGCCGGTTGCGCTGTGCGGCCACAGTGACTTTACCGCTATTCAGCTGGCGCTGCTGGCGCAGACCGGCCTGATAAGCTTCAGCGGCCCAATGCTGGCCGGTAATTTCGGCGCGGATCCCGTTTCAGCGTTTACCGAACACCATTTCTGGCAGGCCGTTTCCTCTCCGGAACTGAAAGTGGACTGGCAGAGCGAAAGCCCGGACTGCGGCAGCTGGCAGGGCCGCCTGTGGGGCGGTAACCTGGCGATGATCTGCACGCTGATTGGCACCCCGTGGCTGCCTCAGATTGAAGACGGCATTCTGGTGATTGAAGATGTTAATGAACATCCGTTTCGCATCGAACGCATGCTGCTGCAGCTGCAGCAGTGCGGCATTCTGGCACGTCAGCAGGCGATTATTACCGGTAGTTTTACCAGTACCTCTCTCAGCGCCTATGATAACGGCTTCGGTTTCGACACGGTCTGGCAGCGCCTGCGCGATGAGTATCAGCTGCCGGTGATAAGCGATCTGGCGTTTGGACACGCGCCTGATACCGTCACGCTGCCGCTGGGTGCGCATGCTACGCTTGATGTAAATGCCGGTAACGCGCGGCTCAGCATCACCGGACATCCGGTGCTGCGATAAGACTACATGCAGGAGATCGCCCTCTGAAGCCGCTTTATGAAGACTTATGGATCTCCACGCCGGAATTTCCCGCTGAAGAGACCGCTAATGACCTGATGATGCATGGCTTTATGCTGCGGCATCCACGCGGCAACCTGCTGATTGGCCGGGTTGAGAATCCGCTCGATCATGAGTTTCTGGCAGAGGCGGGTGGCGTTATTCGTCACTATCTTACGCACTGGCATGAGGCGGCGCCGGGAGCACGCCTTATTCAGCAGCGCTTCAGCAGTGCGCTTTACTGCCACAGCCGCTCACTGGGTCCGGTTAGCCTGGTGGTTGAGCCGGATGAAACCTTTACCCGCAGGGAGGTGCATTTTGGCGACTTCCATCTGCTGCCAACGCCGGGCCATACGCCGGGCAGCAGCAGCTATCTTTACCACTCCCCGCTCGGGCAGACCTATCTGTTTGTCGGCGACACCCTCACCTGCGACTACAACCGCTGGATCAGCGTGCTCAAGCCTGACAGTAATCCTGCCGAGCTGCAGCAGTCGCTGGAACTTTACCGCACGCTGCGGCCCGATGTGGTGCTGATGAGCACCACGCGGGGTCACCTTTCATGGGTAAAGACTGATCTGTCCGGCTGGCTGGCAGCGATTGACGAAGCGGAGCAGTCGCCGCTGGATCTGCGACAGCAGCCGCTGCTGTAATCAGAGAGCTTTGGTGAGATAGTGGCGCTGATGATGACGCGGATAGTTATCCAGGCTGAACCGGAGCTGATAACCCTGTTTTTCATAGAACGGACGCGCCTGAAAGCTTGCCGTATCCACCTGCGCATAGACGCAGCCCCGCGCCCGCGCTTCGTTCTCTGCCGCCGTTATCAGCCGGGTGCCGGCGCCCTGCCCGCGCAGCGCGTCACTGACCCACAGCATGTCGATACGCAGCCAGTTACCACAGGTTGATCCTGTCAGGCCTGCTATTTTCCCGCCATCTGCATCATGAATAAACACGCCCAGCGCTTTGATCTCGCTGACATCAATAAAGCGGCTGTTGAACGCGTTAAGACCCTGTCTGATGTCGTCGAGATCCTGCGCAGTGACGCTGTCGGTGACGCTGAGTGACATGGTGTTGTTCCTGTGCGGTGTTATGAAGAGGCGTGCTGACGATCGTCATAACGATCGAGAGAGACGATAGCGGCATCGCGCTTTACTGAACGCTGACAGGGAACCAGTTTGTCGCTCTGCGCATAAACGAAAAAGGTTTCACCGCTCTCTTTATTAATGACCAGTCGGTCGCCGTTGCGGAAGCGCGTGATGGCGACGCTGTCGCCCCCTTCGAGGTGAAGGCGCTGTTGTCCCGCGGCCACCTGAAAATGCCGTTTCGGCCACATCAGCGTGCTGAGTCCGTAACTGGCGCGGGATACCGTCATCGTGGCCCGCCCCGGACAGGTGATCTGAAATTCACTTTCGCTCCATGCCGGCGCAACCTGACACGCCAGCAGTCCCGCGGCTATAACCAGAATTTTCATGCTGTTTTTCACCTGAGTTTAATGTCGTAACTTGCAGGGTAACATAGCGGGAAACAGATTAATGCATGGCGTGCCGCGCATCAGAGCAGGCACGCCGGACGGCTACATAGTGATAAAGCAGAAATAACGCCGATATTGCATCGGCCTGAAGCTTACTCTGCGGCCACCTGAGCCGCCACCAGCATGAGTGCCAGTCCGGCATCTTCTGGATCGAATTTATGCATCACATCGTGGATCGCCGCAACACAGTTTATGACCTGTTTTTTCTTATCGGCGTCCAGCTGATCTATCGCCTGCTGAAGAATCATTAAGCTGGCTTCTTCTTCTCTCATTCATTTACCCTGTCTTTTTNTGCACTGCGCTGGCAAGAATACCGTTTATCTGCTACCAAAGTCACCCCCCTGACCTGCTTACCGCTTAACAGTTAAACAAAATGCAAATGGGAAGTGCAGCCAGACCTGCTATGCTCATATAAGCGATACGCGTTATCGTGCCACTGTCAGACAGGGAAAGAACCAGGATCAGGACCATGTTAAAACTGACTTATTTCATCATTATTATTGCGCTGACAGGCTGTAGTTCGACGCCAAAAGGAGTGGATTGTCCTGGTGAGGTGACCACGATTTATGGTCAATCGCTGGGCAGTACTCACGCCTGGATTTTTGATCTGGCGACCGCTTTCTCTGTAAGAAGTGACAACGTCACAGTAAGCAGCGGCCCGCTCCACTCCACTGACCGCTTCCGCTATATCCCCTCTGCCGTTACGACTGAAGGTTTTTATGCCCAGCGCCTGAGCGATAAACAGTTCCGGCTTATCAATCCTTACGAAAACACCATGATCACCTGGCAGTGTCCTTAGCCCGTGCACCCCGCCGCAGGATAGTTTATTGTCAGGGTTTACGCTTGCGGCAGATACCGATAATGGAAAAGAGTCTCGATAATAACGGCTACATCGATTTCCCCTTCCCGGCCACCACCAATGAAGATGGCTCAGTCAATCCCTGCGGGTTTGATCTGACGCAGCAGCCTGAGCGGATCGACGAAATTAAAGCGGGTAACGATTCTGAAAATATGCGCCGGCTGCTGGAAGAGGTGAATCTGCAGGAGGGACTCTTTATGACGCTCGCCTGCGATCGTCAGCAGCGTGAAGACAGCGTCTGCGGTTTTATTGACATCGCTTTTCGTCCGGATGTACCGCATACGCATGATGAAGCAGAACAGCTGGAAGCGCGCTTTGAGCACTATCTCGGCTGTCAGGAGAGTCAGCATGAGATGCCTGCCGGCTCGCTGGTCAACTATGCGCGCACCGTGCTGGACTGGGGCTGGTCGCCGCTGCACCTGCGCCAGCAGCGCTATGAAAAAGTGACCGTCCGGTTCTACTGCCAGCAGCCTGAGGATGCTGAGTGGTGTTGTGACCATTTACGCCATTTTCTGGTGAGCTGGTACCCCTCATGGCGCTGCCGTCAGGGGTAAACCGTTCCTGAACAAACATTGTTAAACAGAGATTGTTACATAACCTTTACCGCTGTCGGGTTGCCGGTCCATCATTCTCTGACTACGCTGAAAGTGACATTCACCACTATCAGGGAGTCAACATGACTGACAAAGCGGAAGCAAAATTGAATGAAGCAGCAGGTGCAGTTCAGGAGAAATTTGGCGAACTGACGGGTTCTTCCCGTCATCAGGCAAAAGGTGCAGCACGGCGCTATCCGGCGCAGGCGAGCTATGCCGTACAGGATGCAGCTGATTGCGTGGTGAGGTCGGTCCGTGACAATCCGACTACGGGTCTGGCCGTGGCTGCCAGCATCGGCGTGATCGTCGGTTTCCTGCTGGGCCGCAAATAATCTGGTCAGCGGGGCCAGCCGGCCCCGCTGTTCCTGCACTTACGCCGCCGCGCGTCGTGCTTTATATCGCGCTACCATGGTACGCAGCGCCTGATAGATCAATCCCGCATACAGACTCATTACCACGGCCATGCCCGGCTCTTTTCCCTGCGCCTGCCAGGAGACAAACCACATAAACACGCCCCACAGCAGTGAAAAAAGCAGCCAGCCTTTCACAAACTTCACGATACCCTGCATAGTCTCTCCCCCGATACTGAGCGCTGACGATAGCGGCTTCTGCTGCAAAAGGCACGGCTATCCGGTTCAGGATGTTAACTGCTTCAAACTATGCGACTGGCCAGCGCGCGGATGGCACGGGTAATTATCTGATGCCGCTCGTCAGTCAGGGGGGCTTAGTGGTATAACTGCAGCCGCAGTCAGCGGTGCTGAACTATTTTCTGACTGAGACCGCAATTGCGCACGCGTCGCTTATCGCCCCGTACGGCTTTATGCTTGAATTCCCGCCATCCCGGACCGGCTACTGATTAACATGAGCTACTTCTATACATTCCAGAATTTTCTTGCCGGTGACACGGCGCTTGCGGCAACCGTCAGCTTGCTGCTGCTGGTCGCGGCGGCGATGATTGCGCACTTTATCTGTAAATTTTTTGTGGTAAAGGTGGTGCGTAAAGTCTTTTTCAGCGCGCATAAAAATCAGGTACCGCTGGATAAAGATGTCCGCCTGTCGGAAAAACTCTCTAATTTTATCCCGGTCATTATCGTCTACTATCTGCTGCAGTTTATGCCGGGTCTGCCGCAGCATCTGCAGATTGCGGTCAAGACCATCTGCGGCATTCTGTTCTTTATCTATCTTTCGCTGTTCTTTACGGAAGTGCTGGAGATCATCAACATCTCCTATACCAAAAAGTCGCGGCGTAAAAATCACTCGATCAAAGGCTATATCCAGATCGGTAAGATTCTGGTGCACATTCTCTCCGCGATCATGATCCTGGCGATTATGTCGAATAAGTCGCCGGTAATTATTATTTCCAGTCTGGGTGCGGTGGCAGCCGTTCTGATGCTGGTATTTCAGCACACGCTGCTGTCGCTGGTGGCCAACATTCAGGTTTCATCAAATGATGTGCTGCAGCTCGGCGACTGGATTGAGATGCCGGATAACGGCATCAGTGGTGAGGTCATCGATATTGCGCTGCACACCATTACTATTCGCAACTGGGATAACACGCTGTCGCGTATCCCCACGAAAAATTTTCTGACTGAAACCTATACCAACTGGCAGGCGATGTTCTCCTCCGGCGCGCGGCGTATCATGCGCAGCTTCTATCTTGACCAGACCTCCATTCGCTTTCTGGACTATGAGCTGGTGCAGCAGATGATGCAGATACGCGGGGTCAGTGAGCAGCTTTCCGTGCTGATGGATGGACGTGAACCCAGCGCGCCAGGCGACCGCTGGTTTGCCGAAAATGGCCTGACCAATCTGACCCTATTTCGTAAATATCTGACCGCCTGGCTGACGCAGCGCGATGATATTAAGAAAGATATGTATATCGTGGTACGGGCACTTAAACCCTCACCGGAAGGGTTACCGGTGGAGGTCTACTGCTTTACCTCTTCCGTCATGTGGGCTGATTACGAAGATTCACAGTCAGCGATATTTGAGTATATCTATGCCATCGTCGGACAGTTTGCCCTGCGGATTTATCAGCATCCGGGCGGCCACGATTTCTGGCGCCTGTCGCAGGCGCGCGATGAGACGCTGCGTCAGAACGATACAACAGGCGAATAAAAAAACGGGAGCCACTGGCTCCCGTTTTGCGCTCTGCCTGAAGCAGATTACATGTTGCTGATGATCGCGTCACCAAACTCTGAACATTTCAGCAGCTTAGCGCCATCCATCAGACGTTCGAAGTCATAGGTCACGGTTTTAGCCGCGATTGCGCCTTCCATGCCTTTAACAATCAGGTCAGCCGCTTCAAACCACTCCATGTGGCGCAGCATCATCTCTGCAGACAGGATCACTGAACCCGGGTTCACTTTATCCTGACCCGCATATTTTGGTGCAGTCCCGTGCGTGGCTTCAAACAGCGCGCACTCGTCACCGATGTTTGCGCCAGGTGCGATACCGATACCGCCAACCTGTGCCGCCAGGGCGTCAGAGATGTAGTCGCCGTTCAGGTTCATACAGGCAATCACGTCATACTCTGCCGGACGCAGCAGGATCTGCTGCAGGAAAGCATCTGCAATCACATCCTTAACGATGATCTCTTTGCCGGTATTTGGATTGTTAAATTTCATCCACGGGCCACCGTCGATCAGCTCACCACCAAACTCCTCTTTCACCAGCTGGTAGCCCCAGTCTTTGAAAGAACCTTCGGTGAACTTCATGATGTTGCCTTTGTGAACCAGCGTCAGCGAATCACGATCGTTAGTGATGGTGTATTCAAGCGCCGCACGGACCAAGCGTTTTGTTCCCTCTTCCGAGCACGGCTTCACGCCGATACCGCACTGCTGCGGGAAGCGAATTTTCTTCACGCCCATCTCTTCACGCAGGAATTTGATCACTTTATCCGCTTCCGGCGTACCCGCTTTCCATTCGATACCGGCATAGATATCTTCGGAGTTCTCACGGAAGATCACCATATCGGTCTCTTCCGGACGTTTGACCGGGCTTGGCGTGCCCTTGTAGTAGCGTACCGGACGCAGGCAGACGTAGAGGTCCAGCTCCTGACGCAGTGCCACGTTCAGCGAGCGAATACCGCCGCCAACCGGGGTGGTCAGCGGGCCTTTAATGGCAACGCGATACTCTTTGATTAAATCCAGGGTTTCCTGCGGCAGCCAGACATCCTGGCCGTAAAGTTCTGTTGATTTCTCACCAGTAAAGATTTCCATCCAGGAAATTTTACGCTCGCCGTTGTAGGCTTTCTTCACGGCAGCATCAACCACTTTCAGCATGACCGGGGAAACGTCCACGCCGATACCATCACCCTCGATGTAAGGAATGATTGGGTTATGCGGGACATTCAGTTTGCCCTGATCAAGGGTGATTTTCTGACCTTCTGCCGGAACAACTACTTTGCTTTCCATTAACCTCTCCTTCGAGCGATTTTTTGTTAATGATTTGTAAGATGCGGGTCAATACTACTTGAATATTTCCCCTACGCCAATCACCGTAATTTCGCGTTATAATGCGCTGATTGTTACTTACTGCAAAGCTCATGCGAAAAACATCTCAGAAAATTCACCCACCTAAACGCACCGCGGCGTCACGCCACGCTGCGCGCCGCCCGGCACGCCCGACCGGCCCGCGCCGCGTGATTTTATTTAACAAACCCTTTGATGTCCTGCCGCAATTCAGCGACGACGCCGGACGCCGCACGCTGAAAGACTTTATTCCGGTCAGCGACGTCTACGCGGCAGGCCGTCTGGATCGCGACAGTGAGGGGCTGATGCTGCTGACTAACGATGGTGCGTTACAGGCGCAGCTTACTCAGCCCGGCAGGCGCACGGGGAAAATTTACTTTGTTCAGGTCGAGGGCGTGCCGCAGGAATCAGATTTATCCCGGCTGCGCAGCGGCGTTGAGCTTAACGACGGCATAACGCTGCCGGCGGGTATCGAAGCGGTCAGCGAGCCGGAGTGGCTCTGGCCGCGCACGCCACCGGTGCGTGAACGCAAAACCATCCCCACCAGCTGGCTGAAAATCACCCTGTATGAAGGGCGCAACCGGCAGGTACGACGCATGACGGCGCATATCGGTTTTCCGACCCTGCGTCTGATTCGCTTTGCGCTGGGAGAGCATCAGCTTAATGAGCTTGCTCCCGGCGAGTGGCGCGATATCAGCGCTGAGTTTCAATAACCGCAGGTTAATCAGAGCGAGCGAACGATGTTTAAACCTCATGTAACCGTCGCCTGTCTGGTACAGGCGCAGGGTAAACTGCTGGTGGTTGAGGAGCGTGTCGCCGGACGCGTGACCTGGAATCAGCCAGCGGGCCATCTCGAGGCGGATGAGACGCTGCAGGAAGCGGCGCTGCGCGAATTGTATGAAGAGACCGGCATCCATGCAGAGCTGCACTATTTTCTTGGCGTGCAGCAGTGGATTGCGCCGGATAATACACCTTTTGTGCGGTTTCTCTTTGGCGTTGATCTGCCAGCGCCGTGCGTGACCACGCCGCTCGACAGCGATATCGATTGCTGCTGGTGGCTGGCACCCGAGCAAATTCTTGCGTCCGATCAGCTACGTTCGCCGCTGGTCGCGGAGAGCGTGCGGCTGTGGCAACAGGGCGTGCGCTACCCGCTACAGCTGGTGGCGCCGTTTAACTGGCCGTTTCACAAGGGTGCGCATACCGTGACTCCATGATAGAATGCGCCGCCTGTTTTACTGTAATCAAGAGTGCGTCATGTCTGACAACAGCCAGAAAAAAGTAATCGTCGGAATGTCCGGCGGCGTCGATTCTTCCGTTTCCGCGTGGCTACTGCAGCAGCAGGGCTACCAGGTTGAAGGCCTGTTCATGAAGAACTGGGAGGAGGATGACGGCGAGGAGTATTGCACCGCCGCAGACGATCTGGCTGACGCACAAGCCGTGTGTGACAAGCTCGGCATAAAACTGCACAAAATTAATTTTGCCGCTGAGTACTGGGACAATGTGTTCGAGCATTTTCTCGACGAATATAAGGCGGGGCGCACGCCTAATCCCGATATTCTCTGCAATAAAGAGATCAAATTTAAAGCGTTTCTTGAGTTCGCTGCTGACGACCTCGGCGCAGATTATATCGCGACCGGCCACTATGTGCGTCGGGCCGATGTGGCGGGCAGAAGCCAGCTGCTGCGCGGACTCGACGGTAATAAAGATCAGAGCTATTTCCTCTACACCCTGAGCCACCAGCAAATCGCCCAGAGCCTGTTTCCGGTCGGTGAACTGGAGAAGCCGGAAGTGCGCCGCATTGCCGCAGAGCTGGATCTGATTACCGCAAAGAAAAAAGATTCTACCGGCATCTGCTTTATCGGTGAGCGTAAGTTTCGCGATTTCCTCGGCCGTTACCTGCCTGCGCAACCGGGCGAGATTGAGACGGTTGAGGGTGACATTGTCGGTGAGCACCAGGGGCTGATGTACCATACGCTCGGTCAGCGCAAAGGTCTGGGCATTGGCGGCCGTAAAGAGAGCAATGACGATCCCTGGTATGTGGTGGACAAAGATGTCGCACGTAACCGGCTGATTGTCGCCCAGGGCGGCGCCCACCCGCGTCTGATGTCTGTGGGCCTGATCGCCCAGCAGCTGCACTGGGTCGATCGTCAGCCTGTGACCTCTCCGCTGCGCTGCACGGTTAAAACCCGCTACCGCCAGAGTGACATCCCGTGTGAAATCCTGCCGCTTGGTGACGATCGCATTGAGGTGCGTTTCGATGAAGCGGTTGCTGCGGTGACGCCGGGCCAGTCTGCGGTGTTCTATCTGGGTGACGTCTGTCTCGGTGGCGGTATTATTGAGCAGCGCCTGCCGCTGCCTGAGGCGTAAAACAGCGCCGCTGATTTTTCTGCAGGAGTAGAGCGTGGCTAAAAATTTTTATGATATTACGCTGGCGCTGGCGGGCATTTGCCAGGCCACACAGCTGACGCAGCAGCTGGCGCATCAGGGCCAGTGCGACAGCGCGGCGCTGCAGGTATCCATACGCAGCCTGCTTGATCTCAATCCCGCCTCCACGCTGGCGGTGTATGGTAATGACGAAGCCAATCTGCGCCCCGGTCTGGAGACCTTAATGGCGGTGCTGAACAGCGGCAGCCGTCAGGGTGCCAGTGCGGAAGTGACGCGCTACACGCTGGGTCTGATGGTGCTGGAGCGCAAGCTCAGCGGCAACAAAACCGCACTGGCGGCGCTGGCACAGCGTATCGGCCAGCTCGACCGCCAGCTGGCGCACTACGGCCCCGAATCCGACACCCTTACCAGCGCCATGGCGGGCATCTATGTCGATATCATCAGCCCGCTGGGCCCGCGCATTCAGGTTACCGGCTCACCGCAGGTGCTGCAAAATACTCAGGTACAAAACAAAGTCCGCGCGGCGCTGCTGGCGGGGATCCGTTCAGCGGTGCTCTGGCAGCAGTGTGGCGGTGGCCGCCTGCAGCTGATGTTTTCGCGTCAGCGCCTGCTGAATGAAGCCAAAGCTATTTTATCCCGGCTGGGTCCGGCGTATTAAACGCCGCCCTGCCCTCATCTGTTAACGTTTCAGGAGTTGCACTGATGGAATTATCCTCTCTGACCGCCGTCTCACCCGTTGATGGCCGTTACGGCGATAAAGTCAGCCCGCTGCGCGCCATTTTCAGTGAGTTTGGTTTACTGAAATTCCGCGTGGAAGTGGAAGTTCGCTGGTTACAGAAACTGGCTGCGACCGCAGAGATCAGGGAAGTTCCTGCATTTGATGCTGACGCAAACGCTTTCCTTGACGCAATTGTCAGCAATTTTAATGAAACTGACGCTGCACGCATCAAAACCATAGAGCGCACCACCAATCACGATGTCAAAGCGGTTGAATACTTTCTGAAAGAGAAAGTGGCTGATGTGCCTGCGCTGCAGGCGGTCTCTGAGTTTATCCACTTCGCCTGCACCTCTGAAGATATCAACAACCTCTCCCATGCGCTGATGCTGGAAACGGCACGCCGCGACGTTATCACGCCCTACTGGCAGAAAATCATCGCTGCGGTGAAAGGGCTGGCGCAGGAGTATCGCGATATTCCGCTGCTCTCCCGTACGCACGGTCAGCCCGCTACCCCTTCAACCATGGGCAAAGAGATGGCCAACGTCGCCTACCGCATGGAGCGGCAGCTGCGTCAGCTGGGCAACATTGAGGTGCTGGGCAAAATCAACGGCGCCGTCGGCAACTACAACGCGCACATCGCCGCTTATCCGGAAGCGGACTGGCATCAGATCAGCGAAGATTTTGTCACCTCGCTTGGCATAACCTGGAACCCCTACACCACGCAGATTGAGCCGCACGACTACATCGCAGAGCTGTTTGACTGCATCGCGCGTTTCAACACTATCCTGATCGATTTTGATCGCGATATCTGGGGCTACGTTGCGCTGAACCACTTCAAACAGAAAACCATCGCGGGCGAAATTGGCTCCTCAACGATGCCGCACAAGGTCAACCCTATCGACTTTGAAAACTCTGAGGGCAATTTAGGTCTGGCAAACGCGGTGATGCAGCACCTCGCCAGCAAGCTCCCGGTGTCACGCTGGCAGCGCGATCTCACCGACTCAACCGTTCTGCGTAACCTCGGCGTCGGCGTCGGCTATGCGCTGATTGCCTATCAGTCCACGCTGAAGGGCATCTCAAAACTGGAGGTGAATCGCGATCGCCTGCTGGATGAGCTGGATCACAACTGGGAAGTGCTTGCCGAGCCGATTCAGACCGTAATGCGCCGTTACGGTATTGAAAAACCTTACGAAAAGCTTAAAGAGCTGACGCGCGGCAAGCGCGTGGACGCGGCGGGCATGCAGACCTTTATCGACAGCCTGGCGCTGCCGGAAGAGGAGAAAGTGCGCCTGAAGCAGATGACCCCGGCGAACTATCTGGGCCGCGCGGTGCAAATGGTCGATGAGCTGAAGTAATTCCGCCTGCACAGGCGCGCACCGCGCGCCTGTTGCGTTGTTCTCTGGTTTAGCTCCCTTCACGTATACTCACTTTATTATCACTGAGTTTGCAGGTAAGGAAAAAGTATGCGTGTTCTGGTTGTGGAAGATAATGCTCTGCTGCGCCACCATCTCGCCGTTCAGCTGCGTGATATGGGGCATCAGGTTGATGCCGCTGAAGATGCGAAAGAAGCTGACTACTTTCTTCAGGAGCATCTGCCTGACATTGCGCTGGTTGATCTTGGCCTGCCCGACGAAGATGGCATGTCGCTGATTCGCCGCTGGCGCAGCGACGCGGTGCGCCAGCCGATCCTGGTACTGACCGCGCGCGAAGGCTGGCAGGCAAAAGTTGAAGCCCTGGAAGCTGGCGCGGACGACTACGTTACCAAGCCTTTTCATATTGAGGAGGTTGCTGCCCGCCTGCAGGCGCTGATGCGGCGCAATAGCGGCCACGCATCGCAGATCATCTCCCTGCCGCCGTTTCAGGTCGACCTGTCACGTCGCGAGCTGGCGGTGAACGACGTGCCGGTGAAGCTGACAGCATTTGAATATACGATTGCAGAAACGCTGATCCGCAACGCGGGTAAAGTGGTCAGCAAAGATTCGCTGATGCTGCAGCTCTATCCTGATGCTGAACTGCGCGAGAGCCATACCATCGATGTGCTGATGGGCCGCCTGCGCAAGAAAATCCTTGCACTGCATCCGACCGAAGTGATCAACACGGTACGCGGTCAGGGCTACCGTTTCGATCTCTGACCTATGAACTGGTTTCGCCAGCTGCGCCCGCTCTCGCTCCGTACCCGCTTTCTGCTGGCGACCGCCGCCGTGGTCCTGTTTATCTCTCTCTCCTATGGCATGGTCGCGGTTATCGGCTATGTCGTGAGTTTCGATAAAAATACCTACCGCGTGCTGCGTGGTGAAAGTAACCTCTTTTTCACCCTGGCGCAGTGGCAGGATAACAAACTCACCATCGCGCAGCCGGAGCGCATGACGCTGAATTTCCCGACCCTGGTCTTTATCTACGATGAACGCGGCAAGCTGCTGTGGCAGCAGCGCGACGTGCCGGAGATCCGCGACAAGATCCAGCCCGAGTGGCTGCTGAAGCCTGACTTTTATGAAATTGACACCAGCAACCGCACCAGCCTGACGGCATTAGGCGATAACATCCAGGCGCAGCAGCAGCTGCACGCGCTGGACAGCAACAGTAACGACACCTTTACCCATTCGGTTGCGGTGAATCGCTACGATGCGACGGTTAATCTGCCGGCGATGACCATTGTGGTGGTGGATTCCATCCCACAGGAGCTGCAGCACTCAGACGTGGTCTGGTCATGGTTCAGCTATGTGCTGGCGGCTAACCTGCTACTGGTGATCCCGCTGCTCTGGCTGGCCGCTCACTGGAGCCTGCGCCCGATTGGCGATCTCACCGCGCAGGTGCGCGAGCTGGAGACCGGTCAGCGGGAAAACCTGGGCGACAACCCGCCGCAGGAGCTGAAAAGCCTGGTGCGCAACCTCAACCTGCTGCTGACCAACGAGCGCCAGCGCTATACCCGCTACCGCACCACGCTCTCAGATTTAACCCACAGCCTGAAAACACCGCTGGCGGTGCTGCAGAGTACGCTGCGATCGCTGCGCAACGGCAAATCGCTCACCATCGAACAGGCTGAGCCGGTGATGCTGGAGCAGATCAGCCGTATTTCACAGCAGACGGGTTACTATCTGCATCGCGCCAGCATGCAGGCCGATCACAATCCGCTGCAGCGCGATTTTCACTCGGTTTCCGCCCTGCTCGACAGCCTCTGCTCTGCGCTCAACAAGGTTTACCAGCGCAAGGGCGTAGAGATCACGCTCGACATCCCTCCCGAGCTGGTATTTGTCGGCGATCAGAACGATTTTATGGAAGTGCTCGGCAACGTGCTGGATAACGCCTGTAAATATTGCCTGGAGTTTATTGAAGTCAGCACGCGTCAGACTGACCAGGCGCTGCATCTGTTTATCGACGATGACGGGCCGGGTATTCCTGAAAGCAAGCGCGATCTGATTTTCGTCCGCGGCCAGCGGGCCGATACGCTGCGGCCGGGACAGGGGCTGGGACTGGCGGTGGTGCGGGATATTCTTGAACAGTATGCCGGAACCGTCAGCGCCTCTGCCAGCCCGCTGGGCGGCACGCGCATGGAAGTGGTGTTCCGGCGGCAGGAAGTTACACATCACCGCGAGTAGAACCGGCTGCGGACTGTTATACTTGCCAGCAATTATTGCTCCAACCGGAACGCTTCGTATGGATTATCAGCTCGATATCAACCAGACCGACTTTATTCAGCGCTACTGGCAGAAACGCCCGGTCGTGCTTAAGCGCGGCTTCAAAAATTTTGTGGATCCCCTCTCGCCGGATGAGCTGGCGGGACTGGCGATGGAGAATGAGGTGGACAGCCGCCTCGTCAGCCACCATAACGACAAATGGCAGGTCAGCCACGGCCCGTTTGAAAGCTATGACCATCTGGGTGAAAGCAACTGGTCGCTGCTGGTTCAGGCGGTTAACCACTGGCATGAGGGCTCTGCTGCTCTGATGCGCCCGTTCCGCTTTCTGCCCGACTGGCGCATTGACGATCTGATGATCTCGTTTTCAGTACCGGGCGGCGGTGTGGGTCCGCATTTCGACCAGTATGATGTCTTTATCATTCAGGGTACCGGCCGCCGGCGCTGGCGCGTGGGTGAGAAGGTTCCGATGAAGCAGCACTGCCCGCATCCCGATTTGCTGCAGGTTGCGCCGTTTGACGCCATCATTGACGAAGAGCTGGAGCCGGGCGATATTCTCTACATTCCGCCGGGCTTCCCGCACGAGGGCTACTCGCTGGAAAATGCGCTCAACTATTCGGTCGGGTTCCGGGCGCCAAATGGCCGCGAGCTGATCAGCGGCTTTGCTGATTATATGCTGGCCCATGAGCTGGGCAGCTATCGCTACAGCGATCCGGAAGTGCCTTCGCGCAGCTGCCCGTCGCAGATCCTGCCTTCAGAAGTTGAAGGCATTCGTCAGGTTATGCTGGACGTGATCAACCAGCCGGAGCAGTTCAGCCAGTGGTTTGGCGAATTTATTTCGCAGTCGCGCCATGAGCTGGACGTGGCGCCGCCGGAACCGCCGTATCAGCCGGATGAGATTTACGATGCGCTACAGCAGGGTGACACGCTGACGCGGCTTGGCGGCCTGCGCGTACTGACGCTGGGTGATGCCGTCTATGTTAATGGCGAGCAGATCACCAGCCAGCATCCGCAGGTACTGGCCGCGCTGGCGCACCAGCATGAGCTTGCTCTCGCAGATTTTGGTGACGCGCTGGATGACCCGTCACTGCTGGCGCAGCTGGCCGGTCTGGTAAACAGCGGCTACTGGTTCTTCGCTGATTAAAATCATGCGCCTCTCCCGCTTCCGGGAGAGGCGCTCTCCTGCGTTATGTCCGCTTCTCTGCCGCCAGCGCAGCGAGCCGCACAATCACTTCTGTCGCCTTTTGCATCACATTCAGTGAGGCAAACTCATGCTTGCCGTGGTAGTTATAGCCACCGGTAAAGATATTCGGACAGGGCAGCCCTTTCCACGACAGCGCGGAACCGTCAGTGCCGCCGCGAATCGGCTTCACGTCAGGCTCAATGCCGCAGTCGCGCATCGCCTGTAGCGCCAGCTCAATAATATGCGGATGCGGCTCCACTTTTTCGCGCATATTGCGGTAGCTGTCGCTGATCTCGACTTTAACCGAACATTCGCTCTGCAGCCCTTTGCCCACCCGCTGTCCGATGTTCTCCAGCAGCTGTTTGCGCTGTTCATAGCTGTCTGCATCAAAATCGCGGATCAGGTACATCAGCTCAGCGTGCTCCACCGTGCCTTTGATGGAGTGCAGATGGAAAAAGCCTTCGTAGCCGTCGGTAAACTGCGGCTTCTCCTGAGCAGGCAGCTCAGCGTGAAAGCGCATCGCCAGATCCAGCGCATTCACCATGACATTCTTTGCGCTGCCGGGATGAACGTTATTCCCGGTGATATAGACCATCGCGGTTGCGGCGTTGAAGTTCTCAAACTCAAACTCGCCGAGACCGCTGCCATCCATGGTGTAGGCCCAGTCAGCCGCAAATCCTTCCACGTCGAAGTGCGACGTGCCGCGGCCAATCTCCTCATCCGGCGTAAAGGCAACCCGGATAGCGCCGTGCGGCACGTCACCCTTTGCCAGCTCCGCCATCGCCGTCATAATCTCCGCAATGCCCGCTTTATCATCCGCGCCCAGCAGCGTTTTGCCGTCGGTCGTGATCAACGTATGTCCGGTCAGCTTATGCAGCACCGGGAACATCACCGGCGACAGCACGTCATCCCCGTTACCCAGCGCAATGTCGCCGCCGCGATAGTTCTCCACAATCTGCGGATTGACGTTTTTCGCCGTATAATCGGGCGAGGTATCCATATGAGAAATAAAGCCGATAACCGGCACTGGCCAGTCGACGTTGGCCGGTAGCGTACCCATTACGCAGCAGTGGTCGCTCAGCGATACATCGACAAAGCCCAGTGCAATCAGCTCTTCCTGCAGCTGACGCGCCAGGATCCACTGCCCCTCACTGCTCGGCACCTGCCGCGCCTGCGGTTTAGCCTGCGTCTCTATTGCTACGTAGCGCAGAAAGCGTTCCAGTAACTGTTCCATCTGTTATCCCCCTGTTTAAGCCAGTGTTATTATTGTGGCGGCAGCTGGCCGCCGTGTTGCGCGATATCACTCTTCTTTAGGTTAGCCTGCCTGCTATAGCGTGTACCAGGTAAATTATTGCCGGCTGATCTGTTACGCACAGTTCGGTAGTTTGCCCTCTTTTCCAGGTAATTCAGCGGTAAATTATGGCATTAGATAAATTTTCAGGTATTATCCCGCCTTCACTATGGCTCGCTGTCGCCGGCAGCGAGCCGCTATCCTGATCCCTTCAGACTGAGTGACAAAAATGACGCAAACATGCGCGCAACAGGCGCTGGTTACGCTTTCTGGCATCAGTAAAGCTTTCGATGGGAAAACCATCATCTCTGATTTCGACCTGCATATCGGACACGGGGAGTTTATTACTCTGCTGGGTCCTTCAGGCTGTGGAAAAACCACCATTCTGCGTCTGCTTGCCGGACTGGAAACCACCGACAGCGGCCGTATCACGCTGGATGGCAGCGATATTACCGATACGCCCGCCGAGCAGCGTCATATCAATACCGTGTTTCAGAGCTACGCGCTGTTTCCGCATATGTCCGTGTTCGAGAACGTCGCATTCGGTCTGCGCATGCAGAAGCGTCCCGCCGATGAGATTGTTCAGCGCGTTGATGAAGCGCTGGCCATGGTGCAGCTGGAGAGTTTCGCCGACCGGCGCCCGCGTCAGCTTTCAGGGGGACAGCAGCAGCGGGTCGCTATCGCCCGCGCCGTGGTTAACCGGCCAAAAGTCCTGCTGCTGGATGAATCTCTCTCGGCGCTGGATTATAAGCTGCGTCGTCAGATGCAGAACGAGCTGAAAGCGCTGCAGCGCAAACTGGGCATCACCTTTGTTTTTGTCACCCACGATCAGGAAGAGGCGCTCTCTATGTCAGATCGTATCGTGGTGATGCGCGACGGTCGCATTGAGCAGGATGGCACGCCGCGTGAAATTTATGAAGAGCCGGGCAACCTGTTTGTGGCGCGTTTTATCGGTGAAATCAACGTCTTTGACGCCGAGGTAATCGCGTGCGATCGCGCGCCCACCATCCGTGCTCGCGTTGAAGGCATCGCCTGCGATCTGCACTGCCCGTTTCCGGTAGCGCCCGGTGATAAACTGCACGTACTGCTGCGCCCGGAAGATCTGCGCGTTGAGGAGATCGCCCATGACAGCCGCAGCGAGTATCTGACCGGTTTTGTTCGCGACCGCAGCTATAAAGGCATGACCCTGGAGTCCTCGGTGGAGCTGGAGAACGGCAAGCTGCTGACGGTCAGTGAATTCTTCAACGAAGATGACCCCGATTTTGACCACTCGCTGAATCAAAAAATGGCTATCCGCTGGGTGCCGGACTGGGAGGTGGTACTGCCCTATGAAACTGATGCGTAATCGTCTGCAGAAAGCGATTGTTGCCCTGATTGTCAGCTGGCTGACGCTGTTTGTGCTGCTGCCCAATCTGATGATTATCGTCACCAGCTTTCTGACGCGCGATGATGCGCACTTTGTCAGCATGGTACTGACCTTTGATAACTACCGCCGCCTGCTCGACCCGCTCTATGCCAGCGTGCTGCTGCATTCACTGAATATGGCGTTTATCGCCACCCTGTGCTGTCTGCTGCTGGGCTATCCGTTTGCCTGGTGCCTCACCCGGCTCTCTCCCCGGCTGCGTCCGCTGATGCTCTTTTTGCTGATAGTGCCCTTCTGGACCAACTCGCTGATCCGCATCTATGGGCTGAAGATCTTTCTCAGCACCCGCGGCTGGCTGAACGACTTTCTGCTCTGGCTCGGCGTGACAGATAAACCTTTTCGCATCATGTTCACCTCTGAAGCGGTGATTCTGGGACTCATCTATATCCTGCTGCCGTTTATGGTACTGCCGCTTTACTCCAGCCTGGAGAAGCTCGATCGGTCGTACCTTGAAGCGGCGCGCGATCTCGGTGCCGGTAAGCTCCAGACGTTTGTACGCATTATTCTGCCGCTGACCCTGCCCGGCATTGTCGCGGGCTGCCTGCTGGTATTTATCCCGGCGATGGGCATGTTTTACGTTGCCGACCTTATGGGCGGCGCCAGAAATCTGCTGATCGGAAATATTATCAAAAGCCAGTTCCTGAACATTCGCGACTGGCCGTCAGGCGCAGCAACCAGCGTGGTGATGACGCTGCTGATGGGCATTATGCTGCTGTTTTACTGGCGGGCGGCGCGGCTGCTGAATAACCGGATGGATCTCTCATGATGGCGCGTCTGCTACGCGGCGGCTTTATGGCCGCAATCTATGCCTGGTTCTATATTCCGATGATTATCCTGATCGTAAACTCCTTCAACGCCTCGCGCTTTGGCATTAACTGGCAGGGATTCAGCACGCGCTGGTATCAGCTGCTGCTGAACAACGACAGTCTGATTCAGGCTGCGCAGCACTCACTTATCATGGGTGTGATCTCCGCAACCTGCGCCACGCTTATCGGCGCGCTTACGGCCGTCGCGCTCTACCGCTACCGTTTTCGCGGTAAGCCCTTTGTCAGCGGGATGCTGTTTGTGGTGATGATGTCGCCGGATATCGTTATGGCGATCTCCCTGCTGGTGCTGTTTATGCTGCTGGGGATCTCGCTCGGCTTCTGGTCGCTGCTGTTTTCGCATATCACCTTCTGCCTGCCTTTTGTGGTGATCACCGTCTACTCGCGGCTGAAAGGATTTGATGTGCGCATGCTGGAGGCGGCAAAAGATCTCGGTGCCAGCGAGGTGACGATTCTGCGTAAAATCCTGCTGCCGCTGGCGATGCCGGCCGTGGCAGCGGGCTGGCTGCTGAGCTTTACTCTCTCTATGGATGATGTGGTGGTCTCATCATTCGTTACCGGGCCGGGTTTCGAAATCCTGCCGCTGAAGATCTACTCCATGGTGAAAGTCGGTGTTTCACCCGAGGTGAACGCGCTGGCGACGATCCTGCTGCTGCTGTCGCTGCTGCTGGTGGCGATCAGTCAGCTACTGCTCCGTGATAAAACCCAATAGAGGATACCCCATGAAAAAACACGCTTGCTGGCTGATAGCGGGAGCAATGGCGCTGTGTATGCAGAGCGCACAGGCTGACAATAAAACGCTCTACTTCTACAACTGGACGGAGTATGTGCCGCCGGGTCTGCTGGAGCAGTTTACCAAAGAGACCGGGATCAAAGTGATCTACTCCACCTATGAATCCAATGAGAGCATGTACGCCAAGCTGAAAACCTGGAAAGATGGCGCCTACGATCTGGTGGTGCCTTCGACCTATTTTGTCGCCAAAATGCGTAATGAGGGGATGCTGCAGAAGATCGACAAATCGCAGCTGAGCAACTTTAGAAATCTCGATCCCGACCTGCTCAACAAGCCGTTCGATCCCAATAACGACTACTCCATTCCCTATATCTGGGGCGCGACCGCTATCGGTGTCAACAGCGATGAGATCGATCCTAAAACGATCACACGCTGGGCCGACCTCTGGAAGCCGGAATATAAGCAGAGTCTGCTGCTGACGGACGATGCGCGCGAAGTGTTCCAGGTGGCGCTGCGCAAGCTCGGTTATTCCGGTAATACGCAGGACCCGGCGCAGATCGCTGCCGCGTCGGAAGAGCTGAAAAAGCTGATGCCGAACGTGCTGGCGTTTAACTCCGATAATCCGGGTAACCCGTTTATGGAGGGTGAAGTCAACGTCGGCATGATCTGGAACGGCTCCGCTTACGTGGCGCGTCAGGCGGGCACGCCGCTGAGCATTGTCTGGCCGGAAGAAGGCGGCATTTTCTGGATGGACAATCTGGCAATCCCGGCCAATGCGAAAAACCGGGAGGGGGCGCTGAAGCTGATCAACTTCCTGCTGCGCCCTGATGTGGCAGCTCAGGTGGCGGAAACCATCGGTTACCCGACGCCAAATCTGGCGGCAAAAAAGCTGCTGCCTGCCGCCGTTGCGCAGGATCCGTCACTCTATCCGCCTGCTGACGTCATCAGAAAAGGCGAATGGCAGAATGATGTCGGGGCCGCCAGCGTACAGTATGAAACGCTGTTTCAGAAGCTGAAAGCGGGCCGCTGAAGGGCGTAACGGGCGCCGCGCAGGCGCCCGGTTTAGTGCTCCAGGCTCTGCAGCAGGCGCTGCACAAATGCCGGTACCTCTTCGCTCGCCAGGCCATATTTTCCTTCGGCAAACTCATTGCCCACCTGACTTGGCTCCAGGTTCAGCTCGACCGTATGCGCGCCCTGCAGCGTGGCTTCATGTACAAATCCGGCGGCAGGATAGACATGGCCTGAGGTGCCGATGGCGATAAACAGATCGACCTGCTGCATCGCCTCATAGATCTCTTCCATGCCGAGCGGCATTTCGCCAAACCACACCACGTGCGGCCGCAGCCGCGCCGGAAACTGGCAGCAGGTGCAGCGGTCGTCGGCGGTCACGTCGCGGTACCACGTCACCACCTGGCCACTCTCCTCACAGCGTACTTTCAGCAGTTCGCCATGCATATGCAGCACGCGCTGGCTGCCGGCACGCTCGTGCAGATTATCGATGTTCTGTGTGACCAGCAGAAAGTTATCGCCCAGCGCCTGTTCCAGCTCTGCCAGCGCCAAATGCGCGGCGTTAGGCTGGATCTCCGGCTGCTGCAGCTGCTGGCGGCGGATATTATAAAAGCGCTGCACCAGCGCCGGATCGCGGCGAAAGCCCTCCGGCGTAGCAACATCTTCAATACGGTGCTCTTCCCACAGGCCGTCGGAGGCGCGAAAAGTACGAATGCCCGATTCAGCAGAGATGCCGGCACCGGTCAGTACCACCACGCGCGGCAGCGGATGCGCGGCGAGTTCAGCGCTGCGATCGCGCTCAAAAATGCGCTGGCGAAAGCGCTGATGCACTTTACGGCGGTTTTTCCGGTCGCGGGCGAGCCGCAGGCGGCGGCGCTGTATGCGCATAAAAACTCCTTGATCTGCGGCGCAGTACGCCGTGTTTCGGGTGTTGTAGTGGGCAATGCTGTCCCGGTAATAGCGACTGCGCGGCCACACCGCCGTACGCAGTCGCTGAAACCGGACGCAGCCGCCGGAGCGGCTGCGTCAGGGCGGTTACTGACCGCTCAGCACGCGGGCCGGATCGAGGCGGCTGGCGCGACGCGCCGGGTACCAGCTGGCGATCAGGCTCAGCACGATAGCGGTTGCCAGTACAATGACAACATCCAGCCAGTGCAGTTCCGACGGCAGGAAGTCGATAAAATAGATATCGCCTGCCAGCAGCGTATGCCCGGTCAGATGTTCGATGCCGCGCATCACCGGCGTCAGATTCAGCGCCACCAGCACACCGGTAATAACACCGCTGACGCTGCCCAGCAGGCCCGCCAGCAGCCCGTACCAGATAAAGATAGCGCGGATAAGCCCATCTTTCGCCCCCAGGGTACGCAGCACGGCAATGTCTGCGCTCTTATCTTTGACTGCCATTACCAGCGTGGAAACGATATTAAAACAGGCAACGCCGATCACCAGCACCATCGCCAGATACATAATGGCGCGGATCATCTGGATATCGCGATACATATAGCCGTAGGTGCCAATCCAGCTTTTGATATAAACATAGGCGTGGGTTACCTCACCGGCCGTGCGCACCAGTTTTTGCGCCTGAAACGGATCGCTCATCTTCAGTGCGATACCGCTGACGCTGTCGCCCAGGCCCAGATAGCGCTGCGCATCCGCCAGCGGAACCAGCGCCAGGCTGTGATCGAGCATGCCGCTCAGCTGAAGAATGCCGCTGACCTGCAGCCGGATGCGCTTTGGCTGCTGCAGCTTATTATCCGCGCTGCTGTTCGGGATCATGATGGTGATCCAGCTGCCCTGCTTTACGTTCAGTGATTTGGCAATACCGCCGCCTAAAATAATCTGCTGCCTGCCGGCGGCAAACTGTGCCCAGGCGTCGCCAGCGACAAACTGCGGCAGTGCGCTGAGACGCGACTCCTGCTGCGGATCAACCCCTTTGACCTGCAGCGCCTGCAGCCTGGCTCCGCTCTCAATCAATCCGGTAAAATTAACGTAGGGGGCCGCCGCCGCGATGCCGGGCACCTGCTCCATCGGGGCGATCAGAGATTGCCAGTCGCGCAGCGGCCCTTCGACCGGCTCAATTTCACCATGCGGAACGACGGCCAGAATGCGGTTATTCAGCTCACGCTCGAAACCGTTCATGGCGCTGAGGCCGATGATCAGTACCGCCACGCCCAGCGCAATTCCCACGGTGGAGATCACTGAAATCAGCGATACCATGCCGCCGCGCCGCCGGCCCCGGCTGAAGCGCAGCCCCAGCAACAGCGAGAGTGAAGAGGTCATGCCTCTGCTCCCAGCGTCAGGCGATCGCTCAGCTGTCCGTCACGCATCTCCATCTGCCGCGTCAGCCGTTTTGCCAGCTGCAGATCGTGAGTCACCACCAGAAACGCCGTACCCTGACGCACGTTAAGCTCGCCCAGCAGCTCAAATATCGCGTCGGCGTTGCGTGCATCAAGATTGCCGGTAGGCTCATCCGCCATCACCAGACGCGGACGGTTGACCAGCGCCCGGGCAATCGCCACGCGCTGACGCTCGCCGCCTGAGAGCTCAGAAGGACGATGCGCGGCGCGCTTCTCCAGCCCGACCGCCGCCAGCATTTCGCGGGCGCGACTCTCAGCTTCCGCTTTGGCCGTTTTGCCAATCAGCAGCGGCATCGCCACGTTCTCCAGCGCGCTGAAGTCAGGCAGCAGGTGATGGAACTGATAGATGAAGCCCAGCTCGCGATTGCGCAGCTCCGCTTTTGCGGCGGCGCTCATGGCATTAAGCGAACGGCCATCAAACACCACGTCGCCCGAGGTCGGCGCATCCAGCCCGCCCAGCAGATGCAGGAGCGTACTTTTACCGGAGCCGGAGCTGCCGACAATCGCCGCCAGCTCGCCGGGTTGCAGGCTGAAAGCCACGTTGCGCAGCACATCGGTCTGCACGCTGCCTTCCTGATAGCGTTTGCACAGGTCGCGGCACTGCAACAAAGGGGTATTACTCATAACGTAAAGCCTCAGCGGGTTGAACGGCGGCAGCGCGCCAGGAGGGATAAAGGGTTGAGAGCAGCGCAACCGTCATTGAAATCAGGGCGATAATCACCACCTGCCAGGGATTGATGTCCACCGGCAGCGCCGCGCCATCGAGAAACAGGCCGATGACCGGCATCAGCGTGTTCAGCTGGCTGGCAAGCAGCACGCCAAGCAGCGCACCCAGCAGCGCGCCAATAATACCGGCACTGGCGCCCTGCACCATAAAGACCGCGACAATCTGCCGCCGGGTTAAGCCCTGCGTCTGCAGAATCGCCACTTCGCCCTGCTTCTCCATAATCAGCAGACCCAGCGAGGTAATAATATTGAACGCCGCTACGGCGATAATCAGACTCAGCAGCAGCCCCATCATATTTTTTTCCATGCGTACCGCCTGGAAAAGATCGCCTTTGCGCTCGCGCCAGTCTTTCCACACCGTGCCCTGCGGCAGCGGCTGGGTGCTCAGCGCATCCACGCTCAGCGGCTTTTCCAGCCAGAGCCGCCAGCCGGTGATGCTGCCTGCCGGATAGCGCATAACGCGTGATGCATCCTGCTGATTGACAAGGATCTGGTACCCATCTACTTCACTGTTTGCCGCGTAAGTGCCGGCAACGGTAAAGATGCGCTGGCTGGGCAGGCGCCCGACCGGCGTAAACTGGCTGACCGAAGGCACCATCAGACGCAGCGCATCGCCCCGCTTCACGCCGAGCTGTGCGGCGAGCTGCTCACCGAGGATCACATTATATTTGCCCGCCTGCAGCACCTGCTGCTGCGTGTTGACCAGGTAAGGCGTGAGCGGATCGGGTTCGTCCGGATTAACGCCCAGCATCACGCCGACCGAGACGTTGTGCGCACTCTGCAGCACCACATCGCCCGTGGTCAGGGGAGCGATGCGCGTGACGCCCTGCAGCTTCAGGCTGTCAGCCGGCAGCTGCTGCGGATCGATACTGCCTTTGTCGCTGGTGATAAGCGCCTGCGGCATCAGCCCCAGGATGTTCCCCTCCAGCTCACGCTCAAAGCCGTTCATCACCGACAGCACGGTCACCAGCGCCATCACGCCCAGGGTAATACCGATAGTTGAGAGCCAGGAGACGAAGCGACCGAAGCGGTCTGAAGCCCGTCCACGCATGTAGCGTAAACCGATAAATAGCGCAACTGGTTGATACATGAGTTCCGTTCTGGCCATTGCCTGATAATAAGGTAGAGGGATGATAATGGAGCCGCCTGCTTTATGAAACCTCTAACCCACTGAGTGTTGAGCGAAGTTGCATCAAAATGCGTCCCTGCCGCGCCACAGGAGAGATTTCTGTCACCGCAACGGTTCCGCCCCGCCGCGCGGCCGGATAAAAGCTGTACGAACGGTTGCCGCTGGCGGCGCGCGCATACCATCACTGGCATATCGGGACTATTATATCTCTCAGGCTGATAGCGCGGAGTCGCTGTCGCTCCCTTCCGGCCTGCCTGCGGGCACAATGGAGAGATGATCATCAGGGCGGTTTATGGAATGATGACGCCCTGAAATACAAGGAGAGCACGTCGAGACCCTATGTCGGAACAGCACCGTTATACCCTGCCTGCCAAAGCAGGAGACCATCGTCAGCTCGGCCAGCTGGTCGGCGCCGCACAGGCGGTTGAATGCGCCAGTATCACCGAACGCCATCAGGGTCCGGTGTTGATGATCACCCCGGATATGCAGTCCGCGCTGCGGCTGCAGGAGGAGATCCGACAGTTTACCGACCTGCCGGTAATTAATCTGCCGGACTGGGAAACGCTGCCTTACGACAGCTTTTCGCCCCATCAGGATATTATTTCTGCGCGCCTCTCTACGCTTTACCAGCTGCCGATGCTGGCCCGCGGTATGCTGATTCTGCCGGTCAATACGCTGATGCAGCGCGTCTGCCCGCACAGCTTCCTGCACGGGCACGCGCTGGTGATGCAACAGGGACAGAAACTGTCACGCGACGCGCTGCGCGAGCAGCTGGAGCAGGCGGGTTACCGCCACGTCGATCAGGTGATGGAGCATGGCGAATACGCCACGCGCGGTGCCCTGCTCGATCTCTTCCCGATGGGCAGCGACCAGCCCTATCGCATCGACTTTTTTGATGATGAAATCGACAGCCTGCGCCTGTTCGACGTCGACAGCCAGCGCACGCTGGAGTCAGTGGATGCGATCAATCTCCTGCCGGCGCACGAATTTCCCACAGATAAAGCGGCGATCGAGCTGTTTCGCACCCGCTGGCGCGAAATTTTCGACGTGCGCCGCGAGCCGGAGCATATCTATCAGCAGGTCAGTAAAGGCACGCTGCCCTCCGGCATCGAATACTGGCAGCCGCTGTTTTTTGAGCAGCCGCTGCCCACGCTGTTCAGCTACCTGCCCGCCAGCACGCTGGTGCTGAACTGCGGCGATCTGGCTGGCAGCGCGGAGCGCTTCTGGCAGGATGCGAACGCGCGCTTTGAAAACCGGCGCATCGATCCGATGCGCCCGCTGCTGGAGCCGGCCACGCTCTGGCTGCGGCCCGATGCGCTGCTCAGCGAACTGAAAGCCTGGCCGCGCATGCAGCTCACGGCAGAAACGCTGCCGGAAAAAGCCGCCAATGCCAACCTGGCTTATGAACCGCTGCCGGAGCTTACCGTGCAGGCCCAGGCGAAAGCCCCACTCGACCTGCTGCGCCAGTTTCTGGAGCAGTTCAGCGGCCAGGTGATTTTCTCGGTAGAGAGTGAAGGCCGCCGGGAAAGCCTGCAGGAGCTGCTGGCGCGCATTAAGCTACGCCCTCAGCCGGTTGAACACTTCAGCGAAGCGGCGGCTCAGCCGTACAGCCTGATGATTGGCGCCAGCGAGCGTGGCTTTATCGATACGCTGCGCGATCGCGCGCTGATCTGTGAAAGCGATTTGCTGGGCGAGCGCGTCAGCCGTCGCCGGCAGGATAATCGCCGCACCATCAATCCGGACGTTCTGATCCGCAACCTGGCGGAGCTGCATCCGGGGCAGCCGGTGGTGCATCTGGAGCACGGCGTCGGTCGTTATATCGGACTCACCACGCTTGAGGCTGGCGGTATTGTGGCGGAGTATCTGATGCTCTCCTACGCCGGCGACGCCAAGCTTTATGTGCCGGTCTCCTCACTGCATCTGATCAGCCGCTACGCTGGCGGCGCCGATGAAAATGCGCCGCTGCACAAGCTGGGCAGCGACGCCTGGTCACGCGCACGGCAGAAAGCGGCGGAAAAGGTACGCGACGTGGCGGCGGAACTGCTGGATATCTACGCCCAGCGTGCTGCGAAAAGCGGCTACGCCTTTAAGCACGATCGCGAGCAGTACCGGCTGTTCTGCGAGGGCTTCCCGTTTGAAACCACGCCGGACCAGGCGCAGGCAATTAACGCCGTGCTGAGTGATATGTGCCAGCCGCTGGCCATGGATCGCCTGGTGTGTGGCGACGTGGGCTTTGGTAAAACGGAAGTGGCGATGCGCGCGGCGTTTCTGGCCGTGGAGAACACCAGGCAGGTGGCGGTACTGGTTCCCACCACCCTGCTGGCGCAGCAGCACTATGATAACTTCCGCGATCGCTTTGCCAACTGGCCGGTGCGTATCGAGATGCTGTCACGCTTCCGCAGCGTGAAAGAGCAGGCACAGGTGCTGGAGCAGGCGAGCGAAGGCAAAATCGATATTCTGATCGGCACGCACAAACTGCTGATGAGCGATCTCAAATGGCGCGACCTCGGGCTGCTGATTGTGGATGAAGAGCACCGCTTTGGCGTGCGGCATAAAGAGCGCATCAAGGCGATGCGCGCCGACGTCGATATCCTGACGCTGACCGCTACGCCTATTCCGCGTACGCTGAATATGGCGATGAGCGGCATGCGCGATCTGTCGATTATCGCCACGCCGCCTGCCCGTCGCCTGGCGGTAAAAACCTTTGTGCGCGAGTATGACAGCCTGGTGGTGCGTGAAGCGATTCTGCGCGAAGTGCTGCGCGGTGGTCAGGTTTACTACCTCTATAACGACGTGGAAAACATTGAGAAAGCGGCGCAGCGGCTGGCGGATCTGGTGCCGGAAGCGCGTATCGCGATTGGTCATGGCCAGATGCGCGAGCGCGATCTGGAGCGGGTAATGAACGATTTCCATCATCAGCGTTTTAATGTACTGGTCTGTACCACCATCATTGAAACCGGTATCGATGTACCCAGCGCCAACACCATCATCATTGAACGTGCCGATCACTTTGGTCTGGCGCAGCTGCACCAGCTGCGCGGTCGCGTTGGCCGCTCGCACCACCAGGCCTACGCCTGGCTGCTGACACCGCACCCGAAAGCGATGACCACCGATGCCCAGAAGCGGCTGGAGGCGATCGCCTCGCTGGAAGATTTAGGCGCCGGCTTTGCGCTGGCGACGCACGACCTTGAAATCCGCGGCGCCGGTGAACTGCTGGGCGAGGATCAGAGCGGTCAGATGGAGAGCATCGGCTTTACGCTCTATATGGAGCTGCTGGAAAATGCGGTGGATGCCCTGAAAGCGGGACGCGAGCCGTCGCTGGAAGATCTCACCAGCAATCAGACTGAGATTGAACTGCGGATGCCGGCGCTGCTGCCCGACGATTTTATTCCCGATGTCAGCACCCGTCTTTCACTCTATAAGCGGGTTGCCAGTGCCGCCGACGAGCAGGATCTGGCTGAACTGCGGGTAGAGATGATTGACCGCTTCGGCAAACTGCCTGACGCCGCGCGCAATCTGCTGGATATTGCCGCGCTGCGCCTGGCCGCGCGCGAGCTGGGCGTGCGCAAAATTGAAGCCAGTGACAAAGGCGGCTTCTTTGAGTTTGCCCCACAGAATCAGATCGATCCCGGCTGGCTGATTAGCCTGCTGCAGAAAGATCCGGCACAGTGGAAGCTGGATGGCCCGACGCGGCTGCGCTTCACGCGCGATCTGGCTGAACGCAAGCTGCGCATGGAGTGGGTTCAGGACTTTATCACTGAACTGGCCAGGCACCGGCTGCCGGCGGGCTGATGCAAAAGAAAAAAGCGCCTTACGGCGCTTTTTTTATCTGGTTTGCTGTGAAATAGCTTTGCCCAATCAGGCCTGATTCGAATTCAGGATGAGCTGACCATTGCGGTCAAGCGGGATGCGGGTGCCAGGGTCATTCTCCATGCGGATTTTGCCCTGCTGGTCGCCTATTTTATAGGTCACATCATAACCCAGCATCTTTTCCTGTTTACTGTATACCGTTCTGCAGCGCTGTTCGCTGGTGGTGTAGGTGTCCCGCTCCTGCAGAGCGCCCTGCACCTGATTACCGCCGTAGCCGCCGGCCAGTGCACCCGCTACGGTAGCCACATCGCGACCGCGACCGCCGCCGAACTGATGACCCAGCACGCCGCCCGCGACGGCACCCAGCACCGAACCGGCAATGCGGTTCTCATCCTGTACCGGACGACGGTGCGTCAGCGTAACGTTACGGCACTCCTGACGCGGCTGTTTGATACTCTCTTTAATCGGGGTGGCTGACAGCACCTGAGCAAATTGCGGACCGCGATCAAACACGTTCATGCTGGCGACCGCCGCCACGCCCAGCGCTGCTGCTACACCGATTCCGATACCCGCAAGCATTGATTTATTCACAGGAATATCCTCCTGACAGTGTTACCGCGCATTCCCGTCGCTACAGGCTTGTAGCGGAGGCATAACCGGCGTGCGCGCCGCGCCGTGTTCCTGAAGATAAGTTTTGCAGATGGTCCGGAATTGCAACATCAGATTAATGGAAGAAACGCGGCGTAAGCGCAGCAGGGCCAGCTTTTAGGAGAGTTCCGAGCCGCGGGTTTGGGGCAGGTAATGTTGCGGTGAACTGATGATTATCAGCAGCTTATTGCGGGAGAAACAGGAGCGGGCGACATTATGTCGCCCGCTATTGATTAGTGCAGTTTAAGTCGCGGACGCAGTACGCGGTTCAGACTGCCAACCAGCATCATCAGTCCGGTCTTGAAGTATCCGTGGAGCGCAATCTGGTGCATACGATACAGAGAGATATAGACAAAGCGCGCAATGCGCCCTTCCACCATCATTGAGCCGCGCATCAGGTTACCCATCAGGCTGCCTACGGTGGTAAAGCGCGACAGCGAGACCAGTGAGCCGTGATCTTTATAGACGTACGCTTTCAGCGGCTTGCCTTTACGCTGTGCGAGAATGTTATCCAGCACCCGTGACGCCATCTGATGCGCCGACTGCGCGCGCGGCGGTACAAAGCCACCACCAGGCAGCGCACAGGAGGCGCAGTCGCCGAGCGCGTAGATATTTTCATCGCGCGTGGTCTGCAGCGTCTCTTTAACCACCAGCTGGTTAATACGGTTGGTCTCCAGACCGCCAATCTCTTTCATAAAGTCAGGCGCTTTGATGCCTGCTGCCCACACCATCAGATCGGCAGCAATATACTCACCCTCTTTGGTGTTAAGCCCTTTCGCATCGGCGCTGGTCACCATGGTCTGCGTCAGAACGCGCACGCCCAGTTTGGTCAGCTCCTGATGGGCCGCCGCAGAGATGCGCGGTGGCAGCGCAGGCAGGATGCGTTCACCCGCTTCCACCAGCGTGACGTTGAGCGCGCTGCTGTCGAGACCTTTGTAGCCGTAGCTGTGCAACTGCTTCACCGCATTGTAAAGCTCAGCAGAGAGCTCCACGCCAGTGGCGCCGCCGCCAACAATGGCGATATTGACCTTCTGCAGCTCGCCTTCGCTGGCAGAAAAGCGCAGAAACTGATTCAGCATCTCATTATGGAAACGACGCGCCTGATGCGGATTGTCGAGGAAGATGCAGTGATCTTTGACGCCCGGGGTGCCGAAATCATTGGAAGTACTGCCCAGCGCCACCACCAGACGGTCCCACGCCAGCTCACGCTGCGGCACCAGAATCTCGCCCTGAGCGTCGCGGATTTCCGCCAGCTCAATGGTTTTGCGATCGCGATGGATCTGCGTCAGCGAACCCAGCTGAAACTGAAAGCCGTGGTTGCGGGCGTGAGCCAGATAGCTCAGCGCGTCAATGCCCTCATCCATAGAGCCGGTCGCCACCTCATGCAGCAGCGGTTTCCAGAGATGACTATGGTTGCGGTCAACCAGAATAATCTCCGCTTTTTTGCTGCGCCCCAGCTTATGCCCCAGCTGCGTTGCCAGCTCCAGGCCACCGGCGCCTCCGCCAATTATGACGATCTTTTCCACGGTTGTAGTCAATGCAGACCCCCTCAAAGTTGTAAACCAAAAGTTAATTAACGGTTAAATAAAACCTTAATAAACATAGGGTTGGCGATGTTTAATCGCACGCTGAGGGCAGAATATCACGCCGGTCTAACCAGATCATAAGGAAATTGATGCAGATCAATCTTTCGCGGGGATTATCAGAATGTTACACGTTTTGTGAATAGCATCACACGACAAACGCCGCATTCATATAGGGAATGCGGCGCTTCACAACGCTTACTGCTGTGCAGTATGCGCCAGCCAGCGCGCCTGCAGATCGCTGAGCTGACGCTGATTCTGCCGCCAGCGCGCGCTGCTCTGCAGCTCATCCAGCGTATGCTGCCCGCGATGCCAGAGCCGCGTAATGCGTTCTGCCGGACCCGCCTGCAGATTATCCAGCACGCTGATGGCGCCCGCCCGCTGGTTGCAGACCAGAATCATATCGCAACCGGCATCCAGCGACTGCTGCGCCCGTTCGGCGTAGCTGCCCATCACGGCGGCGCCCTCCATTGAGAGATCGTCGGAGAAGATCACGCCGTCAAAGGCGAGCTCCTGACGCAGCACCTGCTGCAGCCAGTAAGGCGAGCCGCTGGCGGGCAGCGGATCAACCTGGCTGTAGATAACGTGGGCCGGCATTACCGCATTCAGCAGCTGTTCACTGATGAGCTGCTGAAAAATAGCCATGTCGTGCTGGCGCAGCGTGGCGGCATCGCGCGTATCGCGCGGTGTTTCTTTATGCGAATCCGCGCTGACCGCGCCGTGGCCAGGAAAGTGTTTACCGGTGGTTTTCATACCGGCTTCGCGCATGCCGTTAATAAAGCGCCGCGCGATCTGCAGCGCAATAGCCGGATCGGCATGAAACGCCCGATCGCCGATTGCGGCGCTGATGTGGCCGATATCAAGCACCGGCGCAAAGCTGATATCGATATCGAGCCCGGTGATCTCCGCCGCCATCTGCCAGCCCGCCTGCTGCGCCAGATCGCCTGCCGCAGCCAAATCGTGCAGGGCAGCAAAGGACTGCATTGCCGGCAGCTGCGTGAAGCCTTCACGGAAACGCTGCACGCGTCCGCCTTCCTGATCCACCGCCACCACCAGCCGGTTACGGGAAGCGGCGCGGATCTGACGCACCAGCTCGCGGAGCTGAGCAACGTCATGAAAGTTGCGCGTAAACAGAATAAGTCCGCCCACCAGCGGGTGCTGCAATATCTCGCGCTCTTCTGCGTCCAGCGTGTAGCCCGCCACGTCCAGCATCAGCGGGCCGGGTGCATTGATTGTCATAACTCGGTTCCTGAATTAAATATCCTGCCAGCTGGTCTGCGCCAGCTGCTGTAAAGTCGCCTCGCCGCTCTGCTCGGCGCGCAGCTGATACCAGCTCGCCATCAGCAGCTGCAGCCACGGCTGCCAGCGCGCGATCTGACGCGCCAGCACGGTCGCATCCATGTGCGTCCGTGCGGCATACTCTTCCGTCCACGCCGCTGCCTGCGTCGGCGCCCATGCGCAGATAGCAGCCAGCTCCAGCGCCACGTCGCCATCGGCCGCATACTCCCAGTCAATCAGCCTCAGCCCGGCTGGCGTCGCGATCACATTGCCTGGATGAACATCCATATGCAGCGGCGCAAGGCGCAGCGGGCGCGGCTCCCCCTGTCGCTGCAGCCGCTGCAGCCGCGCCAGCCAGCGCCAGTGCCGCTGACGGCAGCGCTGCCAGTAGAGCTGCAGCAGCGGCAGCAGCCGCAACGGATAGCCGGTCAGCGGCTGCCGGTGCAGCGTACTGACCAGCGCCACTATTGCGCTGCGCTGTGCGTCAAAGGCGGCAGGCGTCAGCGCCTCACCCGGCAGCCAGCGCTGCAGCAGCCAGGGAGAGCGCCAGCTGAGCGGCTTCGGCCCCAGACCGGCATTGCGCAGCTGGCGCAAAATACGGTATTCGCGCTGCCGGTTAACAAAAGGAATGGGCTGCGGAGGCGTGCGCCGGGCCAGCAGCGTCTCCTGCTCGCCGGCAATCTGAAAACTGTTGCCGCTCAGACCCGGCAGCGCGAAAAAATAGCCGGCGGCAGATGCCGTCGGCCACTGTTGCTGCACCAGGTCAACCAGTGCGGGATCAGGGTTGTGTTGCACCATTACCTGACCAGATGATTTCGCCGGTCTGCACCAGCATTAGCTGCATCTGCAGCGTGGGTGACTTCACCTCGCCTTTCGCATTGCTATAAAGCACATATTGCGCGTTTACGATGCGCGCCAGGCCGATCGCTTTGCTGCGCGAATTCAGACTATCTTCTGGTGAGAGGCCCAGCGTCTGGCGCGCCTGATTCAGCTGGTCATCAGACACCAGAGTAAATTTGCCGTTGTTCGCCAGCGCGCTCTGAATGGCACCGGTGGCTTTTTCGGTCTGCAGCGCGCCGTTAGTGCTGTTTTTAAGGCGATCGACCAGCAGTACGCTGCCCGGATTCACCCCGGCAGACTGCACCATATTGGCCACCAGCGGCGAGACGCTGGCGCTCCAGTTTATGGTTTTCAGCTTGGGCGGCTGCGGCACATTTTGCGGCGGCGGTACGGGTTGCGGCTCCGGCTGCGGTTCCGGCTGAACCGGAGTCGTCGGCTGCGTCGGTTCGACCGGTGCCGGCGTCTGCTGTTTTACCACACAGCCGGTAAGCATCAGCGCAAACAGTAGCGCGCCAGAACGTTGAACACTGCGGATCACGGGTTACTCCTTAGAGATAAAGATAAAGCCGCACTTTGCTGGCGGTGAGATTGCCCATTTGCGAAGCCACCATCACGCTGCCGTGTGCGGGAACAGTTTGCGTCTGTGCCGGCTCCTGCGGCTCAATTTCCAGTCCTTTATCGTCATACCAGTAGAAACGATAATGAACCGTAACAGGCGCTTCACGCAGATTCTGCAGCGTGCTGGCCGCCTGCAGCTGACCGTCGCGGCTGGTAAGCTGGGGCTCGTCAGTAATGATCCCCGCTGACAGCACGGATGACTCCATCACCAGCGATTGTGAAGTATTGATCATCGGTTTATCACTACTGCAGCCTGCCAGAGTCAATAATAGCAGGCCGCTCAGCCATCGACGCATATCAGGTCCGCCTGAGGTTAATAAGCAAGCATCGGGCCCAGGGGTTCACCACCCACCAGGTGCATGTGTATATGATAGACCTCCTGACCGCCGTGGCGATTACAGTTCATGATCAGGCGGTAGCCATCTTCAGCAATGCCTTCATCGCGGGCAATTTTTGCCGCCACGGTGATCATCCGCCCGAGCGCATGTTCATGCGCAGGCTTAACGTCATTGGTCGTGGGGATCAGGACATTAGGGATAATCAGCACGTGAGTGGGCGCTTTGGGTGCAATATCACGAAAGGCGGTGACCAGTTCATCCTGGTAAATAATATCGGCCGGAATTTCACGGCGAATGATTTTACTGAAAATAGTCTCTTCAGCCATGGTGCGGTTCCTTTTTACCTGAGTCAGTCTGGCAGTATGCGCGAGAAAATCCGCTTCTTTCAACCTTCTCCCGGCTTTTCTTCACTGACTGGCTGCTTTTACAGCGGCGCGCTGACAAACAAAAACCCCCTCGCGGGAGGGGGTTTTTAGCCACGGTGCACAATCCTGCTGCAAAGGCGTTACATGCTGCGGATGTAATCATCCATTTCCGTTTTCAGGTTATCTGATTTGGTGCCAAAGATAGCCTGCACACCGGAACCAGCAACCACCACGCCGCGGGCGCCCAGGTTTTTCAGCTCAGCCTGATCAACTTTTGCCACATCGGCCACGCTGACGCGCAGACGGGTAATACAGGCATCCAGATTGGTGATGTTCTCTTTGCCGCCAAAGGCGCTGACCAGCTTGCCCGCCATTTCGCTGCCGGTGGCGCTGCTCTGCTCAATCGCGGTATCTTCACGGCCCGGCGTTTTCAGATTCAGTTTTGCAATCAGCACGCGGAAAACGGTGTAGTAAACCAGGCCGTAGATGATACCGACAATCGGGAACAGCCAGATTTTGCTGCTGTTACCGCTCAGGACGATAAAATCGATCAGGCCGTGCGAGAAGCTGGTACCGTCACGCATACCCAGCAGGATACAGATAGGGAACGCCAGACCTGCCAGAATCGCGTGGATCACGTAGAGGATCGGTGCCACGAACATGAAAGAGAACTCAATCGGTTCGGTAATACCGGTCAGGAACGAGGTCAGGGCGGCAGAGATCATGATGCCGCCAACTTTGGCGCGGTTCTCAGGCTTCGCCGAATGCCAGATAGCAATAGCAGCAGCTGGCAGACCATACATTTTAAACAGGAAGCCGCCTGAGAGTTTACCGGCAGTCGGGTCTCCCGCCATGTAACGCGGAATATCACCGTGGAATACCTGGCCGGCCGCATTGGTGAACTCACCAATCTGCATCTGGAAAGGAACGTTCCAGATATGATGCAGGCCAAACGGCACCAGCGCACGCTCAATCACGCCGTAGATGCCGAAAGCGACAACCGGGTTCTGATACGCAGCCCACTGGGAGAAGTCCTGAATTGCCGTACCCACCGGTGGCCAGATAAATGAGAGCACAATACCGGTAAAGATAGCGGTCAGGCCAGAAATGATCGGAACAAAGCGTTTACCGGCGAAGAAGCCAAGGTACTCCGGCAGCTTGATACGGTAAAAGCGGTTAAACATATAGGCAGCGATCGCACCGGCAATGATCCCGCCCAGTACGCCGGTGTCCGCCAGATGTTTCGCTTCAATCTCTGCCGCAGGCAGATGCAGCACCAGCGGCGCCACGACCGCCAGCGTTTTAACCATAATGCCGTAAGCGACAACTGCCGCCAGCGCTGATACGCCGTCGTTATTGGTAAAGCCCAGCGCCACACCGATCGCAAAAATCAGCGGCATATTGGCGAACACTGACCCGCCCGCCTCGGCCATGACGTGGGAGACCACGGCCGGCAGCCAGCTGAAATTTGCAGAACCAACACCTAGCAAAATACCGGCAATCGGCAGAACCGATACCGGCAACATCAGCGATTTACCTACTTTTTGCAGGTTCGCAAATGCGTTCTTGAACATAGAAGCTCCTGAGTATGAGTGCATAGTTGCGCGATGCGCGTGGCAGCGGGGGAGGTTCCGCAGCCGGATGACGCTGAGCGTCTTTTGATTTATTACGAAGAGTAAAATAAATGGGGGCGCGTTACTTTGACGGCTATCACGTTTCCTCAATGAGAGCCGTCAGCTTTCAGCACTTTCTGACTGACCTGCCGGATAATAGCGCAATAAAACACTGCCTGCGTCGGGAATAACCTGACGCAGGCAGTTCATTACGGATTAATTACAGCGTTTGAAATAAAGGTCAGACACCCAGACGCGCCATGGGGATGTGAAACAGGCGGGAGAAATTCTGCGTGGTGGTCGCGGCCAGGGTTTCAATATCCACCCCTTTCAGCACCGCCATATAATCGGCCACGTCGCGGGTAAATGCAGGCTGGTTCTCTTTACCGCGATGCGGCACCGGCGCGAGATAGGGAGAATCTGTCTCTACCAGCATCCGATCCAGTGGCACAAAGCGCGCGGCATCGCGGATCTGCTCCGCATTGCGGAACGTCAGAATCCCGGAGAAGGAGATATAAAAGCCGAGATCCAGAAGTTTTGCTGCGGTTGCGCGATCTTCGGTAAAACAGTGCAGCACGCCGCCGCACTTTTCGACCTGCTCTTCACGCAGGATCGCCAGCGTATCGTCACGGGCGTCCCGGGTATGTACGATAATCGGCTTATTCAGCGCAATACCGGTGCGAATATGTTCGCGGAAGGCGGCCTGCTGCTGCGCTTTGGTCTCCTGCTGATAGAAGTAGTCGAGGCCGGTTTCACCCAGCGCTACCACCTGCTCTTCCGCTGCCAGGCGGCGAAACTCCGCCACATCCCAGGGTTCCTCCTGGTTCAGCGGGTGAACGCCGCAGGCCAGCGCAATATTCTGCCGCTCGCCAACCAGCGCTTTGATGCGATAGTAATCCGGCAGCGTGGTGGCAATTGCCAGCATAAATTTAACGTCGCGCGCGGCGGCTTTGGCGATAACGTCATCCAGGTCGCGGTGCTGACTTTCGTAGTCAAGGCCATCAAGGTGGCAATGGGAATCAACGATAAACATAATTTTCTCAGGTAATTACGGGCTGATGACAGGCGGTGCCAGTAAACGGCTCCACGCCAGCAGCCGGTCGGTCAGAATAAGTTCGCGGTTAAGCGATGCCACGTGCAGCAGCTGCTCACTACAGGCGAGCCACTGCTGTGCGCTGCTGTTCAGGGCATTGCTGTTCAGCTGCCGGGCCAGCGCGGTCACGACATCAGGCCGGTCACCATTGCTCAGCCACGCCGCAGCACCCTGCTGCATTTTCATGGCGTCCACCAGCAGCGAGATAAGCCAGCTGAGGCGATCGGCCACGTCATCACTGTTCAGCGCAGGCAGCAGCTGCAGAATGTCATCATTCAGCGCCGCGATCAGCGTATCGCACAGCGTCTGACGCGTCTGCCAGCGCGCGGGCTGCAGCAGCGCCAGCGCTGCGCCGGGCGCACCGCCGCTCAGACGCAGCGCAGCGCGCCGCGCCGCTTCCGGCTGTGTTACTTCACGGCCCAGCCAGGCGAGGCTCTGCGACTCCTCCGGCGGGATCAGTGGCCAGCTGAGACAGCGGCTGCGCAGCGTAGCCAGCAACCGGGAGGACTCACGCACGCTGAGAAAAAACCAGCAGTTTGCCGGTGGCTCCTCCAGCGTTTTCAGCAGCGCATTGGCAGCCGCTTCCGTCAGCTGCGCGGCGTCCGGCAGCCAGACCACTTTCGCACCGCCCTGCTGCGCAAAATGATAGAGTTTTTCCGTGACGTCGCGCACGGCATCCACGCCCAGCGACGCCTTTCCTTTTTCTGCTTCCAGCCGATACCAGTCCGGATGCGTATGCGCCTGCATCAGTTCACAGCCGTGGCACGTGCCGCAGCTTTTAGCGCCTTCCCGCCGCTGACACATCAGCCAGCGGCTAACGCCCCATACCAGCGCATCATCCCCCATCCCTTCAGCTGCCTGCAGCAGCAGCGCATGATGCGCTGCGCCCTCCTGGTGACGGGCAATAATCTGCCGGTAGGGCTGGTTCAGCCACGGATACCAGTTCATGGGCGCTGCCCGGCCAGCCAGCGATGCAGGGCCGCCTTGAGTGACGTTGTCACCTCATCGATAGCCTGCGTTGCATCAACAGTGACGATGCTGGCGTCCGCCTGCGCCAGCGCCAGATAGCGCGCGCGGGTCCGCTCGAAAAAGCGCAGCGACTCCTGCTCAATGCGGTCCAGCGCGCCGCGCGCGCGGGCGCGCTGCAGTCCGATTTCCGGCGTCACATCGAGATAAAGCGTGAGATCGGGGCGGAAATCGCACAGCACCGCATCACGCAGCGTGGTCATCAGCGCGGCATCCATCTCACGGCCGCCGCCCTGGTACGCCTGCGAAGAGAGATCGTGACGATCGCCTACCACCCATGCACCACGCGCCAGCGCCGGTTTGATCACGTTCTCCACCAGCTGCACCCGGGCGGCGTAGAGCATCAGCAGCTCCGCTTTGTCGGTAACCCGTTCGCCTTCAATACCCTGCTTTACCAGCACCCGCAGCTGTTCCGCCAGCGGCGTACCGCCCGGCTCGCGGGTAAAGACGATGTCATGGATACCGTGCTGCTGCAAAACTTCCACCACCGCCTCACGCGCGGTGGTTTTGCCGGCGCCTTCCAGCCCCTCAATGACAATAAACTTACTCTTCATTTTTTTCCTTCAGCGCCTGACGATAAGCCTGTACCGCCCGGTTATGGCTGGCAAGGTTGGTGGTAAAGGTATGCCCGCCCTTGCCATCCGCAACAAAATAGAGATAGCTGCTTTTTTCCGGATGTGCAGCGGCTTCCAGCGAGGCGCGTCCGGGCATCGCAATCGGTCCCGGCGGCAGGCCGCTGATGCTGTAGGTATTATAGGCGGTCGGCGTGTCGAGATCGCTGCGCGTCAGCGTGCCGTTATAGCGCTCACCCATCCCGTAGATAACGGTGGGATCGGTCTGGAGCTTCATTCCGGTACGCAGTCGATTGATAAATACCGATGCTACCCGCGCGCGCTCCTCGCTCACGCCGGTCTCTTTCTCGATGATTGACGCCATCGTCACCAGATCCCGCGGCGCTTTGTAGGGCAGATTCGCCATGCGCGTCTGCCAGACCTCATCAACCAGCTTGTTCATGCGGATATGTGCCCGGGTCAGCACCGCGACGTCCGTGGTATTAGCAGTATAGAGATAGGTGTCGGGATAGAAGCTGCCTTCAAGCTGCGCCGCGTCCAGCTTCAGCGCCGCCGCTACGCTGGCAAAGCTGTCGTCCGCCAGCGTATGCTTCAGATAAGGCGCTTTACGCAGCTCGCTCAGCCACTCACTGAGGCGTGAACCCTCGATAAAACGGAGCGGAAACTGCGCCTCTTTACCGCTGGCCAGCAGCTGCAGCAGCTGACGCACGGTCATGCCCTGTTCCAGCCGGTAGGTGCCCGCTTTAAACTCTGCCAGCTCCGGCTGCAGCCTGAGCAGCGGCCCAAACCAGATGCTACGCGGAATAATATGCTGGCTCTCCAGCTGCGCTTCCAGCACAACGCGTCCGCTCCCGGCTGGCAGCGTATAGAGCGTTTCCTGGTGAATGGTCAGCGGCGTGTCTGCCAGGCGCTCTGTCTGCCAGTAGCTAAACGCGGCAGCGGCGGCAGCGATGACTGCCGCGCCCGCAATTATTTTTTTGATTCGACTCATGTTACGTCCATTTTCTGGCAACAGGTAAAAAGTTGCTGGTACAGCGTGCGTTCACTGAAAATAATGTTATCGATTTGCCGCACCGGCAGCACCGGCATCAGTGCATTACAGATCACGACTTCATCTGCGCCGAGTACGCTTTCGCGCGGCGCGCTGATTTCCTGACAAGCCTGGCCGCTGGCCGCCAGCTGCGCCATCAGAAAACGGCGCATAATGCCGTTTACGCCCGCCTGGTCAAGGTGAGGCGTAAAAATCTGGTTGCCGCGGCGCCAGAAGAGATTGGCAGCGCAGCATTCTACCACGCATCCCGCGGTGTCCAGTACCAGCGCCTCATCAGCCTCCGTTTCATCAAGGTGGTGGCGAATCATCACCTGCTCCAGCCGGTTGAGATGTTTGATGCCCGCCAGCAGCGGATTGCGCGCCAGCGGCACCGGACTGGTAATCAGCCTCACCCCCTGCTGCTGCAGCGCGGCGTAATGGTGCGGCCAGGGGGAGAGCGAGAGGATGCGCACCGGGTCCTGACAGCCGCGCCGGCTGTAGCCGCGTCCGCCAGCTCCCGGCGTCAGGATGATCTTCATCACTGCCCGCTCGTGACCCTGCGCAATGCAACGCATTTCATCCGCCAGCAGCGTCAGGTCGGGCAGCGGCAGCAGAAGCTGCCTGCACCCCTGCTCCAGGCGCTGCAGATGCGCTTCAGCCATCACGACGCGGCCGTTACGCACGGCGGCCGTGGTAAAACAGCCGTCGCCAAACTGGACAGCGCGATCGCTGGCCGGCAGCATTGTTTGCGGGATACCGTTAATCCACACCGCGGCTCCTCAGGCCCTCAGCCCTGAAATGATCTCACCTGCCCGGCCAGTTGTGCTGAAGAGCAGATCAGAAAAAAGGCCCGCATTGCGGGCCTCTGTTCGGCAGAATAGCGATTATACCTTGCGGAAGATCAGCGAGCCGTTGGTGCCGCCAAATCCAAAGGAGTTACACAGTGTGTACTCCAGACCGCTAACCTGACGCGCCGTATGCGGCACAAAGTCAAGATCGCAACCCTCATCCGGATTATCCAGATTGATGGTTGGCGGTACAACCTGGTCGCGCAGTGCCAGAACCGAATAGATCGCTTCTACGGCACCGGCAGCACCCAGCAGGTGACCCGTCATCGATTTGGTCGAGCTGACCATAACGCTGTGCGCTGACGCACCAAATACGGATTTCACCGCCTGCGCTTCAGCTTTATCACCGGCTGGCGTAGAGGTGCCGTGCGCGTTAACATAGCCGATCTGAGCCGGGTCGAGTCGGGCATCACGCAGCGCGTTGACCATCGCTGCAGCGGCGCCTGAGCCATCTTCCGGCGGTGACGTCATGTGGTAAGCATCGCTGCTCATGCCAAAACCAACGATTTCAGCATAGATTTTCGCACCGCGCTTTTTGGCGTGCTCATACTCTTCCAGTACCACAATACCGGCACCGTCACCCAGTACAAACCCGTCACGATCTTTATCCCACGGACGGCTGGCCGCCTGCGGATTGTCGTTTCGTGTTGAGAGCGCACGCGCCGCGCCAAAGCCGCCGACGCCCAGAGGCGTACTGGCTTTCTCCGCGCCACCTGCCAGCATTACATCAGCATCATCATACGCGATGATACGTGCAGCGTGGCCGATGTTATGTACGCCTGAGGTGCAGGCCGTTGCAATCGAAATACTCGGGCCTTTCAGGCCATACATAATAGTGAGATGACCGGCGACCATATTAACAATGGTGGAAGGTACAAAGAACGGGCTGATTTTGCGCGGGCCGCCTTTAACCAGCGAGCTGTGGTTCTCTTCAATCAGACCCAGTCCGCCAATACCTGAACCAATAGCCGCGCCGATACGTCCGGCATTCTCATCAGTTACGACCAGACCGGAGTCCGCCATAGCCTGAATGCCAGCCGCGATACCATACTGGATGAAATCGTCCATCTTGCGCTGATCTTTCCGCGAGATGTACTCATCACAATTAAAATCTTTCACCAGGCCCGCAAAACGCGTTGCATAAGCACTGGCATCAAAATGGTCGATCAGGGTAATGCCGCTCTGACCGGCAAGGAGAGCACTCCAGGTAGACTCTACGGTATTGCCGACAGGAGACAACATGCCAAGACCGGTCACAACTACACGACGCTTAGACACGTTCGTCCTCCAGGGAGGGAAAAATAACGCTATGTGGGGCAAACATAAAACTCAGGCGGTCATATGACCGCCTGAAGATATTCATTAGCCTTGATGGCTAGTGACGTAATCGATCGCTGCCTGAACGGTAGTGATTTTCTCAGCTTCTTCGTCTGGAATTTCAGTATCAAACTCTTCTTCCAGAGCCATTACCAGCTCAACGGTGTCAAGAGAATCTGCACCCAGGTCTTCAACGAAAGAAGCAGTGTTAACCACTTCGTCTTCTTTAACGCCCAGCTGCTCAGCTACGATTTTCTTAACGCGTTGTTCGATATCGCTCATACTATTTAATTTCCTATCAAAACTCGCTTTCGCGATGGTTTTCGTAGTGTATAAAATGGTGAAAAAGATGCAACAAAATCCCGGCTGGTCGAACCACGATTTTGCGCTATTCTGCGGTGTTTACCGCAAATAATGCAAATGATTTCGTGATTATCAGACCATGTACATGCCGCCATTGACGTGCAGCGTTTCACCTGTGATGTAGGCTGCTTCGTCAGAGGCTAAGAATGCAACAGCATTGGCAATTTCCTGCGGGTCGCCTAAACGGCCTGCAGGCACTTCTGCCAGAATGCCCGAGCGCTGATCTTCATTCAGTGCACGCGTCATGTCCGTCTCAATAAAGCCCGGAGCCACGACGTTTACGGTAATGCCACGTGACGCGACTTCACGCGCCAGTGATTTGCTAAAGCCAATTAACCCCGCCTTTGCTGCAGCGTAGTTAGCCTGGCCCGCGTTACCCATGGTTCCAACTACAGAACCGATGGTGATGATACGGCCCACACGTTTTTTCATCATGGCACGCATGACCGCCTTAGAGAGGCGGAAAACTGATGTCAGGTTGGTATTAAGAATATCATCCCACTCATCATCTTTCATGCGCATCAGCAGATTGTCACGCGTGATGCCTGCATTATTGACTAAAATATCCACTTCGCCAAATTCAGCGCGCACTTTTGCCAGCACGTCGTCGATAGAGGCTGCATCCGTCACGTTCAGCGCCAGGCCTTTGCCGTTGTCGCCAAGATAGGCGCTGATGGCTTCAGCCCCGCTTTCGCTGGTTGCTGTGCCGATAACTTTTGCGCCGCGCGCCGCCAGTGTCTCTGCAATGGCCCGGCCAATACCGCGGCTTGCGCCCGTTACCAGCGCAACTTTACCTTCAAAATTCATGATTTTCCTCTTATTCCTGAGAGAGTGCCGCAGAGAGCGACGCAGGATCGTTCACGGCAGTAGCCGTCAGGTTATCAGCAATCCGCTTAGTCAGACCGGTCAGGACTTTGCCTGGCCCCATCTCCAGCAGCTGAGTCACACCCTGTTCTGCAATAAATTGTACTGATTCGGTCCAGCGTACCGGACTATAAAGCTGACGTACCAGCGCGTTGCGGATAGCCGCAGCATCGTTTTCGCATTTGACATCAACGTTATTCACTACCGGCACATCTGGCGCATTAAAGGCGATCTCTTCAAGCGCAACAGCAAGCTTGACTGCAGCAGGTTTCATCAGCGCACAGTGCGATGGCACGCTGACCGGCAGTGGCAGCGCACGTTTCGCGCCGGCCGCTTTACAGGCAGCGCCAGCACGCTCAACCGCGTCTTTGTTACCGGCAATCACCACCTGGCCAAGCGAGTTAAAATTCACCGGCGAGACCACTTCACCCTGCGCACTCTCTTCACAGGCTTTACGGATCGCCTCATCATCAAGACCGATAATTGCCTGCATAGCTCCCGTCCCTTCCGGGACCGCCTCCTGCATCAGCTTGCCGCGCAGCTCTACCAGCTTGATGGCATCTGCAAACGCCAGTACGCCTGCGCAAACCAGCGCCGAGTACTCACCCAGGCTGTGGCCTGCCAGCAGCGCCGGCTGTGCGCCCTGTTTCTGCTGCCAGACGCGATAGATAGCGACTGAAGCTGCCAGCAAAGCGGGCTGCGTCTGCCAGGTTTTGTTCAGCTCTTCAGCCGGTCCCTGCTGTACCAGCTGCCACAGATCGTAGCCCAGCGCATCAGACGCTTCGCGAAACGTTGCTTCAACCTGAGGGTTGTCAGCAGCGAGTTCAGCCAGCATGCCAACGGTCTGAGATCCCTGTCCCGGGAAAACAAAAGCTAATTGCGTCATCTGTCCTTCCTGTCAATCAAAAGCGTACCAGCGCAGAACCCCAGGTAAAACCACCACCAAAGGCTTCCAGCAAAATCAGTTGTCCCGGCTTGATGCGGCCGTCACGCACCGCTTCATCCAGCGCGCTCGGCACTGAAGCCGCAGAGGTATTTCCATGACGATCGAGCGTAACCACAACTTTGTCCATGCCCATGCCGAGTTTGCGGGCAGTTGCGCTGATAATGCGCAGATTTGCCTGATGCGGCACCAGCCAGTCGAGCACGCTGCGATCGAGATTATTTGCCTGCAGCGTCTCATCAACGATGTGCGCCAGCTCGGTTACCGCCACTTTAAAGACTTCGTTACCCGCCATAGTCAGATAGGCAGGTTCATCCTGACGCGCGCGATCCTGATAAGGCAGGGTAAGCAGCTGGCCATAGCGGCCATCGGCATGCAGATGGGTTGAGAGGATACCCGGCTCGCTGCTCTGGCCCAGCACCACGGCGCCCGCACCGTCGCCAAACAGAATAATTGTCCCGCGATCGCTGGGATCAAGCGTACGCGCCAGCACATCAGCACCAATCACCAGCGCATGCTTAACCGCCCCGTTTTTAATATATTGATCGGCAACGCTCAGCGCATAAGTAAAGCCGGCACAGGCGGCACCGAGATCGAAGGCGGCGCAGTCGTTGATCTCCAGCATCTGCTGAATCATACATGCGGAGCTGGGAAACGCGTGGCTGGATGAGGTGGTGGCAACGATAATCAGACCAATGTCGCTGGCGGCAACGCCGGCCATTTCCAGCGCGCGCTGTGCGGCGTTAAAGCCCATGCTGGCAACCGTTTCATCCGGTGCAGCAATACGGCGCTCGCGAATGCCGGTACGGGTGACAATCCACTCGTCTGAGGTTTCCACCATTTTTTCCAGATCGGCATTGGTGCGGATCTGCTCAGGCAGATAGCTGCCTGTTCCGATAATTTTGGTATACATCTACGCTTTGTCACTCCTGGCTAATACAGCGTCAAGGCGCGCGGCAATTCTTTCGGGAACTTGCTTACGCACCGCCTGCTCTGCCTGTTCTATCGCCACAGCGAATGCCTGAATATTGGCCGCGCCGTGGCTTTTGATCACTGTTCCGCGCAATCCTAACAGACAAGCGCCGTTATACTGGTCGGGGTTTAGATGACCGAAACGCCTGATCATACGCTTTTTCAGCCAGCGTCCCAGCAGTTTCAGCCACCACGTCCCTTTATTACCTTCGCCTGACGATTTCAGCAGCGACAGAAACAGCCGCACTACACCTTCCATCGTTTTCAGCGTTACATTACCGGCAAAGCCATCGCACACCAGCACGTCTGTTTTGCCGGTCAGCAGGTCGTTACCTTCAAGATAACCAATATAGTTGATCTGAGGGGTTGCCCGCAGAACCGCAGATGCGGCGCGAATCGACTCAAGCCCTTTAGTCTCTTCCTGACCAATATTGAGCAGCGCAACGCGCGGTTGCCGGATCTCCAGCACCTCTTCCGCCATGACAGCGCCCATGATGGCAAACTGCACCAGCATATCGCTGTCAGAATCGACGTTAGCCCCCAGATCAAGAATGACCGTTTTGCCCTGCTGCTGATGGGGCAGAACGGTCATCAGCGCCGGACGTGCAATGCCGTCCAGCGGTTTTAACAGGAGTTTAGCCAGCCCCATCAGCGCACCGGTATTACCGGCACTGATACAGGCCTGCGCCTTACCGGCCACAACCAGCTCCAGCGCCACGCGCATAGAACTGCCGCGGCTCTGACGGATGGCCTGTGAAGGCTTCGCATCACTTGCAATAACCGATTCGGCAGGAATAACCTGCACACGCCTCAAAAGTGAGGAATCCGCTTTGGCAAGAAATGACGAGATTGTGTCGGGATCGCCGACCAGAAGAAGAACCAGCTGCGAATGAGAGGCCAGTGCCTGCAAGGCTGCAGGCACTGTCACGCAGGGACCGAAATCCCCGCCCATGGCATCAACTGCCAGGGTCAAACGTGTCAAGGTATCGCCTTGCGTAACCGCAAAGAATTACTTGGTGATAACCTTGCGACCGCGGTAGTAACCATCCGCAGTGATATGGTGACGCAGATGAGTTTCGCCAGAAACTTTATCTACTGACAGAGTGGCAGTGGTCAGAGCATCGTGCGAACGACGCATGCCACGCTTGGAACGGGTTGGTTTATTCTGTTGTACGGCCATGGACCTTACTCCTATTACTTACGCTTTAAACTGGCTAATACGGCAAATGGATTTGGTTTTTCTGCCTCTTCAGGCAGCTTACCAAAGACCATGTCCGCGTCGGACACTTCACAGTGTTCAGAATCATGCACCGGAACCACCGGCAGTGCGAGGATGAGCTCATCTTCTATCACTGCCAGCAGGTCGATCTCACCAAAATCGTTGACATCAACCGGCTCGTAGGCTTCCGGTAGTGCCTCAGCCTGGTCGTCAGAAGAGACCGGACTAAAGCAATAGCTTACGTGTACAGCTTGCGGAAATGGCTGGTTGCAGCGTTGACACATTAACGTCACCTGCACATCCGCCGTTCCTTGCAGAACCGCGAGGCGCTGGTTGTCAACCGCAAACGACATGGCACATTCCACATCACTGTCCACACTCACGACCGTTTCGGCCAGGCGCGCCACCAATTCAGGTGCATAAACACCATGATAATCCAGGCGTTTTTGCGCGGCGCGGACCGGATCGAGCGTCAGGGGTAATTTTACCTTTTGCATAGGGCGCGCATATTAACTTTGTAACGTCTTAGAGTCAAAGAAAAAGGCCGTTTTACAGCATCTTTCACCTGCTATTCGCATCCAGTGCGGCGCATAGTTTAAAATGCCCGTCATGTTTACGCTATCTATTCTGTAAAAAAATGATGATGCCACTGGTTTTAGCCTCAACTTCCCCGTTTCGTCAGGCGCTTCTCAGCAAGCTTGGCGTGCCGTTTGTGACCGCTGCGCCTGACTGCGACGAGACCCCGCAGCCCGAAGAAACAGCGCCTGAACTGGTGCAGCGCCTGGCGCTGGCCAAAGCGCAGGCGCTGGCTGCGCAGTTTCCGGATCGCTGGATTATCGGCTCCGACCAGGTGTGCGTGCTGGAGGGCGCTATCACCGGCAAGCCGCACACCCGCGAAAACGCCTGCCGCCAGCTGGCTCAGGCGAGCGGAAAAGCGATTGTGTTTTATACCGGGCTGGCGCTGCTGCAGCCCGACAGCCGGCAGCAGTTTGTGCTGTGTGAGCCCTTTACGGTGCACTTCCGCACGCTGAGTCGGGAGGAGATCGCGCGCTACGTTGAGCTGGAGCAGCCGCTGGCGTGCGCCGGCAGCTTTAAAAGCGAAGGATTAGGCATTTGTCTGTTCGACAGGCTTGAGGGGCGCGATCCGAATACGCTGATCGGGCTGCCGCTGATTGCTCTTAACCAGCTACTGATCAAGGCCGGCATCAACCCGCTGGGCTGATGCCGGTATCGTCAGCTTTTCTTCTGCCGCAGTCTGGTCAGGCAGTGTCTGAGTGCCGCATCCAGCGGCGCCTCCATGCGTAATGTCTCGCCGGTGGCGGGATGCGTAAACGTCAGCGCTGCCGCGTGCAGAAACAGGCGCGATAACCCTGTGTCAGCCAGCTGACGATCAAATTCGCGATCGCCATAGCGATCGTCAAAGGCGATTGGATGGCCACCATGCAGGGTATGCACGCGGATCTGATGCGTGCGTCCGGTCACCGGGCTGGCTTTAACCAGCGTCGCCAGCTCAAATCGCTCTTCCACTTTGAACCGGGTTTCTGAAGGTTTGCCTTCCGCGCTGACGCGCACTACCCGCTCTCCGCTCTGCAGAATGTTTTTCAGCAGCGGAGCCTGCACCACTTTCAGATGAGAAGGCCAGTCGCCGCGTACCAGCGCCAGATAATCTTTCTGCATCCCCTTCTCACGCAACTGCTCATGCAATGAGCGCAGCGCCGAACGCTTCTTAGCCACCAGTAATACGCCTGAGGTGTCGCGATCCAGCCGGTGTACCAGCTCCAGGAAACGCGCCTCCGGACGCAGCGCGCGCAGCCCTTCAATAACACCAAAGCTCAGGCCGCTGCCGCCGTGCACCGCCGTACCGGACGGCTTATTCAGCACCAGCAGATGATCGTCTTCATACAGAATGGCATCCGCTAACGCCGCAACTTTATCAAGCTTTGGCGATACGGCCTGCTCTTCCCGCTCTGCAACCCGCACCGGCGGTACGCGCACTTCGTCGCCATCCTCAAGCTTATATTCAGGCTTGACGCGTTTTTTATTTACCCGCACTTCGCCTTTACGCAGAATGCGGTAAATCATGCTCTTTGGCACCCCTTTAAGCTGGGTGCGCAAAAAGTTGTCTATACGTTGTCCGGCATTTTCAGCCGTGATGGCGACAAAATGTACGCCGGGATTCTCTGTTTTCATGCCGGCGATTCTAAATAGTGTCCCCTGATAGCGCCACCCCTTTTTCTGTGCTTAACTCTCTCTTGTTTCAGGCGTCTGACCGCTCAAAACGGTGGCTTTTTCAGCAAACTGCCGATTAGCCCCGCAAATGAACAGGTTAAGGGCGTACAAACTTCACAGCTCAACAAAAGTCGCCTTGCTATATGCGGGTGAGCAGTGGAATAATGCTGCTGTTTCTGCGCCAGAAAGATTCGGGCAGAAAAAGAGCGAAATTAAGGTAATTTGCCGGATAAAACGAGCACGCTGCAATGGCGTAAGACGTGATGCTTTATCAGGCACTTAGCGGGCTGCGGGTTGCGGCCTGGACAACAGACTGGGATGTGTGGATTTTCAAAAATTTTGTATTATTTCCACCTTCAGGCGCTGGTTTTCCTTATGAAAAGCAGGCCACCGACAAGATTTGCGCCCCTTTAGCCGCCGACAACCGTGAGGTTGACGTCAGTGCATGCAGACACGGGGCCATCGGTTGATTCTCGTCCAGGGTAACGATGCCCGCAGCTTTATCACTCATGTGAGAATAACGAGTAAGTCACGATGAAAAGAATGTTAATTAACGCAACTCAGCAGGAGGAGTTGCGCGTTGCCCTTGTTGACGGTCAGCGTCTGTACGATCTGGATATCGAAAGTCCCGGACACGAGCAGAAAAAAGCCAATATCTACAAAGGTAAAATCACCCGCGTTGAACCCAGCCTTGAAGCGGCATTTGTCGATTATGGCGCTGAGCGTCACGGTTTCCTCCCTCTGAAAGAAATTTCCCGCGAATACTTCCCAGCTAACTACAACGCGCATGGCCGTCCTAACATCAAAGATGTGCTGCGTGAAGGCCAGGAAGTGATTGTCCAGATTGATAAAGAAGAGCGCGGCAATAAAGGCGCTGCACTTACTACCTTTATCTCTCTCGCAGGCAGCTACCTGGTTCTGATGCCAAACAACCCGCGCGCCGGAGGCATCTCTCGCCGGATTGAAGGCGATGACCGCACGGAACTGAAAGAGGCGCTTTCCGCGCTGGAATTGCCGGAAGGCATGGGCCTGATTGTACGCACCGCAGGCGTGGGGAAATCAGCTGAGTCGCTGCAGTGGGATCTGAGCTTCCGTCTCAAGCACTGGGAAGCGATCAAAAAAGCGGCAGAGAGCCGTCCCGCACCCTTCCTGATCCATCAGGAAAGCAACGTTATCGTACGCGCTTTCCGCGACTACCTGCGTCAGGACATTGGTGAAATTCTTATTGATAACCCTAAAGTCCTGGAGCTGGCGCGTCAGCATATTGCTGCGCTGGGCCGCCCTGATTTTAGCAGTAAGATCAAACTCTACACCGGCGAAATCCCGCTGTTCAGCCACTACCAGATTGAGTCGCAGATCGAGTCCGCCTTCCAGCGTGAAGTCCGTCTGCCTTCTGGCGGCTCAATTGTTATCGACAGCACCGAAGCGTTAACCGCGATCGACATTAACTCCGCGCGTGCAACCCGCGGCGGCGATATCGAAGAGACTGCTTTCAATACTAACCTTGAAGCAGCCGATGAGATTGCCCGCCAGCTGCGCCTGCGCGACCTCGGTGGCCTGATCGTTATCGACTTTATCGATATGACGCCGGTCCGTCATCAGCGCGCCGTGGAGAACCGACTGCGCGAAGCGGTACGTCAGGATCGTGCACGCATTCAGATTAGCCATATCTCCCGTTTTGGTCTGCTGGAGATGTCGCGTCAGCGTCTCAGCCCGTCACTGGGTGAGTCGAGCCATCACGTCTGCCCGCGCTGTAGCGGTACGGGGACCATCCGCGATAACGAATCACTGTCACTCTCTATTCTGCGTCTGATTGAAGAAGAAGCGCTGAAAGATAACACCAAAGAAGTACACGCCATCGTGCCGGTGCCGGTTGCTTCCTATCTGCTGAACGAAAAACGTGAAGCGGTCAGTGCGATTGAGAAGCGCCAGGGTGGCGTACGCGCCATTATCGTGCCTAACGATCAAATGGAAACGCCGCACTACTCCGTACTGCGCGTGCGCAAAGGTGAAGAGACACAAACGCTCTCTTATCATCTGCCGAAGCTGCATGAAGCTGAAATGGCGCTGCCATCAGAAGAAGAGCACGCCGAGCGTCGTCGTCCGGAGCAGCCTGCGCTGGCTGCCTTTGTCATGCCGGACGCCCCGCCTGCACCGGTTGAAGTTACTGCCGAAAAACCTGCCGCGAAGAGCGAGCCAAACGCACAGGCTACAGCGCGTTCTGCTGCTGCGCCTGCCACCGTCAGTACGGGTCTGGTGGGTCGCCTGCTTAACGGTCTGAAAAAGCTGTTTGCGGGTGATACGCCGGCAGCAGCTCCAACGGAAGCACAACCTCAGCAGGTAAGTAAGCCGGCAGAAAATGAAAGCAGCACGCAGCAGCGTGGTGAACGTCGTAACCGCCGCAACAATAATCGTCGCGACCGCACGCCGCGCAATGGTGAGCAGGCTCTGAACCGTGAGCCGCGTGAAGCACGCGAGCCACGTGAAGCGCGCGAGCCGCGTGAAGCCCGTGAGCCACGTGAAAACCGTGAACCGCGTGACAACCAGGAGAACCGTCGCAACAAGCGTCAGAACGAGCCGCGTGCCGAGCGCCCGGTTCTGACTGAAGAGCAGCAGCAGCAGCGCGATGAACAGCAGCAGCAGCGCCGCGAGCAGCGTGCCGAGCGTCAGCGTCGTCGTCAGGAAGAGAAGCGTGCTCAGCAGCAGGAAGAGAAAGCCGTTGAGTCCGTTGCAACCGAAGAGATCCCTGCAGTTGACGCAGCGGTACAGGAAGAAGAACGCGTTCAGGTCATGCCACGCCGTAAGCCGCGTCAGCTGACTCAGCGCATCCGCAGTGGCGAGGTTGTGGAAGCATCACCAGCCGCAGCGCAGCCGGAGCCAGCAGCGGAGATTGCACCGCCGGTTAACACCGCTGAGCAGCCGGAAATGAGTGATGAGCAGGATGATAACGAGAACCGTGAAGGCGCGAACATGCCACGCCGTTCACGCCGCTCTCCGCGTCACCTGCGCGTCAGTGGTCAGCGCCGCCGTCGCTATCGCGATGAGCGCTATCCCCTGCAGTCGCCGATGCCGCTTGAAGCTGCAGCCGCCTCGCCAGAGATGGCATCAGGTAAAGTCTGGGTTTCCTATCCGGTTACGCAGACGCACGAGCATTTCACCTCTCAGGCGCCGCTGAACGAAATGACCGAATATGGTTATCAGGATTCAGCAGACGCGCTGCCGGTGGCTGCCGAAGCCGCCTCAGCGGGCGTGCCGCAGCCTGAAACGTCAGAGGTTGTGCATCAGGCTGAACCGCAGGCGCACACCGAAGTGCCGGTGGTAAACACCGATGACCTGACCCCTGTTGCCGCGCCGGTTGATCATGAGCCTGCGGTTATCTCTGCAGCCGATGAAGCGGTGGCGCAGGAGACGGCGGCGGAAGCCGAGCCTGCGACCGTGACTGAGACCGTGTCAGAAGAGGCGCCGCAGCCTGCTGTGCAGGACGCAGTACAGCCAGCGGTAACCGAAGCCGCTGCTGCTGCAGAACAGGCACCGGGGGATGTGACTCCTGCTGTCGAAACGCAGGTTGAAAAGGTGCTGTCAGCGCCGGTCGCAGCGGAAGCCCCTGCCGCGCCAGTGACTGAACCTCATGCGCCGGTTCCGGCACGCGATGTGTCAGTTGAGCAGCCAGAATCACGCTTTAAGCTGCACGCCACGGCACCAATGACCCGCGCGCCAGCACCCGCCTGGGAGCCGGAGCCGGCACGTCACAGCGACTGGGTACGTCCGCCGTTCAGCTTTGAAGGCCGCGGCTCTGCCGGTGGTCACAGCGCGACGCATCAGGCTACCGCACCGGCAACCCGTCCGGACAGCGTGTAACCTGCGCAGATAAAAAAACAAAACCCCGGCTGGTCCGGGGTTTTTTATTGCCTGCTGTTTACCGAAAGCGGCCTGAATCGCAGCCAAAAAAAACCCACCGCCCGCGAAGGCGATGGGAAAAACAAGCGAACCCGGTTAAGTACGCTGAACGTCAGGTCAGTTACGAATTAAGCTGGAACAGCGACATCTTTGACATATCACTAAAGGTTTTATATGACGCCTGCAGGGCCGTCTGCTGCATGGTGTAGCTGGAGATCGCCTGGGTGTAATCAACCTGTACCAGATCGCTCATCTGCGTGGTCATGATGGTATTGCGATCGTCACCCTGCTGGTTCAGCGCACCCACCTCAGCCATCTGGATCCCCACAGCAGAACGTACCGTCAGTACGTTATTAAGTGAGTTGCTCAGCCCGCGGTTGGTTTTATCCATTGCGGCCTGAAACGCCTGTTTTGTGGCATCGTCCGCGTTATCCTGCGGCGTTTTCAGCGCGGCAATCGCGCTGTCGAGCATGCTGAACAGGCTGGTCTCGCTGGTACCGTTATCAGGCTCTGGCTTTGCGTTGCTGGTAATCGCCATAAACACGGACTTACCGGTGCTGCCCACCTGCATGGTGCGGCTTTCGTCGACTTTCTGCGTAATCGGCTCATCCCCGCCCACGTAGGTCACGCCGGTGCTGCTGTCGCTGAACGGCGGCATATCGGTCTTATAGCCGGCAAAAATGTAGCGCCCGTTACCATCCTGACTGTTCGCCTGGTTCAGCAGCTGCGCGCGCAGCCCTTCCAGCTGCGTGGCCAGGGAGCCACGATCGTCATCACTCAGGGTGCCGGTGGAGGCATTTACGATGGTGGTCTGCGCATCCTGGATGGTACTGATCACGCTGGAGAGCGCATTCTCTTCCATCGAGAGGCTCTGATTAGCAAAACTGCGTGCCGTGGCATACTGGCTGCTTTTTACCTGCGACTGTGACAGCACAACCGCGCGTGAAGCTGCGATAGGATCGTCAGAGGGGTTGCTGACCCGCAGCCCGGTTGCCAGCTGCTGGCCTACCTTCAGCCAGGAGGATTGCGAGTCGGTGATCCCGCGCACCTGCTGGTCAAAAATCATACTTGAGCTAAGACGCACTTTCTTCTCTCCTCTGCTTAGCTGCGAATGCCCATCAGCGCATTAAACACCGCGCTGGCGGTCTGCAATACCTGCGCATTCGCCATATAAAACTGCTGATACTTCGTCAGGTTGGCGTACTCTTCATCAAGGTTGACGCCGGAGACAGACTGCTGCCGGTTACTCAGCTGCGTGACCACGTTTTTCTGCGTGGTGCTGGCGGTTTCCAGCGAGTTGGTTTTGTTGCCCACGCTGCTGACAAGGCTGGCATAAGCCTGCGCAATCGTTGCATTTCCGTTAACCAGCTTGCTGTCCTGCAGATCAAGCAGCTTCTGTGCGTTGCGGTTGTCGCTTTCGCCGCTGCCTTTCGCTGCTGCTGCTGCGATCTCTGACTCGCTGGTGATGGCCACCGACATGCCGCCAATCACATTCTGTACCGGCTTAACCAGAAAACTGTCACCGCTATTCGCGCTGCCGCTGACCGTCAGCTGCAGACCATCAAAATTCAGCGTGCCGTCGGCCGCCGGCGCTACGTCAAAACGCACGTTATCGGCAGCACGGGTAACGGACCAGGTGCCGCTCTCATAGCTAACGGTATAGTTGGACGCTTTCAGGGCGCTGGCGTCACTCCAGCTGGCGCTGACCGATGCCGTTGAGGTGTTTTTCAGGTTACTGACCACATCCGGACTGCCGATGGTAAAGAACGCTTTTCCTGCGTTGCCTTCACTGTCAAAACCGCCCTGATGCACGTCGTTGAATGCGGTGGTAAACGCTGCGGCCAGCTGGCCCAGCTGGTTCTGGGCGCCGTCCAGATCCTGTGTACGAAACGCCAGCAATCCACCCAGCGAGCCGGTGGTCAGCGTTTTTTCCGGGATCGCTACGTTGCCGGCCTGTTTGTCGCTGTAGCCAACGGTAAGGCGCGTGGAGTCGGCGCAGGAAGGCATCGCCACCAGGCTGGTCGCATTCCGGCCGTTAACCAGGGTGATATTGCCTGCTGAGACGATATAGCTGCCATCCTGCTGCGCAACTTTCACGCCCACCACATTGTTCAGGCTGTTGACCAGCTGATCGCGCTGATCCATCAGGTCGTTAGGGGCAGCGCCACCGCCGGTGGTGAGCTTTGCAATCTGCGTATTAAGGTCGGCAATCTGGCGCGTAAAGGTATTGACCTGATCGACGCTGGCAGCGATATCGGTATTCACGCTGGTCTGCATGTTATTAAGGTATTGCGACGTGGTCTGGAACTGATTAACCAGCCCCTGCGCATAACTCAGCATAGACTGACGCGCTGACGGATCGTTGGCGTTACTGACCACGTTCTGTACGTTAGTAAAAAAGCTCTGTATCGATGTTGAGAGGCTGGTGGTAGACGTAGAGAGCAGATCGTCAATATTGGAGATCTGATTATGCTGGGTATTGACCGCGCTGTAGCTGGCGCTGGAGCCACGCAGCTGCGTCGTGATGAACTCATCATACTCACGCTGTACGCCGCTGACATTCACGCCGTTGCCATAATAGCTGTTGCCCTGCAGCGTGCTGTTAGCCTGCGACAGCAGAATAGTCTGCCGCGAGTAGCCCGCCACGGTGTAGTTACTGATGTTATTGCTGGTGGTGCTTAATGCGGCCTGTGCGGCGCTCAGCCCGCTCATTGCGGAGTTAATTATACTGGACATCTCGGTTCCTTTCTTTCCCGTTAACCGGGCTGGCAGTCATCAGTGCAGTTGTGCGGACGGCAGGCGCCCGCAACATATAAATGTTATCGGCGTGCTTAAGGGAAACTTGAGGCTAAGACGTCAGAACAGATCGGTGATATCCTGGCCATAAGCTTTTACGACTTTTTCGCCCATGTTTTTGAATTGCTGGATCATTCCTACCAGTTTTTGCGCATACTTCGGATCGGTGGCGTACCCCGCCGCCTGCAGCGCGCGCGCGCCCTGTTCCGCACTCGGCGCGCTGGTGACCGCCGCATAGCGCGGATTTTTCGACAGCAGGCGCACATAGTCGGTCAGCGCCTCAAGGTAGGAGCCATAGACGCGGAAGCTGGCGCGCACTTTCTTCGCCTCGCCCGCCTCATACTCGGTGGTCATGATATCCGTGGTGTCGCCTTTCCAGTCGCCGCTCGCCTTGATACCAAACACGTTATAGCTCGGCTTGCCGTCGCGGGTCAGGATCTGACGCTGGCCCCAGCCCGACTCCAGCGCCGCCTGCGCCAGGATCAGGTGGTGCGGAATACCACTCTGCTGGCTGGCGAGTTTCGCCGGCTGCGCCAGCTGGGCGATAAACTCACTGCTGTCAGAAGGCAGGTTTACAGGCGCAACCGGCAGACGCGGTACGGCTTTACGCACAATCTGTTCCAGCTGCATCGGCACGCTGTTGTTGCTGCTGTAGATGAAGCTGTTATCCAGCTTCATCGGGAGCGTGCCGGCCCGCTCATCCGGCGCCTGCGCGGGCTGCATCTGTTTGACAATCGTGTCAGCCAGACCCAGTCCGCGTTTGCCTATCTCCTGCGCAATCTGCTGATCGTAGAGCGAGGTGTAGAGTCGCGTCTGATCGTTGCTCAGCGCGCCATCCTGCGGCAGCGCGTCGCGCATGCTTTTCAGCATCATCTGCACGAACATGCCCTCTACCTGTTTCGCCACCTGCAGCGCTTTTCCTTTGGGATCGGCAGCGGCCTGGCGTTTCAGCTCGTTCAGCGAGCGGCTGTCATACGCCGCATTGTTCAGCGATTGCATATCGGTCATCAGATGATTTCCAGCTTCGCGCGCAGACAGCCTGCGCTCTCCATCGATTGCAGAATCGACATCAGCTCTATCGGCGTTGCACCCAGCGCATTCAGGGCACGCACCACATTGTTCAGATTTGCGCTGGCGTTGACGCGCTGCAGTGCGCCACCGCTCTGCCGCAGATCGATCTGCGTCTGCGTTGTCGCCACCGTCTGTCCACCGGCCAGCGGCGTATCGGGCTGGCTGACGTTCTGCTGCTGATTCACCGTGACCGACAGATTCCCCTGCGCCACTGCACAGCTGTTCAGCGTAACCTCGCGGTTCATCACCACCGTGCCGGTGCGTGAGTTGACGATCACTTTGGCATCTTCCAGCGGCACAGAGACATCAATGTTCTGGATCTCCGCCAGCGCCCGCACCTGAGAGCTGTTGTTGGGTGAGACGCGGATCTGTACAGTGCGCGCATCCAGCGGCAGTGCCGACCCGATGCCGCGACTGTTGATGGCATCCGCAATGCGCTGCGCCATGGTGAAATCTTCATTATTCAGCTGCAGGTTAATGGTGTTCTGGCTGCCAAAGTTGCTCTGCAGCTCGCGCTCAACGGTCGCGCCGCCGGTAATACGGCCGCCGTTAAGCTGGTTAACCTGTACGCTGCTGCCGCCGGCCGACGCGCCCGCGCCGCCGACCAGAATATTTCCCTGCGCCAGCGCATACACCTGATTATCCACCCCTTTCATCGGCGTCATCAGCAGCGTACCGCCGCGCAGGCTTTTGGCGTTACCCAGCGAAGAGACCACAACGTCCAGCGTCTGTCCCTGACGGGCAAACGAAGGGAGTTTCGCTGTGACCATTACTGCCGCCACGTTTTTCAGCTGCATATTGGTGCCAGCCGGCACGGTGATCCCCAGCTGGGAGAGCATGTTGCTGACCGTCTGGGTGGTGAATGGTGTCTGAGTGGTCTGGTCTCCGGTGCCGTCCAGTCCCACTACCAGCCCATAGCCAATCAGCTGGTTTTCGCGCACGCCCTGGATGCTGGTCAAATCGCGAATGCGATCTGCCTGCGCCATCAGACTGCTGACAGCGAGCAGTAAACCGAGACCCGCGCGCAGCAAAATACTTTTTTTCATCATAACCTCTTACATCGGCGAGATGTTCAGGAAGAAGCGCTGGAACCAGCCCATAGTCTGCGCCTCATTGATATAACCGTTACCTACGTACTCAATGCGCGCATCGGCCACCTGAGTAGAGAGCACGGCGTTGCTGGCACTGATGGTGCGCGGATTCACCACGCCAGAGAAACGAATAAATTCGGTGCCCTGATTGATCTCAATCTGTTTCTCACCCACGACGCGCAGGTTGCCGTTAGAGAGCACCTGATTCACGGTCACGGTGATGGTGCCGGTAAAGGTGTTGTTGGCGGTGGCGCCCCCTTTACCTGCAAAATCATTTTTGCCGCCGGCGCTCAGTGCGGCTTTCTCACCGCCTGCGCCCAGCAGGCCTTCCAGCCCGGTCGGCACGCCGGTTACGCCAAAGCTGTTGCTGCCATTGCGGTTAGCGCTGGCGGAGGAGCTTTTGCTCGCGCTGACGTTCTCCTGCAGCGTGATGGTCAGCGTGTCACCAATATTGCGTGGGCGACGATCCTCAAACAGCGGCTGGTAGCCGTAGTTCAGCGGCGCAACGCCCTGAAAAATAGAGCCGTTCACCACCGGTGGCGCAGACGGCGTAGGCTCTGCCGTGGTTACCCCTTGTACCAGTGGCGTGCGCGGCACCAGCGCACAACCGTTGAGCGTCAGTAGCAGCGTCGCTACTAACCAATGACCAGGCTTGAGAATCGCTTGCTTCGCCACGGAGTTCTGACCTTCTGTATGTTCTTAATCGGGCCAGCGGAGTGGCCCAACGATCCCGGCATTAAAGCTGGGTGAGTTTCTGCAGCATCTGATCGGAAGTACTGATCGCTTTGCTGTTAATTTCATACGCGCGCTGCGTCTGGATCATGGTCACCAGCTCTTCCGCCACGTTGACGTTTGAGGTTTCCACATATCCCTGATAGAGCAGGCCTGCGCCGTTCTGACCAGGCGTGCTCTCAGTAGGCGCGCCGGACGCCTGCGTCTCCTGATAGAGGTTCTCGCCGACGCTGTCGAGACCGGCATCGTTCATAAAGGTGCTCAGCGTGAGCTGACCCACCTGTGCGGGCTGCGCCTGCCCCTGCTGCGTCACCGTAACCACACCATCGCGGGCAATCGTAATACTGGTGGCGTTTGCCGGGATCGTGATACCCGGCTGTACCGGGAACCCGGCGTTGGTCACCAGCTGACCATTCTGATCCACCTGGAAAGAGCCATCACGCGTATAGGCAGAGGTGCCATCCGGCATCTGCACCTGAAAATAGCCCTGTCCGTTTACCGCCACATCTTTTGAGTTGCTGGTCTGCGACAGGTTGCCCTGGTTATGCAGACGCTCAGTGGTGACCGGGCGTACACCGGTACCGATCTGCAGACCAGACGGCAGCGTAGTCTGCTCAGAGGATTGCGCCCCAGGCTGACGCAGCGTCTGATACATCAGATCTTCGAAGACCGCGCGCGAACGCTTAAAGCCGTTGGTGCTGACGTTTGCCAGGTTGTTGGCAATGACGTCCATATTGGTTTGCTGTGCGTCAAGACCGGTTTTCGCGATCCATAAAGAACGAATCATTCTGTTTTCCTTACGCCTTAGCTGCTCATATTGAGCAGCTGATTAGCGCGCTGTTCGTTTTCATCAACGTTTGAGATCACTTTCATCTGCATCTCAAACCGTCGGGCGTTGGCGATCATATCGACCATGGTTTCAACCGGCTTGACGTTGCTGCCTTCCAGCACGCCCGGCATCACCTGTACCGTCGCGTCGTTAGCCAGTGCAGCACCGCGCTGCGCCTGGGTCGCCGCGCTGGGACGAAACATGCCGTCATCACCGCGCGTCAGCTCCTGCCCGGTGGCGCGCACCAGCTTGAGCCGGCCCAGCTGAACCGTGGCGTTAGGTGCATCGCCCGCATTGAGCGCGGTGATAGAGCCATCTGCCGCGATGGTGAGCTGTGCACCCTGCGGCACCGCAATCGGTCCGCCGTCACCCATGACGGGATTGCCCTGAATGGTCAGCTGACCGGTGGGGCTGATCTGCATATTCCCGTTACGGGTATAGGCTTCACTGCCATCGGCGGTGCGTACGGCCAGCCAGCCATCCTGCTGTACCGCCACATCCAGCGGACGCTCGGTGTAGTCGAGCGAACCCTGCGTCATATCGGCACCCGGCGTTGAGGCGGCTACCAGCGTGCGCGTTGGCAGAGACCAGCCGCTGACCGGCACCGCGCGCAGCGCATTCAGCTGCGCCCGGAAGCCCGGTGTCGAAGCATTGGCGAGGTTGCTGGCGGTAACAGACTGCTGCTCCATCGTCTGACTGGCCGCGCCCATCGCGGTATATATTGCGTGATCCATAAAGCAATCCCGTTAGCGTATTAACGAAGGTTAACCAGGGTGTTAAGGATCTGATCCTGGGTCTTAATGGTCTGGCTATTCGCCTGGTAGTTACGCTGTGCCACGATCATGTTCACCAGCTCTTTACTCAGATCGACGTTAGAGGCTTCCAGCGCGCCAGAGGTGAGGCTGCCGTAGGTGCCGGTACCGGCCAGACCGATCGCGGCCTGACCCGATGAGCTGGAGGCGGACCAGACGTTATCCCCTTCTGACTTCAGCCCTTCCGGGTTGGAGAAGCTGGCCAGTACGATCTGACCCAGCAGCTGGGTTTTACGGTTGGAGTAAGTCCCGCTGATGGTGCCGTCATCGTTAATGGTGTAGCCGGTGAGGTCGCCTGGCGCATAGCCATCCTGCGTCGGGTTACCAAAGTTGGTCGCGCCGGTGTTCTGCTGCAGGCTGCCCAGTACGCTCAGATCAACCCGCTGGTTCGCTGCGGCGCCGTTAGAGCCATCAATGGTCAGACGGATAGTGCTAGCGGAGGTCAGCTTGCCGCTGGTGTCAAAGGTCATCGTAAAGTCACCGGCGGCTTTACCGGTGGTAGAGTCGATCGCGTGCACCGCCCAGGTATTATCCGCGCTCTTGGCGTAGTAGAGATCCAGCGCATGATCGTTACCCTGCGAGTCATACACGGTCACGGTGCTTTTCGCGTTATAGCTGTCCACTTTGCTGGTATCAAACGGCGTGACGGTCGGGATCGCATCGGTTGAGTTCAGGTTTGACACCAGGGTCGCCGCGGTAGTGGCGCGCGCTGACATCTGCGTGGTGGGAATGCTCAGCGCAATCGGGTTCGCACCGTTCTGAATGGTCGGCGGGGTGCCGTTTGCCGGGTAGCCGGTCACTTTCATCCCCTGGGTGTTCACCAGGTTACGGTTTTCATCCAGCGTAAACTGACCGTTGCGTGAGTAGAACACGCCGCCGCTGGCGTCGGTCATACGGAAGAAGCCGTTACCGCTCAGCGCCACATCCAGCCCGCGGCTGGTTGAGGTGGTGGTGCCGTCGTTGAAGTTCTGGATCACCGCCGCCACTTTGGTTCCCATACCGACGTTAGAGCCTGCGAACATGTCGGCAAACGCGATGGTGCTCGACTTAAAGCCCGCCGTGGCGGAGTTGGCGATGTTGTTACCAATGACATCAAGGTTGCTGGAAGCAGCACCCAGGCCGCTCACCGCTTGTGAAAAAGACATGTAATCTCTCCTGCTAAGGGGTTAGTCAGAGAATCTGACGAATTTCATCGAGGGTCGCGGAGCCCATGGTGCCGAGATCCAGTTTTGCGGTGTTGTTCACGGTGCTGACGCCATTGACATAGGCGTAGTTCAGCGGCTGTGCCACCAGCTGTGTGCTGCCATTGCTGGCGGCGAGTGCTACAGAATATTTGCCATCTGGCGCGACGCTGCCGTCATCGAGCTTGCCATCCCAGGAGAAGGTGTGTACCCCTGCGGTCAGGCCGCCCAGATCGATGTTACGTACCACGTTGCCGTTGGCATCTTTAATGGTCACGCCGGTGCCGGTTGACGCCGTACCCAGCTCCACACCAAACGGCGTCGTGGTGCCTTTGCCGACCAGTACCTGATCGCCTTTGACCATCACGCCATGCCCAATCAGCGTTGAGCTCTGCAGTGACTGGCTGGTGCTGATCTGGCCGGAGATCGATCCCAGCGTGGTGTTCAGCTTCTCAATCCCGCTCAGGGTGTTGATCTGCGCCAGCTGCGTGGTGAGCTGGCTGTTATCCATCGGATTGGTCGGATCCTGATTCTGCATCTGCGTTACCAGCATGTTCAGAAACTGGTTCTGCAGCTCCTGCGCGCTGTTGCCGGTGCCGGCCGAGCCGGAACTCAGGATCGTCGGGTCGAGATTGTCTTTAATGCCTACGGTTAAGCTCATCGTATCTCTCCGTTACTGCCCGATGGTGAGCGTTTTCATCATCATCGACTTCACTGTGTTCAGGACTTCGACGTTGGCCTGATAGCTGCGCGACGCAGACATGGTGTTGACCGTTTCAGCCACCACATCCACATTGGGCATTTTTACGTAGCCTTTCTGATCGGCCATCGGATTGCCCGGGTCATAGACCAATTTTGCGGGCGTAGGATCGTTGACCACGCCAGCCACTTTGACGCCGCCGGTGGCTGCGCCCTGGGCGGCATTGGTCTGGAAAATAACCTGCTTTGCCACATAAGGCTGTCCATCCGGTCCGGTTACGCTGTCGGCGTTAGCCAGGTTACTGGCGCTGACGTTAAGCCGCTGCGACTGTGCGGTCATCGCCGAGCCGGCGATATCAAAAATATTCAGCAATGCCATGCTTATTGCCCCTGCAGTACGCTCATCATGCCTTTGATCTGGCTGCTGATGAGGGTGAGATCGGTTTGATACTTCAGGCTGTTATCGGCGAACTGCGTACGTTCGCGATCCATATCGACCGTGTTGCCATCTGCAGCGGGCTGGTCAGGAATGCGATACAGCAGATCCATCGCGGGCTGCGCCTGCGTTTGTGCTTCAATATGGCGCGATGAGGTCACATTCAGCGCCAGACCGCTGCCCTGCGCGCGGCCGTTCTGCATCACTTTGTTCAGCTGGCTGGCAAAGTCGATATCGCGCGCCTGATACCCTGGGGTATCCGCATTCGCAATATTTGACGCCAGAATCTCCTGACGCTGTGCACGCAGGTTTAACGCTTCGGTACCGAATCGCAGTGCGGCATCGAGTTTGTCGAGCATGCTTCCTCCGCGAATGAAAATTTTGAGCTGACAGCTTAATCGGGGGATTGCAAGGGCGATCGTCTGAATAACAGCAAAAATCACGGCTATTTTTACCCTTGATTTTTTTTTGCAGCGGGTAGACTCATCAGCAACTTTCAGTGGGAGGCGTTATGCGCAGAGCAACACATGGGCTGATTCTGGCGGTACTGCTGCTGGCGCTGCCAGGCTATGCAGCCGATCTGAACGCGCAGCTGACATCCTATTTTAAAGCGCGCGATCCGCAGCACGCCGCTGGCATGGTGGTCATTGTTCGTACCCCATCCGCACAGTGGCCCGCCTGTGAGACGCCGCAGCTGCAGCTGCCCGGTAACAGCCGCCAGTGGGGTAATCTGAGCATTGCCGCCAGCTGCGGACAGAATCGCCGCTATCTGCAGGTGCAGGTCCAGGTGACCGGTGACTATCTGGTCGCGAATCACCAGCTCACGCGCGGCACTGCCGTCAGCGCGGCTGATTTCAGAACGGAAACGGGCCGGCTCGATACGCTGCCGGCTCGCGCGCTGGTTGACGGCACGCATCTCGCAGAGGCGATTGCCCTGCGGGATATAGCGCCCGGTCAGCCGGTTACGGCTTCGATGCTGCGCCAGCCGTGGCGGGTTAAAACCGGCCAGTCGGTGATGGTCACGGCGAGCGGCGACGGCTTTAATGCCAGCAGCGAAGGCCGCGCGCTGAGCAATGCCGGCGTCGCGCAGACGGTGCGGGTACGTATGGGAAATGGTCAGGTGGTAAGCGGTCGCGTCGGCGAGGATGGGAATATTCTGATATCACTCTAAAGCGCTAAAGAACAGAGGTGTTCAGCCGATAGAGGTAACAGCTAAAATATAACCCTATGCCGATTCAGTGGGCGCATTCCACTGTACTTACAGGAGCCAAGCCATGAGCATCGACAAAACCCAACCGTTGAAACCGGTCAGCACGGTACAACCCCGCGACGCCAGCGACAACGCAGGCAGAGTCCGTCAGAACACCGCGCCGGCCGCCTCTGCTGTCAGTGAAAAGAGTGCTGAAGTCAGTCTGAGCTCGCTTCAGGCGCAGCTGAAGGAGCCCGGCAGTCGCGATATTAATACCGCTCGCGTTGAGCAGTTAAAAACCGCCATCCGCAATGGCGATCTGAAAATGGATACCGGCAAAATTGCGGATGCATTAATTGCCGATACCCGGAAATATTTAGAAGGCAACTGATCCCGATGGATAATCTGCTGACGACCCTGGATAAAATGCAGGATGTACTGGCTTCACTAACTCAGATCATTGAGGAGGAGCAGCAGCAGCTCGCAGCCGGGCAGGTTAACGGCAACCTGCTGCAGCGCATTACTGAAGATAAAGCCGCGCTGCTGACAACCTTAAATTATCTGGATGAGATGCGCCATAATACGGAGAAAACGCTCGGTATAGCGGCGCCCTATCGCGGTCAGCAGGATATCGCCCGGCGCTGGGCCACTATCGCGCGCGTCACGCAGCAGCTGCGCGACGCCAATCAGCATAACGGACTGCTATTGCAGCATCAGGTCGCGTTTACCCGCGATGCGCTGCAGGTGCTGAAGCCGCATCAGACCCAGGCATTTTATGGCCCGGACGGACGCGGACTGGGCCAGGCCACGCTGCGCAGCAAAGGCTGACGCCTTAGCCGCGACCAGGGCAGCCGGACTGCCCTGGCAATGCGCATTCAGGCGACGGTGCGGCGGGCAAAATCGCGCGGCCGGAACCCGAGCACGCCGAGCACCACAAAATAGGCTCCCCCGCCGACGGCACAGACCGCCGCCAGGCGCACCAGCCGCCAGCCCATCTCGCCCTGTTCCCATGCCGGCATCACCTGCAGCATGCCCAACAGCGCGGCGGCCATGACCGCGACCGCGATAAACAGGCGTAATAAAAAACTCATCCAGCCTGGCTGTGGCTGAAAAATATCCTGTTTGCGCAGCTGCCAGTAGAGCAGCGCAGCGTTGAGGCAGGCCGCCAGCCCAATCGACAGCGACAGCCCCGCGTGCTTCAGCGGACCGATAAACGCCAGATTCATCAGCTGCGTCATAATCAGCGTCACTATCGCTATCTTCACCGGCGTTTTAATATCCTGCCGCGAGTAGAATCCTGGCGCCAGCACCTTGACCACAATCAGCCCCATCAGGCCAACGGAATAGGCAATCAGCGCGCGCTGCGTCATTGCCGCATCAAACGCGGTAAATTTACCGTACTGAAACAGCGCCACCGTCAGCGGTCCGGCCAGAATGCCCAGCGCCACCGCGCAGGGCAGCGCCAGCAGAAAACAGAGGCGCAATCCCCAGTCCATCAGCCGTGAATACTCGGCCTGGTTGCCGCTGGAGAAGCTCTTCGCCAGCGACGGCAGCAGAATGGTCCCCAGCGCTACGCCCAGCACGCCGGAGGGGAACTCCATCAGGCGGTCAGCGTAGTACATCCAGGAGACGGAACCTGACACCAGAAAGGAGGCGAAAATAGTATTGATGATGAGCGAGATCTGGCTGACTGATACGCCGAGGATCGCCGGTCCCATCTGGCGCATCACGCGCCAGACGCCGGCATCGCGCAGATTAATGCGCGGCAGTACCAGCATACCTATCTTCTTCAGGTGCGGCAGCTGGTAGCCAAGCTGCAGCACGCCGCCCACCACCACCGCCCACGCCAGCGCCATAATCGGCGGATTAAAGTGCGGTGCGGCAAACAGCGCAAAGCCGAGCATGCTGATATTCAGCAGCGTGGGCGCAAACGCCGGAACCGAAAAGCGATTCCAGGTATTGAGGATCGCCCCCGCCAGCGACGCCAGCGAGATCAGCATAATATAGGGGAACGTCACCCGCAGCAGCGCGCTGGTAAGTGCAAATTTATCGGCGGTATCCGCAAAGCCGGGGGCTGTGATCATAATCACCCAGGGCGCGGCGAGCATGCCCAGTACCGTCACCACAGCCAGCGCCAGCGTCAGCAGGCCTGACACATACGCCACAAAAACCTGCGTCGCCTCTTCACCCTGCTTCGCTTTGTACTCCGCCAGAATCGGGACAAACGCCTGTGAGAACGCGCCCTCGGCAAAAATCCGGCGCAGCAGGTTGGGCAGCTTAAACGCTACAAAAAACGCATCCGTCGCCATCCCGGCGCCAAATACGCGCGCCACAATGGCATCGCGGGCAAAGCCCAGCACGCGGGAAAACAGGGTCATCGAACTGACCGCAGCCAGCGATTTTAGCAAATTCATAATGAAGGGTGCGTCCTGAAAAAGTCGGAAAAAGCGCCATGCAGCACGGGCATCCGCGATGCCCGGCGTTAGTCTACTGAGGTCGCGGCAAATGACCAGCATCGAGTGTTACAAGGCGTTATTCCCGCTCCACCTCGCGGATCAGTTTTTCTGTCAGACGCTGCGCCACCAGCGCCTGCTCGCCGCTGGTTTCAGGCATAGTCTGATTTTCCACGCAGCGGATAAAGTGATGCGCCGCGCCGGTAAAACCGCGCTGCGTCAGATGGCTTTGCCACGCAGGCGGCATCTCACGCAGCAGCCCGCGGCTGTTCTCCTGCTGCCAGTCGCGCATCTCCTCAATCTGGTAGTAGTCTCCGTCGCAGACCGCGGTGACCACCTCCCGCTGCGTGCCGGCGCGCCGGTGCATGCTGGTAGAGACCTGCAGCCCGCCGGCGCTGAAATGGTGCTCTGCGTAGAGCAGTGCGCCTTCATCTGTGGTCCGGATATGGCCATCACCCGGCTGCAGTTTGCCCCCCGCCAGCCACAGGGCGGTATCCACCACGTGCAGATAATCATCCAGCAGCGTAAAGCGCAGCCCCTGCGGCCCCACGCTATCCATGCGATGCTTTTCGATCCGCAGCGAGGCGGCGCGCGGCATTTCCTGCTTCAGCTGCTGATAGCGCGGGGCAAAGCGCCGGTTAAACGCTACCATGAGTTTGCGCTGGCGCTTTTCCGCCAGCGCGACCAGCGCTTCAGCCTGCTGCAGCGTCTCTGCCAGCGGCTTATCCACACAGACATCTTTTCCCGCCAGCAGCAGGGCCTGAACCACGTCAAAATGCGAGGCGGTGCTGCTGTGCACGAACACGGCGTCGCAGGCGGCAGCCAGGGCGTCAAGCCGGTCAAAACAGGCGATCCGATAACGAGCGCATACCGCCTCCGCCTTAACCTGATTGGGTGAAAATGCCCCCACCAGCTGCCAGCCTTCTGCCTGCGAGAGCACCGGCAGCCAGGCTTTCTGTGCAATTCCGCCTAAACCGGCAATACCAATTCGCAGCGTCATCTTAATGCTCCTGTGCCAGCAGCTGAGTCAGCTGTATCTGCAGTTCAGCCACCTGCTGCTCCAGCGCGGCAACCCGATAGCTGAGCTCCGCTTCACCAGCGGCGGGAGACGGCGAGCAGGCCGTCTCCTCTGCGGCCAGCAGGTGCCGGTAGCGACATTCGCGGCGGCCCGGCTCACGCGCCATTCTTGCCACCAGCGGTCCCTCCTGCCGGCTCATCAGCCCCTCCAGCGTCTGCTCGGCCTCACTGACATCGCTGAATTCATACAGCCTGCCGCTGCGGGTACGCAGCTCGCCTGGCGTTTGCGCCCCGCGCAGCAGCAGCAGGGTCATCACGGCGACTTCAGCGGCGCTGAGCTGCAGCTGACCAAACGCAGAGTTACAGAAGCGCTGCGCATATTTGCTGACCCGCTGGCTGGCACCGCTGGTAGCGGTGACCAGGTGTTTTTTAACCAGCTCATCCAGCTGCGCCTGCACCTCCTCTTCGCTGAGCGTCATAACCGGTTCACGGTTCGATTTCTGATTACAGGCGGCTACCACGCCGTTCAGCGACAGAGGGTAATATTCAGGCGTAGCGATCTGCTTTTCCAGCAGCGCACCCAGCACGCGTAGCGCCTGGGAAGAGAGCGCGATTTTCATGGATCCGTTTCCTTTTAAAATTGAGTGCGCTTGTCCGGCGTCCACGCATGCCAGGTCAGCGCCGTCAGTACGTGATCCTGCCAGCGGCCATCAATGAGCAGATAGTTTTTTGCATAGCCTTCCTGCTCGAAGCCGAGCCGTGCCAGCAGATCGCCGCTGCGCTGATTGTGCGGCATATAGTTAGCCATAATGCGGTGCATGCGCTGCTGTCGCTGCATATAGCGAATTGCCGATTGCAGCGCTTCAAACATCATGCCCTGCCCCTGCCACTTTTCGCCCAGCGAATAGCCGAGATAGCAGGCGTGAAAGGAGCCACGCAGAACATTGCTGAAATTTGCCACGCCGCGGATCTCACGCTCGTCGGGGTCCATCAGCACAAAGTAGAAAGCGGAGCCCTGCTTATGCAGATCGCCAATCAGGCCGAGCCGCGCCTGCCAGCCGGAGGGATAACAGTGGCTGTCATCGCGCACCGGCTCCCACGGCTTGAGGAACGCGCGGTTTTCCGCGTAATAGTCTGCCAGCCGCCAGGCGTCGCGTTCATGCACCAGACGCACCACCAGACGATCGGTCGTAAGCCGCACGCGCGGGCCTGCAGAGCGATAGCCAAACATCAAATCTCCTGAAATCCTTAGCGAAAGAGAGTGAAACGCCGCTGGCGTTTTCTTCACTATAACCGCCCCGCAGGCTGCGACACAACGTTGCTGAACAGGGGCAGGGTTTGCCCCTTCCACGGTTCTCTTCCATACTTCCGGCAGGATCGGAAAAAGGGTGAATCCCTCACCCGGAAAACCACAGGAGAAACGGGATGAAACTTTACATCTACGATCACTGCCCCTTCTGCGTCAAAGCGCGCATGATTTTTGGCTTAAAGAATCTGCCGGTAGAACTGGTGGTTATGCTCAATGATGACGAGACGACACCGGTAAAATTAATCGGCCAGAAAATGGCGCCGGTATTGCAAAAAGCGGATGGCAGCGCCATGCCGGAGAGCATGGATATTGTGCATTGGGTAGACAAACAGGATGGCGAACCGCTGCTGACCGGCAGAACCAATCCCGCTATCGCCGACTGGCTGCGCCACGTCAACGGCTATATTAATAAGCTTTTAATTCCGCGTATCGCCGATGCTGCTTTTGCTGAATTTGCCACCCCGGAAGCGCGACGCTATTTTCACGATAAAAAAGAGGCGAGCCTCGGTGATTTCGACGAGCTGCGTAAACACGCGCCTGGCCTGATCAAGAAGATCAGTGACGATCTGCGCCAGCTGGATCGCCTGATTGTGAAGCCCAACGCCGTTAACGGCGAGCTGTCAGAGGATGATATCAACCTCTTCCCGCTGCTGCGCTCGCTGACGCTGGTGTCCGGTATCGACTGGCCAAGCCGCGTCACTGATTACCGCGATAACATGGCGAAACAGACGCAGGTTAATCTGCTCTCTTCTATCGCCGCCTGAATGTTAAACCGGGAGGAACCCGTTCGCGGGTTTCTCATCTTATCTGATGACACCTCGCGCCGATTCAGGCAGGCTTAGCGCTGTTTGCCACACCGGAACGAGGATGCAATGAAAAAGAAATTTTATGGGATCGCGGCGCTGTTCGGCATGCTGCTGCTCAGCGGCTGCAATCAGCTGACGCAATACACCATCACGGAACAGGAAGTGAATCAGGCGCTGCAAAAGCGCAACAATTTTGAAAAAGAGATCGGCGTATCCGGCCTTATTAATGCGCATATCGTGCTCAGCGATCTCAGCAGCGAAATCGGACGTGAAGAACCTGACCGCGTCACCCTCTCCGGTAAAGCGAAAATTGATGTCACCTCACTGTTTGGCCCGCAGCAGGCTGAAATGCTGCTGAAAATGAAGGCGCAGCCGGTTTATAACGCGCAGGAAGGCGCCATCTACCTGCACAACCTGTCGATTGTTGATGCGCAGGTGGAGCCAGAAAAAATGGCGTCGATTGTGAAAACGCTGACCCCCTATCTCAATCAGTCCCTGCAGCACTATTTCAATGAACGGCCAGCCTATCTGCTGAGCGCTGACCGCAGTAAAGGCGAAGCGCTGGCGAAAAAACTGGCAAAAGGACTGGAAGTCAAACCGGGTCAGCTGGTGATCCCTTTCACCGACTGACACCGTCCCGTGCGGCCAGCGTTTTTCTGGCCGCACGGGTCATCACTTTCCGGTGATAAAAAGCCGTGCAAACGGTTGCCTGCCCGCTTAAGATATCGCCCCGGCCTGAATGCGCCATTCTGTTTTCACTTAAGCCGGAGCCTGACCATGACTTCTCAACCTCAGCACATCACCATTCGCCGCCCTGATGACTGGCATATCCACCTGCGCGACGGCGTGATGCTTGAAAGCGTACTGCCCTATACCAGCGCCGTGAATGGCCGGGCGATTGTCATGCCAAATCTGGTGCCGCCGGTCACCAGCGTGGCAGCGGCCCGCGAGTATCGCGCGCGCATTCTTGCCGCCCTGCCCGCTGCGCACAGCTTTACACCGTTGATGACCTGCTATCTGACCGATTCACTTGAACCCGATGAGATTGAAGCGGGATTTCGTACGGGCCTATTCACTGCTGCCAAGCTCTATCCGGCGCACGCTACCACTAATTCAAGTCACGGCGTAACGAACACGGCGTCGATTGCTGCGGTGCTGGATCGCATGCAGCAAATTGGTATGCCGATGCTGGTGCACGGTGAAGTCACTGATGCCCACATCGATATTTTTGATCGCGAAGCGCGCTTTATTGAGACCGTACTGCATCCGCTGCGCCAGCAGTTTCCCGGCCTGAAAGTGGTCATGGAGCACATCACCACAAAAGAGGCAGCTGACTATGTGGCTGACGGCAACGCACTGCTGGGTGCAACCATTACGCCGCAGCATTTGATGTTTAACCGTAACCATATGCTGGTGGGCGGGATCCGTCCTCATCTTTATTGCCTGCCTGTTCTGAAGCGCAACACACATCAGCAGGCGCTGCGTCAGCTGGTGGCCAGCGGCCATCCACGCGTTTTTCTTGGTACCGATACTGCGCCCCACCTGCGGCATGCCAAAGAAGCAGGCTGCGGCTGTGCGGGCGTCTTCAACGCCCCGACCTCTCTGCCTGCCTACCTTACCGTGTTTGAAGAGCTTAACGCCCTGCAGCACTTTGAAGCGTTCTGCTCAGAAAACGGCCCGAATTTTTACGGCCTGCCGCTTAACGAAGGAACGCTGACGCTGGTCCGTGAACCCTGGCAGGTGGCTGAAAGCGTCACCGCAGGCGACGATACGCTGGTGCCATTTCTTGCCGGCGAGACGCTGAACTGGCGCATCAAAGAATAAGCGATAACTGCTTGCCTTCGGCATTAAGATACTGTACAAATAACCAGTATATTAAACCGGAGGCGTCTATGCGTATTGATATTACCGTAGCGAAAAATCGCCCGCTGCCCGCAGGTGCACTCGATGCGCTTAGCGCGGAGCTTTCCCGTCGTATTGCGCACGATTTTCCTGAAGGCGAGCACCACGTCAATGTGCGCTATGCCACCGGCAATCAGCTCAGCGTGACCGGCGGCTGTAAAACTTCACGCGATCGTATTACCGATCTCCTGCAGGAAACCTGGGAAAGTGCCGACGACTGGTTTACTCACGATTAACCGCCAATGTGCCGTTTTTGCCGGGTTTCGCCCCGGCTTTTTTTGTTTCATTTCCCCTCGCCAGAAAAACAGCCGCCATCTAGACTCAGGTTTATCGATCCCCTATTCTTGCCTCGCCATGCTTACAGGAGGTGTTTGACAGATGATCACAGATAAACCCGAAGAGGCGATGACCTTTGGTGAACTGCTGGCGCTCATTGCCGAGCAGCAGCGCCGTTTAACCGTCCTGGAAACTGCCTTTACCAGCCTGACGCTTTCACTCGATGCGCCCGCAGTCCAGCTGCTTGCTCATAACCTGACGCAGGAAGCGCAGAACCAGCAGCACGATGCATCGCTGCAACAGCAATTTTTCCGTCTGGCGGAGACGCTCCGGCAGCGCACAGATCCGCTCTCTGCTGAAGCGCAGCCCTGATATTCCACGACTGAGTCCGGCATGTTACGCTGAAGTTTCTGTCGCTTTCGCCGATAAAACAGATGATGTTGTCGGGCCGGTTACGCATGTAGCGGGAAATCAACCCGTCATCCGCCGGCGCTTTTACAGCATTTTCTGGCGCATTTCGCACTTATATAGCCGCATTTCATTACTGTTTGCCTGTCTGACCGCTATTTCATGTTATAATTAGCTCGCTAGTGCATGTAGCAGCCGCATTGAACCTCAAGAAGCACTTCGTTTAACGAGTAATAAGGAGGTTATAATGGACAGTAATAAAGACGTCATTCAGACTCATCCCCTGATTGGATGGGACATCAGCACCGTTGACAGCTATGACGCCATGATGATACGCCTGCACTCGCTCTCCTCGCAGGATCAAAGAGAAGAAGAAGCTGACGTCGGTTTGACCTACTGGTTAACCACTGATGTTGCCAGACAGTTTATCTCTATACTGGAAGCTGGCATTGCTAAAATAGAATCTACTGAGCAAAACCTGCGCGATAGTCGCAAGCACTGATCGTTCCTGTTGCGCGAAAAAGGCACCCATCGGGTGCCTTTTTCATATCGCTCCCGCTTTTGATATGCTGTTGAAAAATTTCGCCGTTTTGCAGGAGTGTTCGTGTCATGGTTTACGATCTGATTATCGTGGGCAGTGGGTCAGTCGGGGCCGCTGCGGGTTTCTACGCTACGCAGGCTGGCTTATCGGTGCTAATGATCGACAGCGCGCATCCCCCGCATCAGCAGGGAACACATCACGGCGAGACCCGCCTGATTCGCCACGCCTATGGTGAAGGAGAGCGTTATGTGCCGCTGGTGCTGCGCGCCCAGTCACTGTGGGATGCGCTGGAACAGCAGAGCGGCGAGCGTATCATGCATCGCAGCGGCATTCTCAACCTGGCACCCGCTCATTCGCCATTCATTAAGAATGTTATTCACAGTGCGAAAACCTGGCAGCTGGATGTCCAGCTACTGCAGGCGGATGAGGTGCGACAACGCTGGCCGCAGTTTACCGTGCCGGATGGCTACATCGGCGTTTTTGAGCCGAAGTCGGGCTATCTGAAATGTGAAGAGGCGGTGCGCAGCTGGATAAAGCTGGCTGAACAGGCTGGCTGTGCACAGCTATTTAATTGCCCGGTCAGCGATATCAGCCGCGACGGCGAGCTGCAGCAGGTCACCACGCTGGATGGGATCTATCGCGCGCGTAAGCTGCTGGTCAGCGCCGGAACCTGGGTCAGTGAACTGATAGCCGATCTGCCGGTTACGCCAGTGCGTAAAGTATTTGCCTGGTATCAGGCCGACGGCCGCTACAGTGAAAACAATCACTTTCCCGGCTTTACCGTAGAGACACCAGACGGCAGTCACTTTTACGGCTTCCCGGCGGATAATAACGCCCTTAAAGTGGGCCGGCACGATGGGGGTCAGGTCATGCAGACACCGCAGGATCGCAAACCTTTTGGTGCTGTGGCCTCAGATGGCAGCGAAGCGTTTCGCTTTTTGCGGCAGTTCCTGCCCGGCGTTGGCGTCTGTTTACACGGCGAGGCGTGCAGTTATGACAATACCCCTGATGAAGATTTTATTATCGATACCCTGCCGGATGAACCCAACCGCTTAATCATTACCGGACTCAGCGGCCACGGCTTTAAATTTGCCAGCGTTCTGGGCGAGCTTGCCAGCGAATTTGCTCAGGATAAACCCTTCAGTTTCGATCTTACGCCCTTTTCTTTACGGCGCTTTTCCTGACACTCAGGCTGGCAGCACCGCGGCTGCCAGCCCTCCCATTTACATTTGTTTACGCCCGACACTCAATAATGACTCATCCAGTGTAGTAATTATATTTGTTAACTGAAAAACACCTGCATTCAGTCAATATTACTGAAGCAGTAGCGCATTGCTATTTTAAAATTTTGAAAACGATCCGCTTTTTTATAGAAAAGTAAGGCTCATTGCTTTTAGTTAACGAATTAAGGATGCTTGCAGCACTTATTTCATGGACAGGAATAAAGGCTATGTGGCGCAACACTGCAGATCGATTCGGCCTGCTCTCAATTATTATCCACTGGAGCATGGCGGTTGCCCTCTATGCGATGTTTGCCCTCGGATTATGGATGACAGGCCTGGGCTATTATGACAGCTGGTATCATACTGCACCGGATATTCATAAAAGCGTCGGAACAATACTGTTTATTCTGCTGCTGCTGCGGCTGCTCTGGCGCTGGCACTCCCCTGTACCCGCCCCGCTCGCCAGCTATTCTGCCACAGTGCGCCGTACCGCCCGGGGTGTGCATGCCCTGCTTTATCTGCTTTTCCTTTTGCTGCTGGTTAGCGGCTATCTGATTTCTACCGCTGACGATAAACCGGTCTCTGTATTTGGCTGGTTTAACCTGCCGGTAGTCGTTGCTGGCGGGCCGCAGCAGGCAGACCTGGCAGGCACGCTGCATTTATGGCTGGCCTGGAGCCTGGTTCTGCTTTCTGCGCTGCATGCGCTGGGAGCAGTTAAACATCATATTATCGATCGGGACGCGACGCTCAGGCGCATGCTCGGTTTACGCTCACGTTCACTCTCTCAAAAGGATGTATCATGATCAGAAAAACGCTTCTGGCCGTTAGTGCCGCCGCGCTGTTTGCCACCAGCCTTCACGCCAGCGCCGCAGAGTATAAAATCGATAAAGAGGGACAGCACGCATTTGTACAGTTTCGTATTCAGCACCTTGGCTATAGCTGGTTATATGGCACATTCAAAGATTTTGACGGCGGATTCACCTTTGACGACGCTAATCCGGCAGCCGATAAAGTGAATGTCACCATCAATACCGGAAGTCTGGATACCAATCATGCTGAGCGCGACAAACATCTGCGCAGCGCAGATTTTCTTAATACCAGCAAATATCCTCAGGCTACGTTCACCTCAACAGAGATTAAAAAAGAGGGAGAGCGTTATAAAGTCACCGGCAATCTGACGCTAAACGGCGTAACAAAACCGATTACGCTGGATGCACGCCTGATGGGTGAAGGTAAAGATCCGTGGGGCGGTTACCGGGCCGGGTTTGAAGCCAGCGGCGAGGTCGTTCTGAAAGAGTTTAATATCAGCAAGGATCTGGGCCCTGCTTCACAGAAGGCTGAGCTGATTATCTCTGTAGAGGGAGTACGTCAGTAAGCGGCAAGCCGCCTGAGATAACGTTCTCAGGCGGCATTCGTCATTATGACTTATCGGGCGCGGGAATGGTCATTGTCATATTCAGCAGACCACGCGATTTGTTAAATACCTTATTACCGTTTTCGCGTCCGGCACGACGTGCGCGCTGCTCTTCAGGCGACAGCTTTGCCTCTTCCATGCAGATTGGGCTACAGCAGTTCTGATATTTTTCAGCGCAGGCGGGACACTGAATAAACAGCAGATGGCAACCGTCGTTAACACAGTTAGTATGGCTGTCGCACGGCGTACCGCACTGATGGCAGCTGGAGAGAATATCATCGGAAATACGCTCGCCCATACGCTCATCAAAGACAAAATTTTTGCCTTTGAAACGCACCGGTAATCCCTGCTCGCGCGCGCGGCGCGTATATTCAATAATGCCGCCTTCAATGTGATAGACATCATCAAAGCCGTTATGCTTCATCCAGGCGCTCGCTTTTTCACAGCGAATACCGCCGGTGCAGTACATCACAATTTTTTTATCTTTCTTATCCTGCAGCATATCCACAGCCATCGGCAGCTGATCGCGGAAGGTATCTGCCGGCACTTCCAGCGCATTATCAAAGTGGCCCACTTCAAACTCATAGTGGTTACGCATATCGACAAATACGGCGTCAGGATCGTCCAGCATCGCATTAACGTCTGCTGCCTTCAGGTAGCTGCCCACATCGCTGGCGTCAAAACTGCCATCGTCGATGCCATCGGCAACAATACGATCGCGCACTTTCAGGCGCAGCACCCAGAATGATTTACCGTCATCATCCAGCGCAATATTCATGCGCAGATTATCCAGCGCCGGATCAAAAGCGTACAGCATCGCTTTCATCGCTTCATATTTCCCGGCCGGCACGCTGATCTGCGCGTTGATCCCTTCCCGGGCCACATAGACACGGCCAAATACGCTAAGCTGTGTCAGCGCAATATAGAGGCGATCGCGGAACGCTTTGGGATCGGCAATCTGGAAATATTTATAAAAAGAGACTGTCGTACGCGGCTCTGTTTCCGCCAGCATGCGATCTTTCAGCTCTTTATTGGAAACGAGGTTATGTAACACTGGCATGGTGAACACCTGTTAGCAATGAGAGAATTTCAGGGCGCACATGATACCTGAATTCACAGCTGTGCCTAGCCCCCGGACCGAATTGGCAGTCATACGCGCATGACGGTTTTCTGCGCTGTCCGTCTGTTAATCCGGCAAACACCAGCCTGACGGGCGTTGTGAACGCGGTGTGATTACAGTTAACGACAAAAAATGGCATAATTGCTTTAAATAACAGAAACCGGACTCTCTGGTACAGAACGCAGGATACTGATTCTTCCATGACCCAACTTCCGCAATTTACCCGTGAACTGCTTCATCCGCGCTACTGGCTCACCTGGCTGGGCATTGGATTTTTATACGTGCTGGTCTTACTTCCCTACCCGCTTCTGTATGCGTTTGGCTGCGGTCTGGGGCGTATTGCTATGCGTTTTATGAAACGCCGCACAGAGGTTGCGCGACGCAATCTGGAGCTCTGCTTTCCTGATATGCCCGTCAGCGACCGCGAGGCAATGGTTAAACATAACTTTGAATCAGTCGGAATGGGGCTGATTGAAACCGGTATGGCCTGGTTCTGGCCCGACTGGCGTATCCGTAAGTGGGTTAAGCCGGAAGGACTGGAGAATGTGACTCAGGCGCTGGCAGAAAAGCGCGGAATTCTGCTGATCGGTATGCATTTTCTGACGCTTGAGCTGGGCGCTCGCGTGTTCGGCATGTACAACCCGGGAATTGGTGTTTATCGCCCGAACGATAACAAACTGCTCGACTGGCTACAGACCTGGGGCCGGATGCGCTCAAATAAAAGTATGCTGGATCGCAAAGATCTCAAAGGCATGATTCGGGCACTGAAGAGTAATGACATCATCTGGTATGCGCCGGATCACGACTACGGCCCGCGCAGCAGCGTGTTTGCTCCTTTCTTTGCCGTTAAGGAAGCAGCCACCACGACCGGAACCCATATGCTGATCCGTCTGGCTAATCCCAGCGTGGTGCCTTTTCTGGCACGTCGTCTGCCGGACGGACGCGGTTACGAGCTGAAACTGATGCCGGATATTCGCCATCAGTTCTCACTGGAGAGTGAGCTTGATACGGCAACGGTGATGAACCGCGTTGTTGAAGAGACGGTGCTGCTCGCGCCTGAGCAATATATGTGGCTGCATCGTCGCTTTAAAACCCGTCCGGAAGGTCAGCCGTCGCGCTACTGATGCGGCGCGGCGTTCAGGCTATCAGTACAGAGACCGATAGCCTGAACCGCACCTGATATGTCCATCAGATCCAGCGTTATCTCTGGTTTTATCTGAAAAACATTAGCTCCGTTAACAATATTTGCCGCCGGATTTGCCTGCCGCAGCGCTTTACAGCAGGCAATCAGCCATCTGACATCGCCTTGCTGAACCAGACTTATCAATTAAAAGAGTGCAATCTGGCACTGATCATCTATAATTCCAGGCCTAATCCTATTTATTTTTTTCAAAATCGTTTGGCTTACTTATCAATGCAGAAAAATTGACTTATTTTACAATGCGTTGTCGATAAAACAGGCTGCTTATTCCATATTGTCATTTAAAAAATTTTTTTAATTACTTTATTGCGCTGGTTCACTCTGCTGATTCCGGTTAATTTCAGTTGCAACAGTTAACCAATTAACTGTTCTCAGAAAAATAAAAAAGATTACACACAGCAAATCTCATGCAGGACAAAATAATATGAACAAAGGTCATTATTATTACGTTACGATCGGTACCGATCAGGAAGGCTATCATCTGCTGCATCGTAAAGAGTGCAAACGGATGCCGCTTAAAGAAGATATGGTGTTTATTGGCACTCTCTACAACCTGAATCAGGCGCTGGCCACCGCGCGTATTAACTTCAAAAAAGTGAAACCGTGTATCAAATGCTGTATTCGCTACTCTGCACCGGTGATGCGCGAAACCGTCCGTCCGGTTCTGCACTTTCCGCAAAAAATGCTCTGATGCGTACGGGCGGGTAGTATTTTCACTACCTGCCCGTGCTGCCTGCGTTCTGCAAATTTTCGTCTATCCTTCTGTAAAATCCCCTTTTTACAGTCAAGGAGTCATCGATGGATCTGTTCAGCACCTTAGAAGAAGCAATCGAAGCCGCACGTGAAGAGTTTATGACCAGCCAGCAGGGCGTATCCGAAGAGGAGGCCAGCGTCAGTCAGTTTGGTCTGCAAAAATATGTCATGCAGGATGGCGACATTATGTGGCAGGCGGAGTTCTTTGCCAGTGAAGATGAACAGGGTGAATGCCTGCCGCTGCTTAGCGGTGAGGCGGCGCAGGCGGTATTTGACGGCGATTTCGACGAAATTGAGATGCGTCAGGAGTGGCAGTCTGAAAATACCCTGCACGAATGGGATGATGGCGAATTTCAGCTGGCACCACAGCGCGATCTTGAAGAGGGTGAAGTGGCCGCTGAAGAGTGGGAAGATGACAACACGGATTCAGATAATCTGGCGTAATCTTACTCATAAGGTCCATGCTGCGCGTCAACCGGCAGCAGCAGCGTGTCCACTATCAGCGACAGCGGCAGATCGAGGATGGTGACGATGCGCCACGGGCCGTCGCGGACATCCCACTGCACGCCGGGATAATAGTGGTTGCCGTGCCCCTGTCCGGGCACGGTACGGCTGATGATGCTGCCGCACCCGCTCAGCATTAATACACTGCCTGCCAGTATGACGGCCAGAACGCTTTTCACATCGCTTATCCTCACTGATTGACCTGCTACTATACCTGCCCTGTTTGGCTTTAGCACCGGCAATAAAAAAGCGGCATCGCTGCCGCTTTTACTATTTGACTGCTGCTCAGGCACGCGGTGGCAGTGCCTGCGGATTAAGCGTCAGCTTCTGATAACTCTCCAGCCACTGATGATACTTATCCGCATTCTCCCACAGGCGGGTATGCACGCGCGCCAGAACCACAGGATCGCTGATCAGCTGCAGGCGCTGTTCACGGTTCAGTTTTTCCGGTGCATCACTCAGCGCCTGATCCACATGCCGGTCGCGGGCGTGATCCAGCAGCGTGCTCTGTTTATGACGCGACGTAGCCAGCGCGGTCGCCAGCGCGTTAAACGCCGGGTTAAACAGCGCATGCATAAAGCCATGCTTCAGCGCCCGCTCTCGGTTGATCTGCAGATAGTGATCCGTATCCACCAGCTCTTTTGGCGGCTCATACTCTTCCGGGATCAGGAACAGTTTCGCCCGTCGGCTTTTCAGACCCACGGTCGCACGGCTCGACATCACCGATACAAACGGCGACAGGATCAGCGAGAAGACAATAGGTGCCAGCCACCACAGGAAGTTGAGATCCAGTACGCCCATGCCCACAGCCCAGACGATGCCAAGCAGCATCTGCGAACCGTGACGACGGAACGCTTCGCTCCACGGAGTGGCATCATCATCACGCTGCGGTGAATTCCACACCACCTCCCAGCCGAGGAAGGCGCTGACCACAAACACGGTGTGGAACAGCATGCGCACCGGCGCCAGCAGCACCGAGAACAGCATCTCCAGCATCAGCGAGATGAACAGACGCAGCGCGCCACCATAAGCTTTAGCCCCTTTACACCAAATCAGCACCACGCTCAGCAGCTTCGGCAGGAACAGCAGCACCAGCGTGGTGGAAAAGAGCGCAATAGCCAGATCGGGACGCCACTGCGGCCAGACCGGGAAGAGCTGACGCGGCTGCAGGAAGTAGGTCGGCTCCATCAGGGTATGGACCACCTGCAACGCCGTGGAAAGCGCAAGGAACATAAACCAGAGCGGCGCAGAGAGGTAGGACATAACGCCGGTCAGGAAGACGGCACGGTGCACCGGATGCATCCCTTTTACCAGGAACAGGCGGAAGTTCATCAGGTTACCGTGGCACCAGCGACGGTCGCGCTTCAGCTCATCCAGCAGGTTAGGCGGCAGCTCTTCATAAGAACCTGGCAGATCGTAAGCGATCCAGACTCCCCAGCCGGCGCGGCGCATCAGCGCGGCTTCAACAAAGTCGTGCGACAGAATTGAACCGGCAAATGAGCCTTCACCCGGCAGCGGCGCCAGCGCACAGTGCTCAATAAAGGGCTGTACGCGAATAATGGCGTTGTGTCCCCAGTAGTGCGACTCGCCCAGCTGCCAGAAGTGCAGCCCTGCGGTAAACAGCGGCCCGTAAACGCGGGTGGCAAACTGCTGGCAGCGCGCATAGAGCGTATCCATACCGGAGGCTTTTGGCGAAGACTGGATAATCCCGGCATTCGGGTTCGCTTCCATCATGCGTACCAGACCGGTCAGACACTCACCGCTCATCACGCTGTCAGCGTCCAGCACCACCATGTAGCTGTAGTTGCTGCCCCAGCGACGACAGAAGTCATCGATGTTACCGCTTTTACGCTTCACGCGGCGGCGGCGGCGGCGATAAAAAATCTTGCCCGCTCCGCCCACGTCGCGTACCAGCTCCATCCACGCTTTTTGCTCGGCAATCGCAATATCCGCATCGTAGCTGTCGCTGAGAATGTAGACATCAAAATGCTCACCATTCCCGGTACGCTTTACCGATTCCCAGGTCGCGCGCAGTCCGGCAAAAACACGCTCTACATCTTCGTTACAGATGGGCATGATCAGCGCGGTGCGATGCTCCGGATTCAGCGGCTCATCACCTGTGGTTGAGTAAGAGATACTGTATTTATCGCGTCCAATCAGCAGCTGCAGGAAACCCATCAGCGCCGTCCAGAAGCCCGCCGATACCCAGCAGAACAGAATGGCGAACAGGAACAGAATGCCGGTCTGCAGAATATAAGGCAGGATCAGCTTTACCGACTCGATCCAGTTCTGCTGAAACAGCCCGACAGGATCGAGCAGCGTCCAGCCCTGATACGGCAGAATGGTTTTCATATACCAGGTCGCTACCACGGTCTGCGCGATGGTCAGAATCAGCAGCGTATAGCGGCGCATTGAACCGACATGACGCCACTTATCCTCCGCGCGCTGCTCCTCCGCCGTTGCATAACGCGGATGCACTTTTTGCCCGCGCAGCGAGTTCCACGCGCGCGCCAGCGGATTGGTACGCCAGGCTTCCGGGAACATCAGCGAGCGTTTAACCGGCGGCATCGCTTTCAACGTTGTACGATCGAGATAATCTTTACTGAACTGCTGGCCATCCGCTACCGCATCCGGCCACGTCATCGCTATGCGTGATGAGACCGATTTCAGCGGTGCATCGTCAGGCCGATCGCTGGCTGCGTTATCCTGCCCCAGCACCGTATGGATAGCGTGGAAGGCGGGCGCATTTTGCAGCGATGTGCTGAGCCGCGCGCGACCTGCCGCATCAAGCGGCAGCGCCTCCACATAAGATTGAGGTAAAAAAGTCGATTTATTCATTGGCAGGTAACTGATAGCTCCAGGTTTCCGTCAATGTCTTGTCACCGCTTACCAGCGCGGCGCGCATTTCGGTTGATTGCTTGCTGTCTTTCACGCGCAGACGCAGCACCAGACGCCAGCCTTTGGTCACCGGATTGTAGCGTACGCTCTGCTCAACCACTTCAGCGTTATCGCCAACGCTGACCTGCGGTGCTACCTGCGTATCCTCCGGCAGCATGCTCATCGCTTTACCGGTGAAGTCGAGGGTAAAGGCGACAGAACCGTCAGGCTGGCGGACCAGATTAGACTGTTTCACATCACCTGCAGAACGCAGGGTATCTTTGACCCAGGCAACATCATCCTGATGCAGCTGATTCTCATCGCGGGTGAAGTGCAGACGATAGTTGAAACCCATCTCTTTGCCCGCGTCAGGCAGTTTTTCCGGCGTCCAGAAAGCGACGATGTTGTCATTGGTCTCATCCGCAGTCGGGATCTCAACCAGCTCAACGCGCCCTTTACCCCAGTCACCCTGCGGCTCAACCCAGGCGCTTGGACGCTTATCATAGCGATCGTCGAGATCCTGATAGTGGCTGAAGTCGCGTCCGCGCTGCAGCAGACCAAAACCTTTCGGGTTTTCAATCGTAAAGGTGCTGACTGCCAGATGGCGTGGATTGTTCAGCGGACGCCAGATCCATTCACCGTTACCGGCGTGGATCGAGAGGCCGTTGGAGTCGTGCAGCTCCTGACGGAAGTTGCTGACCGGCGAAGGCTGATTAGCACCAAACAGGAACATACTGGTCAGCGGTGCCACGCCCAGTTTACCTACGTTATCACGCAGATAGACTTTAGACTGCACATCCACTACCGAGGCTTTGCCTGGTTTCAGCACAAAACGGTAGGCTCCCGCAGCGCGAGGTGAATCAAGCAGCGCGTAAATAACCAGTTGCTTCGCCTGAGGTTTCGGACGTTCGATCCAGAACTCTTTAAAGCGCGGGAACTCTTCACCAGAGGGCAGCGCGGTGTCAATTGCCAGACCGCGCGCGGAAAGACCATAGACCTGGTCTTCCCCGATTACGCGGAAGTAGCTGGCACCAAGGAAGCTGCTGATCTCATCCTGCTTGCCTTTATTATTCAGCGGATAGAGCACTTTGAACCCGGCAAAGCCGAGATTTTTTACCGCATCAGCGTCATGTTTGACGTTGCCAAAATTGAAATAGGCCGGATCGTATTTAATTTCACGAACCGAGGAGGCGGTGACTTCATTGATCTTCACCGGTGTGTCGAAGTACATCCCCTGATGGTAAAACTCGAGCTTAAACGGCGTGCGCAGCTTGCCCCAGTATGCCTTGTCGTGGTTAAACTGGATCTGCTGATAATCCGCAAATTTCATTTCGCGAAATTGAGAGGGTAAATTACTTTTTGGCGCTTCAAAACCTTTGCCTGCCAGTGCTTTAGCCTGTTTTGCCACATCATCAATGTTAAACGCCCAGCTATTATTTGCGTACAGCGCCAGCAGTACTGCTGCGCTGGTCCAGCGCATCTTCACCAGCCCGCTATTATTTTTCACTTTATTTAGCACATCCCCCCCTTTCGTGTGCTCAGATCAAACCCACTCATCTTAATGGATTATTCGGTTTTCCGACAGCTTATGTAAAACATTGTCCCGCGCAGCGCCAAGCCTCCAGGGCACTTTTCGGAATATTAAACCCGGCGGTTTAAGAAACAGAATCAACTGATAGTATAGGCTGTTAACCGGCAACAGAATGTTCTGCTGCACGATCTGGTTTCAGGGTGAAACCAGCCTGTATAGGATGAACCGGAAGCTTATGAGCGCTGTAAAACCTGAACGCGAATATTTTCTCGACTCGATTCGAGCTTACCTGATGCTGCTGGGGGTGCCGTTTCACGTCTCGCTGATCTACTCGACACAGCGCTGGTCCGTAAACAGTCAGGACCCCTCGCTGTGGCTGACCATTTTTAACGACTTCATCCATGCATTTCGCATGCAGGTGTTTTTTGTTATTTCCGGCTATTTTTCTTACATGCTTTATCTGCGCTACCAGCCGGCACGCTGGCTCAAAGTCAGGCTGGAGCGCGTGGGCATTCCGCTGCTCGCCGCTATTCCGCTGATTACGCTGCCGCAGTTCTTTCTGCTGAAATATCTCACTCACAAGCTTGATGGCTGGGATCGCTTTTCAGCATACGACAAATACAATGCTCTGGCGTGGGATCTGATCTCGCACCTCTGGTTTCTGCTGGTCCTGGTGATCCTGACGGCGCTGGGTATGCTGACATTTCGCTGGCTGCGCAACCAGCACAGCACGCGTGACTATCAGCAGACCGGCTGGGGCAGCGTAACGCTGGCACTGCTGGGCTATGCGCTACTGTGGTGCCTGCTGCGTCGCACGCTGCTGCTGCTGACGCCGGGCATCATGATGGATGGACTCTTTACCATTGCGGTCATGCAGACGCTGACGTATCTGCCGTTCTTTATGCTGGGCGCGCTGAGCTGGAAACATCCGCCGCTGAAAGCGCTGTTTGTACGGTTTAATCCGCTGATCTGCTTTGGCACCGTGCCGGTCTTTATCGCCTATTACCTGAATCAGCGCTATGGCAACGGCGACGGCTGGCTCTATGAGACCGATATGCTGCTCTCAACGCTGATGGGCGTGTGCATGCTGAACGTCTGCTATAGCGTCGGGCACCGCCTGCTGAACAGCCACTCTCCGCGTATCGTTTATCTGGTGAACGCCTCGCTGTTTATCTATCTCGTCCATCATCCGCTCACTATCCTGTATGGGATATATGTGACGCCGCACATCAGTAATAACACGCTGGGTTTCTTTGCCGGGCTGATAACGGTATTTGCCGCAGCATTTGCGCTTTATGAGATCCACCTGCGTATTCCGCTGCTGCGCTTTCTGTTTTCCGGCAAGAAGGCTGCGCAGAAAGGGTGAGGCTGCATCGGCGGCGCGTTTCAGCGCGCCGCTACAACAGCCACTCTACCGGCAGCCGCCATACCAGCCGCACCAGCAGGCGCTGCAGCAGCGTTGACTGCGGTTCATGTTTATGTACCACTTCTGCGCCCTGCTCATCCTGTTCTATCCAGTTTACCCGGCCCCACTTATCCAGCCGCAGCGTCCAGGCACGATGCTGCATGCCGCGACTGAAGCGCTCATGCGTCTGGCGCGCCAGAGTTTCACTCTCAATGACCAGCCCCATTTCGGTGTTCAGCACCGCAGAGCGGGGATCAAAATTAAATGAACCTACAAAGACTTTGCGATTATCAACGGTAAACGTTTTTGCATGCAGGCTGGAGCCGGAGTTACCCGTCAGCCCGCGATCGTGCGGAGGATCGCCGGCGTGTGCCTGAGGTTTCAGTTCATATAGCGCAATACCGTGACGCAGCAACTTTTTTCGCCAGCGCGCATATCCGGCATGCACCACGGTGACATCATTGGCAGCCAGTGAGTTGGTCAGCACGGCGATACGCACGCCGCGCCGGCGCAGTGATAATAGCTGCGCCACCCCGGCGCGGGTCGGGACAAAATAGGCTGAGATAATATCGAACTGCTGCTGTGGCGTGCCAATGACCTCCAGCATCCGCTGCGGCAGCAGGCTGCTGCGTCTGGCTTTGCCCAGCCCTTTGCGCGGATCGTCGCTCAGCAGGCGCGCCTCAGCCCAGGTCATCGCCAGCGCGCCCTGCCCCAGCTGGCTGACGAAATCGGAGTGGTTAAGGCGCGCCAGATAACGCTGCACCGCCTCGCTCTGCTGCCACTCCGGCGGCAGGCGCACCGCTTCGCCCTCATCGCTGCGCACGTCCACTACGCTGCGCAACGGCGATACCGCCTGGCTATGCCAGTAGCGCTCGAAATCGGCTGTAACCTCATCGACAACCGGCCCGATGGCCAGCACGTCGAGATCGGTAAACAGGGGCTCATTGCCGGTACCAAAATATTCATCCCCGACGTTGCGCCCCCCCACCAGCGTTGCGGCGCCATCTACCGTCAGACTTTTATTATGCATCCGGCGATTGAGGCGCGCGAAGTCAGTCAGGTAGCCCAGCGCGCGCAGCGTGCGGAATGAAAACGGGTTAAACAGTCTGACCGAAATGTTCGGATGACGTTCCAGTTCCGCCAGCGTGTTATCCAGCCCCGGCGTATTGTTGTCATCCAGCAGTAAGCGCACCCTGATACCGCGGCCGGCAGCGTCCAGCAGCGCGCTGAACAGCAGACGTCCGGACATGTCGTTATGCCAGATGTAGTACTGCACATCGATAGTGTGCCGCGCCATGCTCATCAGCAGGTAGCGTGCAGCAAACGCGTCAAGCCCGTCGTTAAGCGGGTGGATGCCGCTCAGGCCGGGATGCTGTGCGCACTGCTGCGCCACGCTTTGCCGTAATTCATCGCCCGCGGCTAACTGGCCGGGCAGCGCTGCTGCTTCGCTCATACTGGATCCCTGAATACGTAATCACGCTTATTATTGGCATTGTCGCGGTGGCAGGCAACCTGCACGCCTGGCCGGCAGAGCCGGCTGCTAATTTAGTCTAGACTTAGCCCGTGGTTCTGCATCGGCCGATTACCCTGAGGAGTGAAATATGACCGCGTTACTGCCTCATTATCAACCCCGGCTTTTTCGCAGTTTTTTTCAGGGCAGCTTTCCCTGCTCTACCGCCTGTCGCAGCGGTGGCCGCCGGCTGGATATGGTTGTCAGTAGCGGACACGATATGCTGCTGGACAAAGATTACGCCGCGCTGGTGCGGGAAGGTTTGCTCACGGCGCGCGACGGTGCGCGCTGGCATCTGATTGAAGCGACGCCTGACCACTACGACTGGCGCTCCTTTCTGCCGATGATCCATGCGGCCGCACGCCACAATATGCAGATTATCTGGGAGCTGGCGCATTTTGGTTATCCGGCGCACCTTGATATCTGGAAACCGGCGTTCGTTGAGCACTTTGCCCGCTATGCACGCGCTATGGCACAGCTGATGCGCGATGAGGGCGTAGAGCAGCCGTTTTTTACTCCGATTAATCAAATCTCATTCTGGGCCTGGGCCGGGGCGGATGTCTCATGGCTCGATCCCTACGCCAGCGAACGCGGACGCGATCTGAAGCGCCAGCTGGTACGCGCCTCGCTGGCAGCGATGCATGCGATCCGCGATGTCTATCCTGAAGCACGCTTTGTGCTGACCGATCCGCTGGTGCAGATCGCTGCAGACCCGGATAAGCCAGAGAGTGCCGGGCATGCTGCCCGGCAGCATGAGATGCAGTTTGAAGCGTGGGACTGGCTGGCCGGGCGCGCTGAACCGGGGCTCGGTGGACAGGCGGACTTTCTCGATATTCTGGGCCTGAACTACTATCCCGACAACCACTGGTTCTGGTCAGGCGATACTCTGCCATCCGATCATCCGCAGCGTCAGCCCCTGCATCAGCTGCTGCTGGCGTGCTGGCAGCGTTATCAGCGTCCGCTGCTGCTGGCGGAAACGGGAGCTGAAGGCGATGCGCGCGCGCCCTGGCTGCGGTACGTCAGTGCGGAGGCGCGGCTGGCGCTGGCTCAGGGCGTTGCGCTGGAGGGGATTTCACTCTATCCGGTGGTGGAGTATCCCGCCTGGGCGGATGACCGCCGCTCCCCCGGCGCCCTGTTCGGGCTGGGCGATCCTAACGGTAATCGTACTCTGCATGAGGGACTGGCGCTGGAGCTGCGCGGTCAGCAGATCAAATGGCAACGTCAGGAGTGCTGAGTATGGCGGGAAGCTGGCGCACAGCTTTTGACGTCCTGCAGCGTGTCGGCAGGACGGCGCACATCGGTAAGCCAGGTCATGGCAACCAGAAAGATCACGCCAATCAGGCAGGCGCAGAGCAGGCCAATGATAGCGATCAGTTTATCGTCGCGAGCGTCCATTTAGCTCTCCTTGCAGGCGTTAATACTGCGTTGCAGGCGTTAGCTCATCCACAGAGTGAGCATCAGGACAAAGATTATAAGCGTTACCGAAGTGACCGCAAGAACCACGATAGCGAAGTGCGCATCATCAAGCGGTTGACGGTGAGACTCGTCGTTATCGTCAGGTGGGGCCGGCAAACTCATGAAAACTCAATAGCGTAAGCAGAATCAGGGCAAAATTGCGCGCTGAGTGTAATGGAAAGTGATAAATATTTCACGACTATTTCTGTGCGAAACAGATACCGCGCGTGATTTTATCACTTCCCTGCTACCGCCAGGATCCCGCTTCAGGCGGCGTGCCAGCCGCCACCCAGCGCCCGATAAAGATCGATTTGCGCCTGCAACAGATTATTTTTCACCGAGACAATATTAAGCTGCGTGCTGAAGAGCGTACGCTGTGCATCAAGCTCATCAAGATACGAAGCATAGCCATTCTGATAGCGATTGCGGGCAATGCGGTACGCTTCCGCTACAAACTGCTCCTGCTTTTGCAGCTCCGCCAGCTGCTCCTGATTGCGGCGAATCGCATCCAGCGCATCCTCTGTTTCCGAGAAGGCGTTACGCACCGTTTTTTCATAGCTGTAGAGCGCCTGATTGCGCGTCGCCATCTGCAGGTCAACCTGTGCCGTCAGCGCTTCGCGGTTAAGCAGCGGTGCGAGGATACTGCCCCCCAGACTCCAGAGACGAAACGGATTATCCAGTAACGTGTGCAGCTCGCTGCTCTGCAGCGTGCCGCTGGCGGTGAGGTTGAGTGAAGGCAGCAGTCTGGCGCGTGCGGACGCCAGAGAGGCATCTGCCGCCAGTAGCTCACGCTGCGCCTGAACAATGTCGGGACGCCGGTTCAGCAGCTGCGACGGCAGCAGCGCGGGCAGAGTGTGCGGCCGGATGTTGTCAAAGCGATGGCTGCGTGCGATATCACGCGGGTTCATGCCTGCCAGGACGCTTAATGCGTTCTCCTGCTGCGCGATCTGATGCTGCAGCTGCGGAATTTGCGCGCTGGCCGTCTGGTACTCTGACTCCGCCTGCATCCACTCCAGTCGCGACGTATAGCCGGTTTCAAACTGGCGCCGGGCAAGCTGGCGGGAGTTTTCGCGCGTTGCCAGCGTCGCCTGTGTCACGCGCAGCTGTTCATCCAGCGAGGCAAGCGTAACGTAGCCCGATGCTACTGAGCTGGCAACGGTAAGCTCAGCCGCCGCTGCCGCAGCGCGCTGCGCCTCCAGCGTCGCCTCCGCCGCGCGTATGCTGTTACTGCGGCTGCCCCAGAGGTCGACCTCATAATTAGCCTGCAGTAAGCCCTGAAACACGGCGCTTTCATAGGGCTGGCCGGTTGCCGCCGAGAGCGAACGCTGGCGGCTGGCAGCCACACCGGCAGAGAGCGCCGGAAAGTTATCGCCCTGCGCCGCGCGCACCTGCGCCCGGTACTGATCGACCCGCGCCCGGGCAAGAAGAATATCGCTGTTATATTTCAGTGCCTGACTGACCAGACGATTCAGATCGCTGTCGCCAAAGGTGCGCCACCACGCGGCTTCCGGCGGCGCCTGCGGCCCGGTCCGATCGCGCCACTGTTCCGGGATTGGCAGCGAAGCAGGCGCTTTTTCAACGTGGGTCGCACAGCCGCTGAGCAGCAGCAGCGCAAGTGATAAAGGTAACAGCGGCTTCACGGCGTCTCCTTCACCGGCTCTGCGGCAGTATCGATGCTCACCTCCACTGACATACCCGGACGCAGCAGCTGCTGATCTTGAGGATCAAGAGCGATCCGTACCGGAATGCGCTGCGCAATCTTCACAAAGTTTCCGGTGGCGTTGTCGGGGGAGATCGCACTGAACTCTGAGCCAGCCGCAGGGGAGATAAACTCTACCCTGCCGCTGAAGCGCCGGCCATTAAGCGCATCGACGCTAAACGTAACCGGTAAGCCCGGGCGAATATGCGCCAGCTGCGTCTCTTTAAAATTGGCAATCACCCACTTTTTATCCGGCACCACTGAAGTGAGACGCGTACCGGCAGTAACATAGGTGCCTTTACGCACGGAGAGCTGTCCCAGCTGGCCGCTGTCAGGCGCCACAATCCGGGTATTGGCAAGGTCAATATTCGCCAGCTCCAGCGCCGCGCGTGCGTTAGCCACGTCAGCTTCCAGCGAAGCACGGTTCACTACCACCGTTTGCAGATTCTGTTGCGCCACGGCAACCTGCGCTTCGGCCTGCCGCATCTGCGCCTGCGCCTGCGCATCCGCTGCACGCGACGCGTCACGCTCGCGCACTGAAAGCGACCCATCCGATGCCAGATTTTCCACCCGTTTCAGATCGAGCCCGCTTTTCTGCCTCTGTGCCCGGGCGTTCTCCAGCGCGGCTTTATTGCTGAGAATGGTCGCTTCAGCGCTTTTTCGCTGCTGCTGATTATTTTTCAGCGCCGCCACTTTCATCTCAAGCTGCGCCTGAGCCTGATGCACGCGCTGACGATAGATACGATCGTCAATGGTCATCAGCAGCTCGCCGCGCTTCACCGGCTGCAGATCCACAACCTCAACGCCGGTCAGATAGCCACTGACCTGCGGACTGATAAAGGTGACCTGGCCGCGCACATAGGCGTTTTCCGTGGTCTGCACGCTGCTGGTAAACGGCCAGAGCTGCCAGGCATAAAGAATTACCAGCACACCCACAATCACAATTCCCGCGCCAGCGGCGATGGAAAGCGTGCGGCGGCGATGCGCACGTTCGCGCTCAGCCACCTGCAGATCATCCTGTTGACTCATCTCTTCTCCGTTTAATTCGCTGAGGGCGCTGTCTGACGCGGCTCATCCTGATGATTTTTCGCCTGACGCCACGCAAGATAACGCTGACGCGACAGTCGCCATAATACCCATAGCAGCGTGCACATCGCCAGGGCTGCCGTGAGCAGATAAGTATCATTATACGCAAGGACATTCGCCTGCAACGTGGCGACTGTCTGTAGCTGGCTGCTGCTCTGGGCGCTCAGCAGTACGCTATCGGTCAGCTGGCTGCGAAACAGCGCGCGGTACTGATCCAGCCGTTCGGTTACGTTAGGATCGAGCTGCGAGAGTTTGTCGGCCAGCAGACTGGAGTGATACTTCTCCCGCCAGGTCTGAAATGTGCCGAGAATGGCGGAACCGATCAGCCCGCCCAGATTCTGGCTCATACCAAACAGCACCACGAAGCTGACCAGATTTTTCGGCTGCGTCACCACGCTGCCAATCCCCAGCAGCATCGCTGGCGCCAGGAAAAAGGCGCTGCTGAAGCCCAGCAGAAACTGGCTGAAATAGAGGTTATGTGCGCGCGTCAGCGGATTTGACTGCGCGTCCATCAGCGAGGCCACAATCATAATTGCCAGCGAGGTCACTATTGGCCAGTTAAGCTGGCCAGGCTTAATGGTCAGCGCACTGGCGATAATGCCGCAGATGACGCCGGCGATAATGGCCAGCGCCAGGCCATGCAGCTGATCGTTAAGCAGCCCCAGCTGCTGCAAAAAGCCGATCGCCCCGGTGTTCTGCTCAGCCAGCACAATACGGATCATGATCATGGCGATACCCAGCCGGACAATCATGCCGCTACTCAGCCAGCGGGTGTTGATCAGCGGATTGGTCCGGTTATGCTCCAGCACAACGGCGGAAACAATCAGCACCAGCGCCAGCGCCAGGCAAACGCCCAGCCACGGCGTGGTAAACCACCATTCAATGCGTCCCAGTGACAAAACACCGCACAGCAGCGCCATACCCGGTGCCAGCAGCAGAAACGTGACAAAATCGAGTTTTTCAAACGCTTTAATGCGGTCTCCCGGAGGCAGCCTGACCACCAGCACGCAGCCGAGCGCAATCAGCGCCAGCCCGAGCTCGAACAGATAAAGGCCACGCCACTCCTCCAGCTGCAGCAGCTCGGTAGAAAAGAGCCGCGCCAGCGGGATCGCCAGCTGGGAAGCCGTAATACCGATCACCAGCGCTTTCAGGCGGTGTTTTGCCGGCCACGCCTGTACCTGATAGTAGATCCCCAGCGAGCTGAGCGCGGCGGCCACCATTCCGTGCGCGGTGCGCACAATAATGGCTGAACTGAGATCGTTGGCAAACAGATGAAAAAACGCCACGATGACATACAGCACCAGGAACGCTTCGGTAAACAGCCGCAGGCCAAACTGCTGGCGAAACTTTACCAGCAGCAGGTTAATCGAAATGTTTCCCATCACATAAACCGCCGGCAGCCAGGCGATCTCATTGCTGTAAGCGGCAAACGTCCCCTGCAGATTTGTCAGGTTTGCCGTGACCAGCGCGTTGCTGAGCGCGCCGGTCAGCGTAATCAGCAAGCCAATCAGACCAAACGCAACGCGCTTGCCTGGCGAATGCAGCGGCGTCGAGGGGGAGCCTGGCAGCATCGGCTTTTCATGCGGCAGCCACTCCCGCTGCGCGTAGGGATTACGTCTGGCCATGCTCAGGCGCTACCCAGACGATCGAGCAGCTGCTGCAGCACCGTCTCCGTGACAGCCAGCGCAGCGGGATCGATATCAGCCAGCAGCTGACTGCGCAGATCGTCTGCCTGAGCTTTGACCTGGGTAAACGCCTGTTCTCCCTGCGTCGTCAGCACCAGCAGACGCTTACGCCGATCTTCCGGCGTTTGCAGACGAGCCAGCAGCTGCTGCTTTACAAGCCGATCCACCAGCGGCACCACGCTCGCATCCTCCAGACCCAGCTGCTGCGCCAGCGCTTTCTGCGTCAGCGGCTGACTGGCGGCGGCGACGCTGGCAATCGCCATCCAGCTGCTCATACTCAGGTCACTCTCTTTCAGCCGGCGATCGACCGCCAGACGCCATGCGTGAGCCGTCTGATGTAAAAGCCGGGAAAAGGGCTGCGGGTAGTTCGTCAAGATTAGCCACCTAATGGTTAGATACCTAACTAAAAGAAGGCGTAATTATAATTCACGCCGCTATAAAAGGGAAAAGGTTGTATCGATTTGAGTTAAAAACCTGTACACATCAGACCACATTCTGCAGTTATCCTCGCTAACAGACTAATATGGCACAAAATGCTTAGGAAATTAGTTGTACACAAACCCTATATTTGTATAACTTTAGCGCTATGAATCGGCTGACGATTCAGTAACGAATGATGCTTTTGCGTCGCCTCTGCAGGTGTTTTTGGATTTCCACCTGCAGAGGTTATTTTTTTACCCTGCTGCTCTCTCTCTTTCGCTGGCCTGAGCCATCAATGCCCGGTAACATTCGCACGCTACACATCCTGTTCTTCTGCTGCATCGCTGCCGCATACGCTTTATAACTTAAGAGTCCGCACACCTTATGAATTCACAAACCGATCGCAATAGTGCTGACGCGGGCGATTTAACGGTCGCCCGCGTTCTGCGTTCACCCGCCCTGCTTACCCGCGAATGCCTGGCCGGGGTGATCACCGCGCTGGCACTCATTCCTGAAGTTATCTCTTTCTCTGTTATTGCGGGTGTTGATCCCAAAGTCAGTCTGATCGCTTCGGTCGTGCTCTGTCTTACGCTCTCACTGCTGGGCGGCCGTCCGGCAATGGTGACCGCTGCTGCCGGTTCAGTGGCGCTGGTTATCGGCCCGATGGTTCATGCGCACGGCGTGGCCTATATTCTGCCTGCCGTGATTCTGGCTGGCGTTATTCAGATTGTGTTTGGCGTCACCGGCCTTTCGCGCATGATGCGTTATATCCCGCGTTCGGTGATGCTGGGCTTTGTCAACGCGCTGGGCGTACTGATTTTCTTTGCACAAGTGCCGCACGTCTGGGGTCACTCTGCGCTGGTCTGGGGTCTGTTTGCCGCCACGCTGGCCATTGTTCTGCTGCTGCCGCGCGTGCTGAAAAGTGTTCCCTCACCGCTGGTTGCCATTGTCGTGGTTACCGCCGTCGCTCTGCTGCTCGGTTATCGCGTACCCAGCGTAGGCGATGAAGGTCCGATGAGTGCCGGACTGCCCGGCTTTACTGAGCTGCTGGTGCCGCTGAACCTGCAGACGCTACAGATCGTCTGGCCGGCCGCGCTTTCCGTCGCATTTGTCGGCCTGATGGAGTCGCTGCTGACGGCAAAACTGGTGGACGATCTTACCGACACGCCGTCAGGAAAACGGCGCGAATCCTGGGCGCTGGGCATTGGCAATATTCTCGCCGGTTTTTACGGCGGCATTGCCGGCTGCGCCATGATTGGGCAGACAATTGTTAACGTCGAACTGGGCCGCGCACGCACCCGGGTTTCAACCGTAGCGGCTGCGCTGGTACTGCTGCTGCTGGTTACTGGTCTGAGCCATATCATGGCGCAGATCCCGATGGTGGTTCTGGCAGGCATTATGATGGTGGTGGCGGTAAAAACCGTTAACTGGCATAGCCTGCAGCCCGCAACGCTGAAACGGATGCCGTGGTCAGAAACGCTGGTGATGGTGGTAACTGTGGCGATCACCGTCTGGACCAGCAACCTGGCGATTGGCGTGCTGCTCGGCGTGATTCTGGCCATGATGCTGTTTGCCCGGCGTATCGCCCATGTTATCCATGCCGAGCGCACGCTCAGCCCGGAAGGCGATCGGGTTCACTACACCGTGCGCGGTCCGCTATTTTTCGCCAGCAGTAATGACCTGTTCGAGCACTTTGATTATGGCCACGATCCGAGTCAGGTCACTATCGATCTGACGCACGCCCAGATTTGGGACGCCTCCAGCGTCGCCGCGCTGGACGCTATCGAATACCGTTATCAGCGTCACGGTGCCACCGTTACCTTTACCGGCCTGGATAACCGCAGTAGCGATTTTCGCGATCGCCTGAGCGGTAATCTCGGCTAAGCAGCCTGTCGGCAGGGCGCCACTGAGCGCCCTGCCCGCATGCGCCGCGCCGTTTCTGTCCGCCCTTAGGTCTTAAATCTCCCGCTTCGCTTGCAAATCATCCCTCCAGCGGCTTTGCTTAACGGCGCAACGCGCTGAATGGCAGGCGTATAAAAGCAGTTTATTAAGGGGATAGTATGTCGTGGATTATGAAAGCAGGTCTGGTAGCGGTTACGCTTTTTTCACTGGCAGGCTGCATGCAGCACAGTGATGCCGTGGGTGCCGACGGCCGCCCGCACGCGCCAAGTAATCAGCCGGTGCCAGGCGCCAGCGAAGGCGAAGGCCCGGTCGGCCAGCCGCAGGGTTAATGCCCGCTACCCGGCTGTGCCGGGTAGTTATTGCCCGAACGGGATGTTAAAAGGCTCTCTTTGCTGACATTCCGCGTATGAAATCGGGGTTAGCTGTTAGCTTTACTCTTTGCCAACTTTGTCATAAGCAGACCGCGCCAGGGCTATTTTTTGCGGCTCTCTCTCCGTTCTTCTTCCCGCCACCGAAGGCAGATCCGGAAGTTCGGGAGCATGGTCAATATCAGCGAAGCGCTCTTCCATTACCTCCTGCGTTAATCGTCCTAATAACGTCTCTACCTCGCTCTTATCGGGTTGTGATATGCCTAATTTTTTCTCTATCAGGCCCGCTGCCTGCCTGAACAGGCGCTGCTCTTCTTCATCCAGTTTTTTCGTGGCCCGCTCCATAACAGTCAGGCGCTGCTTTAGCACCTCCTCAGTAAGATTATTCTGCAGAGCCAGGGTAAAAGCCGTAATAGCAGCGTCAGCTTCCACTCTTGACTGCTCTGCCGCACTGATCAATGGCCCCAGGTTAGCTATTGCCGGCACACTCATCTTACGCGCTGCAGCCGTTCCGGATTTGGCTGCCAGCGCTTGCAGCATGGCCTGCAGTTCCTTCCCCATCTCTTCTCTTTTACTCTGCCAGGCATCCATGCGGGCATGATAATCCCGGCTGATACGGGCATCGATTTCGCTTCCCTCATGGGCATGTCTGGCCCTGAGATCCTGCCCCCCGGCAACCATATTATCAATGTGGCGCCTGAAGGCGTCCCACGCCTTGCGGTCCGCTTCCTTTCGTTTTTTCTGTTCTTCTTTTGCTTTAAGTGCCAGCTTTTCTCTGTCCTGCTGAATATTTCTGTCGCGCCGGAGAAGATGCCCGGTCAGCCTCTGCTCTGCCTGCATAAAACCTTCATAGGTACTCAGCTGACTCAATTTACCTCTGATGCGCTCAGCTTGAGGCGATGGCGCCGCAGACGAGCCGGGCCTCCATGCGGTGCCGATGTCAGGCTCCCGCTCCAGCTCCGCAGATAATGCGCGCGCAGCTCGCTGAGCCTGCGCATCCTTTCCTGCCGTACTCAAAGTGCGGATCAATCCATCATTCCAGGGGTGCATATTTTGCTGACCACGATTTTCCAGCAGGTATTGCTTCAGCGGTTCGAGCAGTGAGGTTTGGGTAACTTCGCCTGTCGGGTTTTCTTCGCTTTTAAGGGCATCGTCTAGCGTGACAAAGTATTCCGTCGCCAGAGCCTGGCTGAACTCGCTGCTCATTTGCGGATAGCTGGCAGGGGAAATATCTTTATCTAAAATAGTCTCAAGCATCTCTTTACCCGGATGGCGCGCCACATCAGCCAGCGGCAGACCCATGTTAAGCAGGGCATTGAGTTCGCGCTGCCGATCCTGGTTCGGCATTCCGTGCTGATGTTTCAGCGTTGTCAGGGTTCTGATTGAGCGTAATTTCTTTATTTCAGGTGAGGCGATCTCAGAAGAGAGGTTATCCGGCGCTGAGGCGAGCTCAGCATCATGGCCCGGCAGTGCATCGGACCAGGCTTTTTTCAGCTGAGAAGCGGTGACCGCAAAACCAGCCTCTTTTAAATCCTTTAATACCTGTTCTTCACTGCTGCGGGAGGGTAATTCAGTTTCCTTTAGCCAGGCGCTCAGTGCTGAGCGCGTTACCGCACCACTGCTGCTGCTCGCCAGTGAGGCTAAGGGCGTCGGCCTGTCCGGCAAGACGGTTTCAGCGGTTTCAGCGGTTTCAGCGGATTTTTTGAAGGCTGACACATCGGGACAATGGTTACCGATAACCCTGAAGTTGCTTTCGTTAACATACTCAATGCCGTTTTACTGACCAGAATATGGGACGACCGTATATCAGAGGTGTCAACCAACCGGATTGGCGTATCCGGAAAAGTCTTTGCGATGATTTTTTTTAACTTTGAGCGGGTATTTAACTCTTTATCAACCACACCGATTTTATAAACAGAAAATGGTGAAGCGACAATAATCTCAACGGGTTTATTCGGGTTAAGCGCTTTTATTTCTTTCAGTACATCTTTAAGAGCCTTCTTGTCTGTGGCTATTGTTAAGTGCGTTCCTGCTAAAAAATTTTCATGTCTGAAAGTAATGGTAAGGCAGCTGCTGACTCCCGGATAGCAGATACGCTCGCGGGCTACACCGGTTTTATCTTCTCTGAGCACCACGGCTGCCGCAACAGGCTCCGGGGCACGGGTCGGAAGATGCGTAGTAACCGGCTGCGCCGCTTCACCTAAAGCCAGTTTATACGGGGGTAATTCGCCATATCGATAGCCGTGAGGTTTGCCAATATAAAAAAACTCACGCTCTCTGTTGTTGAGCTGATCGAGAGCAGAAAGCAGCGTTAGCTTGTCTATCTTTCCTGCTTTGAGCAATCGCCCGCCATGCTGCAGAATCAGTTGTGGTACGGAAATAAACTCGTTTTTATCCGCCTCACTATCAGCATCTACTTTGAGGAGGAGTTTCCCTTCTGCCATAAATTTTTTAGCTGTTTTCTCATGGCTACTGAAAGATAATACGGCTCCCTGGCTGCTGTGACCGGCGGTATGCTCAAACAGCTTTGCCAGATAATCATCAAAATTTTCCTCCTCATTTTCCTGCGTATTGCGGGTTATCCCCGCGCTCGTCACGGTATGAGGATCCGCATAATGGGCACGATACAGAAATCCATCTTTTATCGTGTAATCAGCGTCTCTTATTTTCTGTTCAGAATCAAAACAGACATCCCGCTTATTAAAAATATTGCTTAACAGCGTTTCCGACTGGTTTTTTTTTAGCGTCGCCGCCAGCGCCTGGTGCTCTATGACATAGGGATCGCTAAAGAATGAGTCCAGAGATACACAGCCCTCTGGTGCAGTGGCATCTGCCGGAGGCTGAGTAACAGGAACAGACTGCCTGGATGCTTTATTGATAGTAAACATAGTCATCTCCATATCTTTACTGGCTTCGCGCCGGGCTCCCTTCCGGCAGCAGCAATCACATTTTAAAGCGCAGACTCCTGGCGTGAAAACCCGCAAAAATAGGATTTATCAATAAGGTGTATGACTGGTTTGCCCGAAATCCGCGATGCGGCACAAAGTATAGATGCGGCTTTTCGAGAACAACTTTCATAAATCGACCATTAACTACGCTATGCAGCGTTGCCAGCACCTGTCCGGTGCTTTATCAATTCACTGCAGGAAAAATATGAATCATGTCACCTGCACAGGTTCTGTTTTGCAGTGAAAGATCAAAACGGCTGTCATCCAGGCATTATGATTTGGGATGGGTTATGCAGGCACGCACGGTGGGGCGTCAGGAATGAAAAACAGCAGACACAAAAAAACCGCCTGAAGGCGGTTACGACATGACTTATAGTGCTTTTTTAATTCGGTGTTTTGTATGGTGCCCGGGGCGGGACTTGAACCCGCACGACCATAAGCCGAGGGATTTTAAATCCCTTGTGTCTACCGATTTCACCACCCGGGCAGGGTGTAAACTGGAGGCGCGTCCCGGAGTCGAACCGAGGTAGACGGATTTGCAATCCGTTGCATGGCCACTCTGCCAACGCGCCTTTATTCTGATGTGCAACCGGTCAGTGACCCATTGCTGAAACTGGAGCGGGAAACGAGACTCGAACTCGCGACCCCGACCTTGGCAAGGTCGTGCTCTACCAACTGAGCTATTCCCGCATAACTGCTGCTTTACCGAACTTACTGTTTTTATTCAGCTTCTTGCAGCTGTGCTGCCGTTCGATGCGATGCATTCTACTTATCTCACGCAGTGAGTCAATAAAATTATTACCCACTGCGTCTGTTTGCTGCTTTTTGAATCGTATCGATCAGCTATCAAGCAGATCGCCGCGTGCTGCGCTCAGATACTGGAACATCGACCAGAATGTCAGCACTGCTGCGATATAGAGTGCGACCACGCCAGCGCCTACTACCGTAGCATCAGGACGCCATAGCAGTGCAACCAGTGAGAGCATCTGCGCCGTGGTTTTGACTTTACCAATCCAGGAGACGGCGACGCTGCTGCGCTTACCAATCTCCGCCATCCATTCACGCAGCGCAGAGATAATAATCTCGCGGGCGATCATGGTGGCAGCAGGCAGGGTTATCCACCACGCGTGAAAATATTCCGCAACCAGCACCAGCGCCATAGCGACCATGACTTTATCAGCCACCGGATCGAGAAATGCACCAAAGCGCGTGGTTTGTTTCCAGCGACGCGCCAGAAAGCCATCAAACCAGTCCGTTATGGCGGCAATAACAAAAATCAGCGCTGTCGCAAAAGGCGCCCAGTAAAACGGCAGGTAGAACGCCAGTACAAAAAAAGGAATCAAAAAAACGCGAAACAGGGTAAGACACGTTGGGATGTTATATTGCATATGCCAGTAACTGTCTGGTGTGTGTAGGGTTTAACGTATGTTCCTACATTGCCCCCCCTGTTTCAATGTTAGTGTTTCAGCGAGTGGTATATTTTTTCAGCCAGGGCAAAGGAGATACCGGGTACGCGGGCAATTTCATCCACGCTGGCGTTCATCAGCGGCTGCAGGCCTCCCATATACTTCAGCAGCTGCTGACGCCGTTTAGGTCCGATGCCTTCAATACTTTCCAGCGCGCTGGTGTTCTTCACTTTGGCGCGTTTTTTACGGTGGCCTGAAATTGCATGATTGTGAGCATCATCACGAATATGCTGAATGACATGCAGGGCTGGCGAATCCGGCGGCAGAGAAACGCCCTCACCTTCCGCTTCAAAAAACAGCGTCTCCAGCCCCGCCTTGCGATCGCTGCCTTTAGCGACACCCAGCAGAATCGGGTGCTGTTTATCCCAGCTGACATCCAGTTCCGCAAATACCTCTTTCGCCTGCGCCAGCTGACCCTTACCGCCATCAATCAAAATGACATCCGGAATTTTATCCTGCTCCAGCGCTTTGCCATAACGGCGGCGCAGTACCTGATTCATCGCCGCGTAATCATCCCCCGGCGTGATCCCCTCGATATTGTAACGCCGGTAATCAGAACGCAGCGGACCATCCTGATTAAACACTACGCAGGAGGCGATAGTCTGCTCACCCATGGTATGACTGATATCAAAACACTCCATGCGCTGAATGCTCTCAAGCTTCAGCCAGGAAGCCAGCGCGGCAAGCCGCTGCTGAACAGTGGAGTGCTGTGACAGCTTAGTGGTCAGCGCCGTTGCCGCGTTGGTGCGCGCCAGCTTGAGATAGCGTGCCCGATCGCCGCGCGGTTTGGTTTGTATATTGACTTTACGGCCGGCCAGCGTGCTGAGTGATTCAGCCAGCAGGTTGCGTTCTGCCAGGTTGAAATCCAGCAGGATCTCTCCAGGCAGAGTGCGCGCCTCGCTTCCCTGCAGATAAAACTGTCCGACAAAGGTCTGCACCACCTCCGTCAGCTCAGTGTCAGCCGGGACTTTGGGGAAATAGCTGCGGCTTCCCAGTACTTTTCCCTGGCGGATAAAGAGCACGTGCAGGCAGGCCATGCCCGCGTCATAGGCTACGCCCATGACATCAAGATCGTCACCCTGATTTGAGACAAACTGTTTTTCAGTAATGCGGCGTACGGCCTGAATCTGATCGCGCAGCCGCCCCGCCTCTTCAAAACGCAATCCCTGGCTTGCCGCCTCCATGTGCGCTACCAGCTGGTTGATGACCTGATCATCTTTACCGGCCAGAAACAGCCGCACATAGTCTGTCTGCCGGGCATACTCCTCTTCGCTGACCAGACCGGCTACGCACGGACCGAGGCAGCGCCCAATCTGATACTGTAAACAGGGGCGCGAGCGATTGCGGTAGACGCTGTTCTCACACTGGCGAATAGGAAAGACTTTCTGCAGCAGGCCCAGCGTCTCACGTACCGCATAGCCATTAGGAAAGGGGCCAAAATATTCACCTTTGGCATGCTTGGCACCGCGATGCATCGCCAGCCGGGGGTGCGTATCGCCGCTGAGAAAAATATAGGGGTACGATTTATCATCGCGCAGCAGCACGTTATAGCGTGGCTGGTAAAGCTTGATGTAGTTATGCTCCAGCAGCAGCGCTTCGGTCTCAGTATGCGTAACCGTAACGTCGATGTTACAGATATTACTGACCAGCACATCCGTTTTACGGCTGCCGGTCTGCGTACGAAAGTAGCTGCTGAGGCGTTTTTTGAGGTCTTTGGCTTTACCGACATAGATCACCGTACCGGCCGCGTCATACATTCGGTAGACGCCAGGCTGGCTGGTTACGGTGCTGAGAAAGGCTTTGGGATTAAAGAGTTCACTCACTACTTATTAATGGCTCCGCGTTGAACAGACCATGACGAATGGCCAGATGCGTTAACTCTACATCACCGCTGATGTTTAGCTTACTGAACATACGATAGCGGTAGCTGTTAACGGTTTTCGGGCTCAGGTTCAACTGTTCGGATATCTCCGTAACTTTTTGTCCCCGGGTAATCATCAGCATAATCTGCAATTCCCGTTCCGACAAACAACTGAAGGGCGATTCCGCTTTCTGCGGCTCGATTTGGCTCAACGCCATTTGCTGAGCAATATCTGAGGCGATATAGCGCTGTCCAGCGTGGACGGCGCGAATGGCGCTGACCACCTCCTGAGGCGCAGCGCCTTTGCTCAGATAGCCTGAGGCACCCGCCTGCATCACCCGGGCTGGCAGCGGATTTTCGGTGTGAATAGTCAGCATAATGATGCGAATATCAGGGTTGTAGCGCACAATTTTGCGCGTCGCTTCCAGTCCGCCGATGCCCGGCATGTTCATGTCCATCAGGACAACATTTACCGCATGCTGACGGCACCATTTTACTGCATCCTCTCCGCACGCCGCTTCGCCGGCAATGACCAGTCCTTTGATATCTTCCAGAATGCGACGAATACCGGCACGTACCAGTTCATGGTCATCAACAAGCAGCAGGCTGATCAACGGGAATACTCCGCAGGTTAGAAAAGTAATAAAAAAAGAGCGTAATCTTAGCGTTTTTTATGCGTATTGAACATCAGACATACAGGAACAACCTGCAACGCAATGATCTAAACCAAATAATTCAATCTTTTCAGAAAAAAATCCATTTCCTGCAAACTAAAAAGTTTTTTTATTTAACATTTCATTGAATAACAGCATGTTGTAATAAATCCGCCTGTTTTCTGTTTTTAAGTCAAAAAAGTGAGGGGCGAGCAAAACGGCCTGCTCTGCCCTGCTTCTGACTGGATCGAATAATGATTTTTCTGGTCTCTGAAAGAGAAAGCAAACCTATGATATACTCTCTGTTTTATGCACGGAAAGACAGAATCTGTGTAAATCGATACCACCAGGGAGTTGAAGATGAGTGATGAAGATTTCGTAACGTCGCGTGATACTCAGGCACTGGCTGACGAAGTTGCCTGCCTCAAAATGATGGTTACTCTGATTCTCAAAGGCATGGGACAGGCAGACGCCGGCAAAGTAATTATCAATATGGAACGCTATGTGCAGAATGCGCTGGCTGATAAGCCTCAGGCTGAAGTATTCAGCAATACCATCCGTCAGATTAAAACCGCCTACCGTCAGTAAGCGGCCAGCCCCGTGCGCCGCACGGGGTTTTAGTTATGCGCCTGCCAGTTAACGGAGACGCCCAGCGAAGGCAGCACCTCTTCCGGACTAAAGCGCCGCGTGCCGCGATATTTTTCTGCCAGTGCAGGCTGTTCAACCGGGATCCGGATAGCGAACAGATTATCTTCTGACTGGATCAATCCCGGCGTCAGCGGTTCATAGACCACATTATGCTGCGCAAACATCTTCTCCAGCATCGGTGTGGCTGAGCTAATCAGATACTCCATGCCGCTCAGCTCTGCCAGTTGCACCGAGTGCCACAGGATATTCAGCGGTAATTCCGCATCCACCTCCAGCCGGGCGGAGTAGCGCGACATCTCCCACACTTTATCCTGCGCAAACGGCAGAATGATACCTTCAGCGACTTCCGGTTCATGCCACGGCAGTAATCGCGCGCAGCCACAAATACCTTTACGTGCATTCCAGGCGATAAGCCAGGTCACGTCTGAACGGTCGTAGCGATCGTACTCCTGCCCCGGTGTGCTCAGCCGCGGAGGAATTGACCAGCCTTCGCCACGCGCAAATACGCTGTAACGATAGGTACCCAGTTCGGCTAGCAGTGAGGAAGGCATATCCTTTAGCTGTGTTTGAATTATTTTCATCATGCGCCTCTGACATCCCCATGTGTGCAATGATTTTTATCGTGCCAGCCTGGCTAAGTTTCCGGCGCAGGGTAGACAACTCAATACGGATAGGGAACTACCAGTATTAGTAGTTGCCTTTTGCTATATCAGACCTGTCGCTGCGGCATAACAAGCAATCTGCGTTTTATTTGAAACGTTAAAACGTTTTTGCATGTTTTTCTGATGAAAATTCACCGTATGTTCTGATATTGCCAAAATAAGCGAAATCTCTGCCGAGGTTTTTCCTTCAGCTGTCCATTTCAAAATTTCCAGCTCCCGCTCGCTAAACCCCTTGGCCAGCACCACCATTGAGCTATCTTTTAAGCGCTCAAGAACCTGTAAGCTCAGGGCCGCCAGAAAGTTTATCTGCACTTCAAGCTCAACGGTGCGGTGCCTGGAGCGTCCGGGCTGGCGTGATGCTATTGATAATATACCAATGGCACGATTTGATGCCATCGCTGAGCAAGAAAAGCCGCTCAGGAGTCCCGCCGCCTGTGCATCTGGCCAAAGATTAGCCGCCTCGCTGAAAATCTCAGCGCACCACTCAATCCCTTTCTCGGGCTTCTGGCAAAGTCGCAGTACCGGATCGACGGCATAGTAGTTATGCCGTTCATAATGCCGGATCCAGGATTCAGGGTAGGTGCTGAACAGGAAAAAACGCGGTCGGGTGAAGGGAACCGGCTGCTGCACTAAAAATGCAAAGAAGTCGAATCCCAGTGTGACGACTTGCTTTTGCAACAGTGCTTTTAATTGCACCACCTCCGTCAACGCCTGAAACGCGCTTTCTGTTTCGGCACGCCAGACAAAATAATTATCGGTAGTCATTATTATCCTGACGTATTTAACGCCTTTTATTAATCTGATGCTTGTCCGATTATATCTGTGAGACGTAATCTGAACGGAATGAATAAAAAGGTTCCTGCTGAAGATTGCGTTAACAGCGGGAAAGTTATCGGGTTGTTACCAGGCAGCAAGCGCAACCGTGGCCTGATTACCAGGTCTCTGGCGGGTAAAGATACGTGAAACCAGCATAGGATTTTTCTGATAAAGTTTCAATCTTACAGCCATTAAAATTAATTATTAGATGGATAAAAGTTTAGCATCGATTTTAAGTAAAATAATGATAAGCAGGGAGATTCACCTTCTATTAAAAGTGCTAAATGATTTAGTCATGGACGGTTTTTAATTCCACTTATAATTGAAGTGACATCTGGCGATCCGCACTCCTGAGCTGCCTGCATCAGCGCCACGCTGATGCCAGCGCCATGCGTGATGACACAACTTCCCGGCGGTGCGGCCTGCCGGTTTAGCATAAGCTGCTGTCAGCCGCTGAAATGGAAACATCGTAAGGCGGCTGACAAATATAATTCTTACAATATGATGATATCCGCTGCAGATTGGTCTGGAGAGTCTGAGACCGGCACCCGCGTTAATCTCCGATGAGTGAATAAATTCTTCAGGCATGTCTCATTATCAAAACAGACGGGCGTTATTTAATGCAGACTTATTTCAATATTAAAAATTAGTTGAGTAATGGTTCTCATTTGTCATTACGCCTGTCGCGTCTTTAACGAACTGGATCTAAAATAGCGTTGCCGCAAATTAACTATTAAGTCTGCCTGGCTTTAAAATTAACGGCCTGCTGTCTCAGCGGCAAAATCCGCCGCCGCGCATGCCCAGATGAAAGTGTGTGGTGTGAGCTGCATTGTAATCCGGCCCCAGTGCGTTTCCAAAGCTGGCACAGCCGTTGCGCCAGAGCGCATGCAAACCCGCCGCGCTGCTGGCGGGCTGCTGCCAGTTTCTGGCGACCCGTAACCAGCGACCATCGGCCAGCTGAAAAGCGGTGACATCCCACGCCTCTGCCGTAGCGTGTTCGCTGCGGCGTCCCTGCTGGCGATGATAGACGTTGCGGCAGGCGTAGCTGCCAACATGCTCAATACGGCGCAGCGGACTGGTGATACCCGCCTGCTGTAGTGCAGCATTACTGCGCGTGACATACATTGTACTTGCCACGGCCATCGGACAGCTGGCAAGAAAACTGCTGCTGAGCGTAACTGGTCCAAACTGGCTGATACGAACCGGCTGTTCAATGGTGCAGTCGCCCCGCACCGGAGGCGTCGTGCGAAAACTTACCCGCCCCTGCGCACTGGCGCGCTCCAGCACCGCCAGACAGGCGGCTGGATCGTGACGCAGTTTCTCCAGCTTGTAACGCGTTATCCAGCCTGGCGCATCCGTGACGTTAAGCGGAATAAACGGATTCCACTGCGCCGGAAGCTGCGATTTCAGCCAGGGCAAACTCCACCACCCCGCCAGAGCAATTATTCCTGTCGCAATGAGTGCGCGCACGATCTCTGCCTTATCACATTGTAAACCTGTGACTAAGTGTAGCTGGCCTGCCTCATCTGCCTGTTCTTCCGGGAAAAAATGCTGCTTATTTACGCAAAGTGACCAAAAGAGCAACCATGTAAATATTTGCTGACAGAGCAAAAAACGCAAAAGGTCACAAAGGTTAAAAAACAATTACCAGACCCGGTGGCCTTTCCTCTATCTTATGCGCTCTTGCCCTGTGCAAAGGCACGTATTTCAACAGCCATCAGAGCTGACACAACATCAAGACAGGAAAGCTATCTTTATGGTTGATCAATCCAAAGCAGCCCTCAGTGAGGCTGAACAGCCGGAAAAACTCCGGCGCAACCTGCATAACCGTCATATTCAGCTTATTGCGATTGGCGGCGCTATCGGAACCGGGCTCTTTATGGGGTCAGGCAAAACCATCAGCCTGGCGGGTCCGTCGATCGTTTTTGTTTATATGATCATCGGCTTCATGCTGTTTTTTGTTATGCGCGCGATGGGGGAGCTGCTGCTCTCTAATCTGGAATATAAATCATTTAGCGATTTCGCGGCCGATCTGCTCGGCCCGTGGGCGGGCTACTTCACCGGCTGGACCTACTGGTTCTGCTGGGTCGTCACCGGCATTGCGGATGTGGTCGCCATCAGCGCCTATTTTCAGCTCTGGTTCCCCGGATTCTCTATCTGGATGAGCGCGCTGCTGTGCGTCTTTGTCTTTCTGGCGCTTAATATCGCCACAGTCAAACTCTTTGGGGAAATGGAGTTCTGGTTTGCGATTATTAAAATTGTTGCCATCGTTGCCCTGATTATTACCGGCATTGTGCTGGTCAGCACGCACTACCCTTCACCCGGCGGCAGCACGGCATCGCTCAGCAATATCTGGCAGCATGGCGGGATGTTCCCGAAAGGACTGAGCGGCTTTTTCGCCGGCTTCCAGATCGCCGTGTTCGCTTTTGTCGGTATTGAGCTGGTAGGTACCGCCGCGGCAGAGACCAAAGATCCGCACAAGGTTCTGCCCCGCGCCATCAATGCCATACCGCTGCGCATTATTATGTTTTACGTGCTGGCACTGCTGGTGATCATGGCCGTTACGCCATGGAATCAGGTAATGCCGGATCGCAGCCCGTTTGTAGAGATGTTTGTGCTGATTGGCCTGCCCGCTGCTGCGAGCATCGTTAACTTTGTGGTACTGACCTCAGCGGCCTCGTCAGCCAACAGCGGCATTTTTTCTACCAGCCGCATGCTGTATGGCCTGGCAGAACAGGGCGTGGCGCATAAGGCGTTTGGTCGTCTCTCTGCACGCGCCGTACCCACCACCGGCCTGTTCTTCTCCTGTCTCTGCCTGCTGGGCGGCGTCGCGCTGATCTACCTGATCCCGGATGTGATGACGGTGTTTACCATGGTGACCACGGTATCCGCTATTCTGTTTATGTTTGTCTGGACCATCATTCTCTGCAGCTACCTGGCCTACCGTAAACAGCATCCGCAGCGTCACGCGTCGTCAACGTTCAAGATGCCGCTGGGCAAGATTATGTGCTGGGTCTGCATGGCATTTTTTGCTTTCGTGCTGGTGCTGCTGACGCTGCAGGAGGATACCCGTCAGGCGCTGATGGTTACGCCGCTGTGGTTTATGCTGCTCACCATGGGCTGGCTGCTGCGGCGCCGTAAAGCCTGATCCCCTTCTGTTTAAGGCCCGCTGCTGCGGGCCTTTTTCATTTATAACCGCTGCCGGAACTGATGCCAGGCACGCTGGAGTGACGGGCGTGCGGCCGCCTCACGCTGCGGCGCCGCTGCCGGCGCTGCCGGTCTGCCAAGATTAAAAGTAAAGGTGTAATCGGGCGCCTCACCCATACGCAAATCGCTGATCAGCGTATTGCCCGCCTGCTGACGCAGCGCGTAAAAACCGTGACTGAACCAGACGACGCGCTCCGCATGCCACTGCCCTTTGAAAGGGGTCAGCAGCGCCATCTGACGATCGTGCCACGCAATCTGTAACGGCCGCCGGGGTGAAAACAGTGACCAGTACGCTTCACCATAGCGATCGGGCGTAATAATGACCGTGCGCCAGACCAGCGTATTGAACGCCGTCGGCGTGACCAGCAGCCGCTGTGATACAACCTGTTGCTGCGCCAGCTGCTGTTCAATCTGCCGCGTGGCGACATCCTGTATCACCATGCTCCAGCCCAGATAAAGCGTGCTGATTAACAGGCCCAGGCGGGTCCAGCGCACGCCGGTGGCATCACGCCGCCATAGCGCTACGCCCAGTGCCACAAGCAGCGGCAGCGTATAGAGCGGATCGACAATAAACATACTGCCGATGGCAAACGGATAGTCAGTGAGCGGCAGCCCAAGCTGGGTACCGTACACGGTAGTGAGATCGAGCAGCGGATGGGTGATCAGCGCCAGCCAGAGCGCCAGGCACCAGCGGCGCCAGTGCGTTTTGCTGCGGGTAACCCCGGCGACCAGCCAGCCGGCCAGCGGCGCGAGCAGCGTCAGGATCAGCAGCGCATGGCTCTCGGTGCGATGCAGCGTCATATTGCGTATTGCGTCGCCGTGATCGACGAACACATCCAGATCCGGCAGCGTGCCGGCGACGGCCCCCGCCAGAGCCGCCTGCCATACCGGTACCCGGCGGTTCATGACGGCAACGGTAACTGCAGCGCCCAGCGCCAGTTGCGACAGCGAATCCATGCTTCTCCTCCATCAATCGTTAGCGCACGCGAATGCCTTCGATAATCATCCGCTCTACGTTCTGCAACGTCTGTGCAAAAAAGCCGGGATCCTGCAGCGTCTGCCCGGTGACCGCCTCAACCTGCGAGGCAAAGTCAGCATAGTGCTGCGTGGTGGCCCAGAGCATAAAAAAGAGATGCTGCGGCTGCACGGCAGCCAGCTGTCCGGCGCTGATCCACTGCTCAACAATCGCCGCCTTGCTCTCTACCAGCGCTTTTAAGTCGCCCGCCAGTTCACCACGCAGCAGCGGTGCCCCCTGAAGCATCTCCAGACAGAACAGCCGGGATGCCTGAGGATGATCGCGGGAGACCTCAAGCTTCAGGCGAATATAGTGGCGAATGGCCGTCAGGGGATCCTGGTCGGCGCGCAGCGCGCGCAGCGGTGCCAGCCAGACATCCAGAATCTCTTTCAGCACGGCGACATACAACACTTCCTTTGAAGGGTAATAGTAGAGCAGATTTGTTTTTGACACGTCGGCTCCCTCAGCCACGCGATCAAGACTGGTGCCATGAATACCGAACTGGGAAAACAGCGCCAGCGCCGCCTGCAGAATAGCGGCGCGTTTTGCTGTCGCCGCCTGCGAACGACGGCGCGGTTTTTTCTCATCGTTTTTCATACTGTTACCTCTCCCTGTCGTGAATTCACATCATAACACAGCTGGCAGATATGGCGGTCTGCACCTTTTTTGCCCGACGGCTGCCTGATCGCTGTGCATTTGTTTTGACCAAATGGTCTGAAAATCGCAGCGCCGTTCCGGCTGGTCGATCGGCGGTTTATATCTCAATGATAAATATCAAAATTATTTATGTGGCACGCGACTTGCAATCAGGAGAGAGAGCGCCGCCCGCAGGATGCGTGCAGGAAGCAGCGCAGCGCGTGAAACCGTCCTATCACTGCAAAGAGGTGACATATGAAAATTGGTGTCTTTGTTCCGATTGGCAATAACGGCTGGCTGATCTCCACGCATGCGCCGCAGTACATGCCTACCTTTGAACTCAATAAAGCGATTGTGCAGCGCGCTGAGCACTATCACTTCGATTTTGCGCTCTCGATGATCAAGCTGCGCGGCTTCGGCGGCAAAACGGAGTTCTGGGATCACAATATGGAGTCCTTTACGCTGATGGCTGGCCTGGCGGCAGTCACCTCGCGGATTGAGATCTACGCCACGGCTGCCACGCTGACGCTGCCACCCGCCATCGTGGCGCGTATGGCTGCGACCATCGACTCAATTTCTGGCGGACGCTTTGGCGTAAACCTCGTCACCGGCTGGCAGAAACCAGAGTATGAACAGATGGGGATCTGGCCGGGGGATGACTATTTTGCCAGTCGTTATCAATACCTGACTGAATATGTCACGGTGCTGCGCGATTTATGGGGAACCGGCCAGAGCGACTTCAAAGGTGATTTTTTCACGATGAACGACTGTCGCGTCAGTCCGCGGCCGCAGAAGCCAATGAAAGTGATCTGCGCCGGACAGAGTGATGCGGGCATGGCGTTTTCAGCTCAGCATGCCGACTATAACTTTTGCTTTGGTAAGGGCGTCAATACGCCAGCCGCTTTTGCACCGACCGCAGCCCGCATGAAGCTTGCTGCTGAGCAGGCGGGCCGCGATGTTGGCTCCTACGTTCTGTTTATGATCATCGCCGCCGAGAGCGACGAAGCGGCCCGCGCAAAATGGGAGCACTACAAAGCCGGCGCCGATGAAGAGGCGCTCGCGTGGCTTACTACTCAGAGCCAGCAGGATACCCGTTCAGGCAGCGATACTAACGTGCGTCAGATGGCTGACCCGACCTCCGCCGTTAACATCAATATGGGCACGTTAGTTGGCTCTTACGCCAGCGTGGCACGCATGCTGGATGAAGTGGCTCAGGTTGATGGTACGCACGGCGTGCTGCTGACCTTTGATGATTTCCTGGAGGGGATTGAAGCGTTCGGCCAGCGCATACAGCCGCTGATGCAGTGCCGTCGCAACGTGATCGCCGCGGCGCAGGAGGTAGCATAATGAAAACCGTCACCTGCGCGCACACCGGCACCACACCGCATATCACTCTGCCCGCGCGTCCGGAGGCGATCGCTCTGCCTCCGGCACAGAGCGCGCTGATTGTCGTCGATATGCAGAATGCCTACGCCACTAAAGGCGGCTATCTCGACCTGGCGGGATTTGATGTCTCTGCCACCGAGCCGGTTATCGCCAGAATTCATCAGGCGGTCACCGCGGCACGCGCCGCCGGCGTACAGATTATCTGGTTCCAGAACGGCTGGGACAGCGATTACACCGAGGCGGGCGATGCGGGCTCCCCCAATTTTCACAAATCCAATGCGCTGAAAACCATGCGCCGCCAGCCTGAGCTGCAGGGCACCCTGCTGGCGAAAGGCACCTGGGATTATGCGCTGGTGGATGCGCTGACGCCCGAACCGGGCGATATCGTGCTGCCAAAACCGCGCTACAGCGGCTTTTTCAATACCCCGCTCGACAGCATGCTGCGCAGCCGCGGGATCCGTCATCTGATTTTTACCGGCATCGCCACCAACGTCTGCGTCGAGTCCACGCTGCGTGACGGCTTCTTTCTGGAATATTTCGGCGTGGTACTGGCTGACGCCACGCATCAGGCCGGACCTGATTTTGCGCAGCAGGCCGCGCTGTTCAATATCGAAACGTTTTTCGGCTGGGTCAGCGATACACAGACGTTCTGCGAAGCCCTGCAGGGCCAGTAACTTTTCGCTATCAGGAGATCAGACTATGCCCAAACGCGTCATTATCCCGGCTGGCAGCAGTACGCCGATCGCCCCGTTCGTACCCGGAACGCTGGCTGACGGCGTGGTGTACGTTTCCGGCACCCTGCCGTTCGATGCGGACAACAACGTGGTTCACGTCGGCGATGCGGCCGCGCAAACCCGCCATGTGCTGGAGACCATCAAAAATGTCATTGAAACCGCTGGCGGCTGCATGGCAGATGTCACGTTCAACTCTATCTTTATCACCGACTGGCAGCACTACGCTGCCGTGAATCAGGTCTATGCCGACTATTTTCCCGGTGATAAGCCCGCGCGCTTCTGTATTCAGTGCGGTCTGGTAAAACCTGACGCGCTAGTTGAGATTGCGTCTGTAGCGCACATCGGACAGGCGGAGGCGTAATGAAGCTGGATATCCACGGGTTGACCACTGCCGATGCGCCCACGCTGGTACTTGTATCAGGTCTCGGTGGCGTTGCCGGATTCTGGCAGCCACAGCTGGCGGCGCTCAGCACCCGCTACCGCGTTGTCACCTGCGATCAGCGCGGCACCGGGCGCAGCGCCGCGCCGCTGCCTGAAGGCTACAGCCTGGCGATGATGGCAGCCGAGCTGGCGGAGGCGCTGGCACAGCATCAGATCGCGCGCTACAGCGTGGCGGGCCATGCGCTCGGGGGGCTGATTGGTTTGCAAATGGCGCTGGATCACCCCGATCGGGTTGAGCGCGTGGCGGTCATCAACGGCTGGCTGACGCTCAGCCCCCATACCGCGCGCTGTTTTAAGGTCAGAGAGGATCTGCTGCTGCAGGCGGGCACTGAAGCCTTTGTACGTGCTCAGCCGCTGTTTCTCTATCCCGCCGAATGGCTGGCGCAGCATCAGGCGCGTGCTGAGGCAGAAGAGAAGCATCACCAGCAGCACTTTCAGGGCGCAGAGAACCTGCTGCGTCGTCTGCACGCGCTGAAAACAGCAGATTTTCGTGCCTGCGCCGCACGCATTACCCAGCCGGTGCTGGCGATCTGCAGCCAGGATGATCTGCTGGTGCCGTGGAGCTGTTCAGCGCAGCTGGCGGCAGCGCTGCCGCAGGGCCAGCTGCTGACCATGCCGTGGGGTGGCCACGCCATGAGCGTGACCGATAGCGATAATTTTAACACGCTGCTGCTGCGCTGGCTGGCTGAGACCGCTCAGCCCGCCTGTCTGGCAGCGGGCTGAGATCAGGAGTCTGAACATGAGCCTACATGCCCTTCCGGATTTACCCGCAGTCGATCGCGACACCTTTCGCAACGCTATGGCGCAGCTGGGCGCAGCCGTTAATGTTATCACCACCGATGGCCCGGCAGGCGTGGCTGGCTTTACCGCCTCTGCCGTCTGCAGCGTGACCGACTCCCCGCCGACGCTGCTGGTCTGCCTGAACCGCTCCGCCTCAGCCTGGCCGGCGTTTCGCGATAACCGTGCACTCTGCGTCAATACCCTTTCGGCAGACCAGCACGCCCTCTCCACGCTGTTCGGGGGCAAAACCGCGATGGCGGATCGCTTTGCCGCTGCGCAGTGGCAGACGCTTGCCAGCGGCGCTCCGCTGCTGGAGGCCGCGCTGATCTCCTTTGACTGCGAGATAACACAGCGGGTCAGCGTCGGCACACACGATATTCTGTTCTGTACTGTGCTGGCTGTGGCCCAGGGCGAGGCGCGTCAGGGGCTCGCCTGGTTCGATCGCGGTTATCACACCTTCTCCCGGCAGGATGCCCGCTGATACCGCATAACGCGGCCTGTTCTACTCACTCTCAGGAGATGATCTATGGCGAGTACCTGGTTTCCACGCTGGCGCGTTAAGTCAGCTATGACCGAAGACGGATTGATCGCCCCGGACGAGACGCTGCCGCTCGGGCAGACGCTGGTGCTTGGGCTGCAGCATGCGGTCGCAATGTTTGGCGCAACGGTACTGATGCCGCTGCTGATGGGGCTGGATGCCAATCTCGCGGTGCTGCTCTCCGGGATCGGTACGCTGCTGTTCTTTTTTATTACCGGCGGACGCGTGCCGAGCTATCTCGGTTCCAGCGCCGCTTTTGTGGGCGTGGTGATTGCGGTCACCGGTTTCACCGGCCAGGGCATTAATACTCATCTCTCCGTGGCGCTGGGCGGCACTATCGCCTGCGGCGCGCTCTATACCCTGATTGGTCTGATTGTGATGAAAGCGGGTACCGGCTGGATTGAGCGCCTGATGCCGCCGGTCGTCACCGGTGCCGTCGTCATGGCGATTGGCCTGAACCTGGCGCCAATTGCGGTACACAGTGTTTCCGCCACCCTGTTTGACAGCTGGATGGCGGTGCTGACGGTGCTCTGTATCGGACTGGTGGCGGTCATGACGCGCGGGCTGGTACAGCGCCTGTTGATCCTGGTGGGGCTGATCGTGGCCTGGGCGTTCTATGCGCTGCTGACCAATGGCTTCGGCCTCGGCAAACCGGTGGATTTCAGCGGCGTGGCGCGCGCCGCCTGGTTTGGCGTACCGCACACCACCGCCCCCGTGTTCGACCTGCAGGCGATAGTGATGATCGCGCCGGTCGCAATTATTCTGGTTGCTGAAAACCTGGGGCATATTAAGGCCGTGGCAGCCATGACCGGGCGCAATCTCGATCCGTGGATGGGCCGGGCGTTTGTCGGCGACGGGCTGGCCACTATGCTCTCTGGCTCTGCCGGCGGCAGCGGCGTGACAACCTATGCCGAAAACATTGGCGTTATGGCGGTTACGCGCGTCTACTCTACGCTGGCGTTCGTCGCCGCGGCCCTGATCGCAATACTGCTGGGTTTTTCACCGAAATTTGGCGCACTCATCCATACCGTGCCAGCACCGGTCATAGGCGGCGCGTCTATCGTGGTGTTTGGCCTGATAGCGGTGGCAGGTGCCCGTATCTGGCTGCAGAATCAGGTCGATCTCGGGCAGAACGGTAACCTGATCATGGTCGCCACCACGCTGGTTCTGGGCGCCGGCGATTTTGCGCTTAAGATCGGCAGCTTCACGCTCGGCGGTATCGGCACCGCGACCTTTGGTGCCATTATCCTGAATGCCATTCTGCAGCACCGTAGCCGCGCGCCGGCCGGTTCAGCTGCACAGCCACACGGTTAAGGCTTCTGCGGTGCCTCAGCGGGCACCGCTTTCTTACGCCGCAGCCGCAGCTCACTGACAATCACGCCACAGACAATCAGCGCGCCGCCCAGCAGCGCGGCCGCAGGCAGTCGCTCCCCCGCAAGACGCCCGACAATCCCCGCCCAGACCGGCTCTCCGGCATAAATTACCGTAGCGCGTACTGGTGACACACTGCGCTGGGCCCAGTTCATCGTCACCTGAATCAGGGCGCTGGCGGCGCCCAGACCTGCAGCGCTCAGCACCAGCGGCAGAGAAAACGACGGCAGCGCTTCACCATTCGGGATCATAAAAAGAAAGGCGCAAGCAGAGGCAACCAGCAGCTGCACCAGCGTTACCCGCCGCACATCCACCTGTCCGGCATAGCGGCTAATCAGAATGATTTCGGCAGCAATCGCCAGCGTGCTCAGCAGGGTCGCGCTCTCCCCGGCGCTGAGGGCGATGCCGCTCTGCTGCGGCCCCGCCACCAGCACCAGGCCGCTGAACGCCAGCGCAATCCCCAGCCACGCCATAATGCCCGGCGGCCGGCGCAGCACCAGCCACTGCAGCAGCGGCACCACCGGAACATAGAGCGCTGTCAGAAAGGCAGACTGGCTGCTGGAGATGGTCTGCATCCCCCAGGTTTGCAGGCCATAGCCGCCCGCAATAGCCAGGCCAATCATGGTGCCTGCCCTGACCTCAAGCCAGGTCAGCGCGCGCAGATAGCGCCAGAAAAAACAGGCCAGCAGCAGTGACGCCGTGGCGAATCGCAGTCCGACAAAGAAAAACGGACCGGAGTAAGCCATGGCGCGGTGCACCACCAGAAACGTGCCGCCCCAGACCATGGTGATAAAAATCAGCACCAGCTCCTGACGGGTAATGCGCAGATAGGGACGTGCAGGTAACGCAGACATAGAACACCTGATAAGTAGCCAGGCGCCATTCTGGCGTAACCCGGCCTGCAGGCGCAACAGCCGGCCGGGATTATCTGCCCAGCATGCAGCAACGCGATTCGCGTTCAGAATTACGACTCATCTGAAAAAAGGCCATTTTAATATTAAAAATCAAAATTTTAATTTTTTAAACGCGCTGAATCTCAGCGGGCAGCAGCGCCATTTCCCGGCAGCCCGCGCATGCTCTTCTATACTCTTTTTACTTATCTTACCGGGAGGTTAGAACCACAATGGCAAAAGTTCTGGTGCTCTATTACTCAATGTATGGACATGTGGAAACCATGGCGCAGGCGGTTGCAGAAGGCGTGCAGCGCGTCAGCGGAGCCGAAGTGACTATTTTGCGCGTGCCGGAAAGTATGGATGCGGCGCGTTTTGCTGAGGTTGGCGGCAAGGTCGATCAGCAGGCAGCTGAGGCAACGCCGGACGATCTGACGCAGTATGATGCCATTATCGTCGGCACTCCGACCCGCTTTGGCAACATGTCAGGCCAGATGCGCAACTTCTGGGACCGTACCGGCGGGCTGTGGGCCTCGGGCGCACTGCACGGAAAACTGGCCAGCGTGTTTACTTCCACCGGTACCGGCGGGGGTCAGGAACTGACGATAACGTCAGTATGGACTACGCTTGCTCATCACGGCATGGTCATTATTCCGATCGGCTACGGCACCAAAGAGATGTTTGATATCTCACAGGTGCGCGGCGGAACGCCTTATGGTGCATCGACGCTGGCAGGCGGCGATGGTTCACGCCAGCCTACGCCTGAAGAGCTGCAAATTGCCCGCTATCAGGGTGAACATGTCGCCACTCTGGCGGTAAAACTCAAAGGATAAATTCAACAGGAGATCATTATGTCTACAGACCAGTCCAGAGCACATCGCGTCGGCGAATGGGCGAAAATTCGTCAGACGTCCCCGGAAATTGCAGAAGCGATCTTTGAAGTTGCCAATTACGATGAAAAACTGGCAGAGCAGATCTGGGAGCAGCAGGGCAATGATGATGTGCTGATGCGCGCTTTTGATAAAACCGATCAGGATGTTCTGACCTGGGACAACGTCCCTGTCGAGCGCAAAAACGTGTGAGAACCGGCGGGCATAGCCCGCCTTTTTTTATGGTAACACCAACAGGGGGACGCGATGACGGCTTACCAGAGCATCAATCCGGCAAATAATCAGCTGCTGAAAAACTGGGAGGCGCATGATGACGCCCGGGTGCAACAGGCGCTTGAAACCGCAGATGCGCTCTACCACTCAGCCTGGAGCAAAGGTGACATCCAGCCACGCCTCCGGGTGCTGAGCCGCCTGGCCGATCTCATGGAGCAGCGCAAAGAGGAGCTGGCCACCATAGCGAGTCGCGAAATGGGCAAGCTGATTGGTCAGAGCCGGGGTGAAGTCAGCGTCTGCATCAGCATTGCACGTTATTACGCTGAGCATGCCGCTGCTTTTCTGCAGCCTCAGCCCTATGCCAGTGAAATCGGGGAAGCCTGGGTGGAGTATCATCCGATTGGCGTTATCGTTGCGGTTGAGCCATGGAACTTCCCGTATTATCAGCTGATGCGTGTTCTGGCACCTAATCTGGCGCTGGGTAATCCGGTACTGGCAAAACATGCCAATATTGTGCCGCACTGCGCGGATATCTTTGAGCAGCTGGTACGTGAAGCGGGTGCACCAGAAGGTGCCTGGAGTAACCTGTTTATCTCCAATGAGCAGGTGGCGGATCTTATCGCTGACGATCGCGTTCAGGGCGTGGCGCTGACCGGCTCTGAACGTGCCGGCAGCGCGGTTGCACAGCAGGCGGGCAAACATCTGAAAAAATCCACCCTTGAACTGGGCGGCAATGACGTCTTTATTGTTCTGGACGATGCTGACCTGGATGAAGCGGTACGCCAGGGCGTGCAGGCACGTCTGAGCAACTGCGGACAGGTCTGCACCGCTGCCAAACGGTTTATTGTGCATGCGCAGATCGCCGGGGCGTTCACGAGCAAATTCAGCGCCGCGCTGCAGTCCGCTGTGCCGGGCGATCCGCTGGATGAGAAAACCACGCTCGGACCGCTCTCTTCCCTTGATGCGCGCGATCGGCTGGCGCGACAGGTTGAAGAGGCGGTAGAGCATGGCGCAGAACTGCGTTTTGGCGGGCGCATTATTGAAGGCGTCGGATGCTATTATCAGCCCACTCTGCTGACCGGCCTGACGCCCGATAATCCCGCTTATTATCAGGAGTTTTTTGGCCCGGTTGCGCAGCTCTATATCGCAGAGAGTGATGAGGCTGCCGTGGCGCTGGCGAACGATTCGCACTATGGCCTTGGCGGCTCCATCTGGACGCGGGATATTGCGCGCGCGCGCCGGCTGGCGTCACAGATTGAGACCGGTATGGTGTTTATCAATTCACAGAGTGATACTGCAGCTGAGCTGCCCTTTGGCGGGGTAAAACGCTCCGGTTACGGACGTGAACTTTCCGATCTCGGTCTGAAAGAGTTTGCCAATCAGAAACTGGTGGTTATTGCCGGCTGACGACCCAAAAAAACCCCGCCAGAGCGGGGTTTTTTATAGCCTGCTGCCGGTTAACCTGCAGTAGCAGGTTACTGAGCTGGCTTCGCTTCAGCGGCGGATTTGCCGGCTGCCGCCTCCGGCTGTGCGTTTTGCGCTGCAGCCGCATCAGCTTTCGCTTTGTCTTCTGCTGCTTTGTCCGCTTTCGCCTTATCAGCAGCTGCTTTATCTGCGGCTGCTTTGTCCGCTTTCGCTTTATCCGCAGCGGCTTTATCTGCGGCTGCTTTGTCCACTTTCGCCTTATCCGCAGCGGCTTTATCTGCAGCTGCTTTGTCCGCTTTCGCCTTATCCGCAGCCGCCTGTTCAGCTTTAGCGTTATCGTCAGCCGGTTTCTCTGCGGCAGCGGCGTCCGGCGCATTGTCTGCAGCCTGCTGCGGCTTCGCTTCCTGCGCGGCCGCAGGCTGCATAGGCGTCCCCTGCAGTGCGCTGTTCAGCGCCGCAGAGAACTGATCCCAGCTGCAATAGCCGTTGGCATCAGTATCACAGCCGGCAAGCTGCAGCGTGACACGTTTTGGTGGGTTTTTGAGGCTCAGCACATCTGCGTTACGCAGCTGATCGGCTGTCTGATAGACATACTCTATTTTCAGCAGATCTTTGTTATTTTTGCCATCGTGCCAGCGTTCAAATACAACCTGTCCGCCGATAGGGGTTTTCTCGTCGTTGCCCGGCAGAGTGTAAGGCTTCACCTGCAGTGCGCTGAGCAGCGAGGCGATATTTGAATCGTGCCCTACCATCAGCGTCACTTTAGGTGCGCTGGCCTTATCTTCATCAACCAGCTGGCTGCGGATGTAATCCACCAGCGGTGCAGCAACTTCACGTGCAACCTCTGGCGAGCTGAAGAGCGCATCCTGATAACCGTTTTTAACTGACGCCAGCTCTTTCCACTGCTCAGGCGTTTTAATCTGCCCCCAGGCAACCTGCTCGGCCGGGAAACCTTCGTAATATTGCAGCGTGAACGCATCAACAAGGGAATTACCGATTTTCAGCGGGCCGCTGACGCCTGGCTCTTTGCCGTTATCTGCGCTGAAAGTGTTATCACCGCTGTCCAGCGTGCACTGCTTTTTACCATTGCAGGCAGGCGACGATTTATAATCAACAATCTTTTCCAGGCGCTGCAGCGCAGGCTTCAGGGCCAGCTTCTCATTCTCTGCCGTCATCGCCGCCAGCGCTTTTTTGTTAAACGCTTCGCTGTCATCGGTAATCACCGGATTAAAGATGGGATCCATCGTTCCCATGGCATCCTGATGCGTTACCGCAACGTCACAGCCAGGAAAGGCACCAGCAGCAAAAAACTGTGCGGTCGCAACGGTGCGCTGCAGGCTATTTGCATAAATGAAAACATCGCTGGTGTCCGGACAATTGCCGCCAGCCAGCAGCCCCTGCTGCGTCAGCCACTGACGGGTGTATTTACCCATGTAGACTTCCAGCACGCCACCTTTGGTGGTGAGTTCACCGCCCGGCACATCCCATTGCGGCCAGCTCTTTTTAGTGGATTGCTCCAGTGCGCTACCGTTTGTCGCCAGCGGCGCACGCAGATTGTGACGGCTCAGCATCAGCACCTGCTGAAGCTGCATATCCCCTTCTGCTGCGGTCGCTGACAGGCTTACCGGAAGCGCCGCAACAACTGACAACGCGCAAAGACTCAGTTTTTTGATCATTGTGCCCATTCCATAATTCATCAGTGAAACACTCTGGCATTCAAACGATTAGCCCGCCAAAGAGCGAATTACTGCACAGTGTAACTCAGCTTGATGGCGAAAATCGCCCGCTGTTTATAAAAACTGTGAATGGACTATAGCAGTAAACGTCAGGGCTGGAGCAGCAGGAAGGTTCGGGAAGGGAAAGCGTAAAATGCAAAAAGCCCGCATCGCTGCGGGCTTCTTTAAATTTGGCGGAGGAAGAGAGATTCGAACTCTCGGATGGTTTCCCATCGGCGGTTTTCAAGACCGCTGCCTTAAGCCACTCGGCCATCCCTCCGGATACAGGTTGTACTTTATCTGCAGAGATAAAGTGGCGGAGGAGGAGAGATTCGAACTCTCGGATGGTTTCCCATCGGCGGTTTTCAAGACCGCTGCCTTAAGCCACTCGGCCACCCCTCCGCAATGAGGCGCACTATAAACATCCCCCAGGATGATGTAAAGCGGTGAATGAATCGTTCGGCTGAAAAACAGCCAGATTTGTTTTTTTCGCCGTCAAAAACAGCATTCTGCTCACTGAAACAGCAATTTATCGCGTAAAGATGGGTAAAACGCCTTTGCTGTTCCGATCCCGCTGCGTATTCTCAGCGCATGTAAGGTGTCCTCTCTCTTTAAGGAGTAAATGATGGACAAAATTATCAGCTCATCACAGCAACAATCTCTGATCGGCACTCACAAAGTCCTGCGTAATACCTATTTTCTGCTCGGCCTGACGCTGGCGTTTTCTGCAGTGACCGCCACGCTGAGCACGGTCTATGCACTCCCCTCACCCGGCTTGATCCTGATGCTGGTAGGTTTTTATGGTTTGATGTTTCTGACCTACCGTCTGGCAAATAGTCCGGCCGGAATAGCAGCAGCGTTCGCTTTCACCGGCTTCCTCGGCTACTGCCTGGGGCCTATCCTCAGCTCGTTTCTGAGCGCGGGCATGGGCGATGTTATTGCCATGGCGCTGGGCGGCACGGCACTGGTCTTCTTCTGCTGTTCAGCCTATGTACTGACTACCCGCCGCGACATGTCATTCCTTGGCGGTATGATGATGGCAGGCTTTGTCGTTCTTCTGGTTGCGGTCGTAGCCAATCTGTTCCTGCAGCTGCCGGCCCTGCATCTGGCTATTAGCGCGCTTTTCATTCTCTTCTCTGCAGGGGCCATTCTGTGGGAGACCAGTAACATTATTCATGGTGGCGAGACCAACTATATCCGCGCGACCGTTGGACTCTACGTCTCTCTCTATAACATCTTTGTCAGCCTGCTGAGCCTGCTGGGTTTCGCTAACCGCGACTAACGCTGCAGCGCACAAAAAGCAAACCCCGCTCCGGCGGGGTTTTTGCTTTTTCAGGCGGCGGGAATTTACAATACGCGCAGATAACAGATGAGGAAAACGCGTGATTGTTAACGGCAGTGAGATTGTAACGGATGCAGAAGGTTATCTGACTAACCACGCAGACTGGTGTGAAGAGGTAGCGCTGGCGATCGCCGGGCAGGAAAACATTGAGATGAGCGAGGCTCACTGGGAGGTCGTCCACTTTGTACGCGACTTCTACCGGGAATTTAACACCTCGCCTGCAGTACGCATGCTGGTAAAGGCGATGGCGAAAAAGTATGGCGAGGAAAAAGGCAACAGCCGCTATCTGTTCCGCCTCTTTCCGGACGGCCCGGCAAAGCAGGCGACAAAAATTGCCGGCCTGCCTAAACCGGCGAAGTGTCTCTGATCAGCCAGTGGTAAAGCTGGCCGGTCGTTCGGCCGGCTCACAGGACCCGGTCACGACGTTGTCCACCCGCGCACTGCGCGGCCCGCCTGCCTGAAGCCAGCTGATTAGCGTTTCGACCTGCTGTTCCGGACCGCAGGCCAGCACTTCGACGCTGCCATCGGACTGATTGCGGGCGTAACCGGTCAGGCCCAGCGCTTTCGCCTGCTGCTGGGTGTGATAACGAAAGCCCACGCCCTGTACCATGCCATATACCCGGATTGTGCAGCTGCGTTCAGCCATAGTACCTTTCCCCTATTCCGCGTTGCAATTTGGTGCCATCCGCCGGAAAATAGCGCCTCATTTTTTCAGGTAAGCATAGCAAACTATGACCGTTCGATTGATTCTCACCAGGGGACGTGAAAAATCCCTGCTCCGCCGTCATCCCTGGGTCTTTTCCGGCGCCGTAGCGCGCATGGAAGGCAAAGCGCAGTCTGGCGAAACTATTGATATCTGCGACAGCTCTGGCAAATGGCTGGCACGTGCCGCTTATTCACCGGAGTCGCAAATTCGCGCACGCGTATGGAGCTGGCAACAGGATGAATCAATCGATATCGCCTTCTTTGTTCGCCGTTTAGAGCAGGCGCAAGAGTGGCGTGACTGGCTGGCGACCCGAGACGGACTCGACAGCTATCGCCTGATCGCCGGCGAATCAGATGGTATGCCCGGCGTAACCATCGATCGCTTTGGTCATTTTCTGGTACTGCAGCTTCTGTCGGCAGGAGCAGAATATCAGCGGCCTGCCATTGTCTCGGCGCTGCAGCAGTGCTATCCGGAGTGCGCTATCTACGATCGCTCCGACGTCGCCGTGCGTAAGAAAGAGGGGCTGCCGCTGGCACAGGGCCCGGTGAGCGGCGAACTGCCGCCTGCCCTGCTGCCTATTACCGAACACGGTATGAAACTGCTGGTAGATATTCAGGGCGGCCACAAGACCGGCTACTATCTTGATCAGCGCGACAGTCGTTATGCCACCCGTCGCTATGCGCAGGACGCGCGCGTGCTTAACTGCTTCTCTTATACCGGCGGATTCGCCGTTTCGGCACTGCTCGGCGGCTGTCGCGAAGTGCTGAGCGTGGATACCTCACAGGATGCGCTGGACGTAGCAAAACAGAACGTTGAGCTAAACGGGCTCGATGTGTCGCGGGCACAGTTCCTGCGGGATGACGTTTTTAAACTGCTGCGCCGCTATCGTGATGCAGGCGAAAAGTTTGATCTGATTATTATGGATCCGCCTAAATTCGTTGAGAACAAAAACCAGCTGATGGGCGCCTGCCGTGGCTATAAAGATATCAATATGCTGGCGATGCAGCTGCTTAATCCAGGCGGTATCCTGCTGACGTTCTCCTGCTCCGGCCTGATGGCTACAGATTTATTTCAGAAGATTGTGGCCGATGCGGCGCTGGATGCCGGACGTGATGTACAATTTATAGAGCAGTTCCGTCAGGCGGCCGATCACCCGGTAATAGCCAGTTATCCGGAAGGTCTCTATCTGAAAGGTTTTGCCTGCCGCGTACTGTGACTTGAAAACCCGATTCCTGCCCCCATATCTGGTGGCAGGTAAAGTTTTGGGAGGTCGCAATGATTGCCAGTAAATTTGGAATTGGACAGCAGGTCCGGCATCGTCTTTCTGGCGTGCTGGGTGTCATCGTCGATGTTGACCCTGAGTATTCGCTGGATGAGCCGGAACTGGATGAAGTTGGTGCAATGGAAACGCTGCGTGCCGCCCCTTGGTATCATGTGGTGATGGAAGATGAAGAGGGCGAACAGGTTCATACCTACGTTGCAGAAGTGCAGCTGGCAGGTGAAACGCTGTTCGAGCATCCAGAGCAGCCCTCTATGGATGAGCTGGCCGCTTCTATCCGGCAGCAGTTGCAGGCACCCAGCCTGCGACATTAATTATATCGGCGACGCAGGTCGCCGTTTTATCATCTGATTCAGGCTGGCGTAATATTCAGCCGCGGGATCTCAATCTTCGGACAGCGATCCATTATCACCGTCAGGCCAGCATCACTTGCCAGCACTGCCGCCTGCTCATTGATAACGCCGAGCTGCAGCCACAGCGTTTTCGCGCCAATGGCAATAGCGTCCTGAGCTACTTCCCATGCCGCCTCAGCATTACGGAATACATCTACCATATCGACTTTACCGGGGATCTCTGCCAGTGAAGCGTAGGCGGTCTGCCCCATCAGCTGCTGCCCGGCCAGTTTAGGGCTCACCGGAATCACCTCATATCCCTGATCCAGTAAATAACGCATCACGCCATAGCTGGGACGAGCAGGTTTGTCGCTGGCTCCCACCAGTGCGATACGACGGGTATTCATCAGCACATCACGTATCGTTTGATCGTTCATTCATTTCCCCCTTCTCTTTATTGCCAGAGTGTAGCTGCCCTTTCCGCGCGCGGCGCAAGCTGCAAAGATGAAATGTTTGCGCCAGGGCACGAATAAATATGTTTAAATGTAAATTTAGTGCCATAATGAAATACTTTGCTACACATCACTGATTACCCGCCATATTTCGGGAGTAGAAATGAAGCTGTCACCGGCTGTTACAGGCATTATTGCGCTGCTTGTCACAGCATCCTGCCCCGCCATTACGCTTAAACTCGATCCGCAGATTGATTTGCTGGTGCTGGACGGGCGGAAAATTGCCGGCTCACTATTAAAAGGCGCAGACAGCCTTGAGCTGGAACAGGGGCAGCATCAGTTTCTGTTTCGCGTTGAGAAACCCTGTCCCGACGCAACCCATTTCCAGTCAGTACCGATGATCGTCACGTTTACCGCGGAAGCACACTCTGTGGCCATCCACCTGCCCTCGCTGAACAGCCGGCGTGAACGCAGCACGTTTAATAAACTCCTGAACTTCAGGCTGATTGATGAGCGGGGCACAGAAATTGCCAGCCTGCGCGATCGTCTGCCGCAGAGCGGCAGCGGTGACATGATGCAGGCGATGATGGCTTACAACCGCGCAGCACAGACGGCATCCGTACTGCGCTTTGCTGCTCCTTCGGCGGCAGCCGTAAGCGAAAACCCCGATTTTGCCTGGCAGGATGCCAGCGATTTGCCCTCAATACAGCGCTGGTTTAAACGCTTTGATGCAGCAACCCGGCAAAAGCTACTGAGCTGGATGAAAACGTTACGCACCAGCTAGCGCCTCGCTTTTCCTGGCGCTGTCAGGCTCAGGCTTTACGCGCTACCGGTACACCCAGCTCACGCAGCTGTTCAACAAAGCGCGACGGACAGGCTTTATTAAACAGCAGCCACACCTGTTCACGTGCCCGCGTCATAGCCACATAAGCGAGGCGCCGCTCTTCCGCATCGGGAAAATCTTCCACGGGTGGCAGCAGCCCCTCCTCCAGCACCGACTCACGCGCCGGAGCCGGAAAGCCATCGGCTCCCTGATGGAGGCCGGTCAGAATAACGTACTCCGCCTGCTGACCTTTACTGGCATGGATTGTCATAAACTCCAGCTGTAATCCAGGCCAGCGCGTTTTTGCCCGGTCCAGCAGCGCCGGACGCAGATGATGATAGCGCGCCAGCAGCAAAATCCTCTCTTCCGATTTCGCAAATCCGCTGAGTTTATCCAGCAGCCCCTCCAGCTGATCGTCCGGCAGCAGCGTTACCGCTTTTTTACTTCCTTTGTTCAGACTGGTAAGCGTTTTTTTNACTCCAGCTGTAATCCAGGCCAGCGCGTTTTTTTTTTGTCCAGCAGCGCCGGACGCAGATGATGATAGCGCGCCAGCAGCAAAATCCTCTCTTCCGATTTCGCAAATCCGCTGAGTTTATCCAGCAGCCCCTCCAGCTGATCGTCCGGCAGCAGCGTTACCGCTTTTTTACTTCCTTTGTTCAGACTGGTAAGCGTTTTTTTCAGCTGGTGCGGATTTTGCTGGATAAAACTATTGGCAATGTCAGCAATTCGGGCATTAAAGCGATAGGTGGTATCCAGCACGCAGCTGTCGCCGTCGCCAAAATAGTGGTGAAAAGCGGTAGTCAGATTGAGCTTAGCGCCGCTGAAGCGGTAGATTGCCTGCCAGTCATCGCCTGCAGCAAACAGGCTGGTATGAGCATTTTGCGCGCGCAACGCCTTTAAAAGTGCGGCACGCTGCGGCGAGACATCCTGAAACTCATCGACCAGAATATGCTTCCAGGGACTGATAAAACGTCTTTTTTCCAGCACCTCTGTCGCCTGCTGGATCAGGCCGGCAAAATCAACGGCACCCTCCGCTTTAAGCGCACTTTTCCAGGCTTTCAGCAGCGGCGCCATCAGTTTTATCCGCTTACTGAAGCTATCGCGCCACGCTTCCGGAACGGCCGCGATCGTTTCCGCCTGATTACCGCTCTGCATCCGCAGCAGGCCCAGCCACTGCTCAAGACGCGGCACCAGCCGCTGCGCAATGGCGCTGTCCTGCCAGAATGCGCCGTCCGGCAACGTCCACGCCAGCTCCTCCTCCAGCCACTGACGCCAGCCGCTGGCCTGCGCCTTTTTAGCCGCACACTGCTCGCGCCAGCTCTCCAGCAGCAGCTGGCGACGGGCAGCGCTGTCACTCTCCAGCTGGCTGATAACCGGCGGCTTGCGCCCACTCTCGCGAATAATATGCAGCGCCAGCGCATGAAAAGTACGCGCCTGCAACGCCTTTACATTGAGTTGCGTGTCCAGGCGTTGATTTATCTCTTCTGCAGCCTCCCGGCCGAATGCCAGCAGCAGTATCTGGTCAGGATGAGCCAGTCGCCGCTGCAGCAGCCAGCCGGCACGGGCCACCAGCACGGCGGTTTTACCACTGCCTGCACCCGCCAGGACCAGCAATGTCTCTTCACCATTGACCACCGCTTCTGCCTGCGCACGATTAAGCGGTGAGTGCTCAACCGTAGCGAAAAAATCCGGATTGGCCTGAATCACCTGTTCGCTCCAGCGGCGATTACGCTGGCGAATTGTGGCTTCGCCCTGCTCCAGCCACTGCCGGCAGCGATGCCAGCGTTCACGACAGTTATCCAGCGCCTCCAGGCGCGCCAGCGGCAGCGGCAGTGCCTTAATTGTCTCGTTAACCCGGGTAAGGATAGCGGCCAGCTCACTTCGCTTCAGCCAGCGATCCTCTGCGGTCAGCTGCGAAATATGCAGCAGCAGCTCATCCAGCACGCCCGCACTGATATGGCTCATTTCAGCGCTCCACTGCTGCCAGGCGTGCTGCAGATAGTGATAAAAACGCTGCGTCTCCTGCCACTCTGTACCATGCAGCCGCACCACCTGATTCTCCGCCAGCAGAAACTCCAGTTCGCCCCATACCAGGCCGCGTTTGCAGCTGATATCCAGCAGCTGATTAAACGGAATAAGGTATTCATGACGATCGCCGCTGACTTCAACACCGGCAGTCAGCAAACGCACCCGGTTGTAAGGATGCTGCGCCAGACGTTTACCCATTGCTGTTGCTTTCAGTTCCATGTCCGCATCATCAGGTGAAATTCAGTTATTGCGCAGTTTACCTGTCAGACACTTGGCGCTCCAGCCTTAAAACAGGCTAAACTTGGCGTCACATATTGCGGATTGCAAAAGGAAAAACGCGTTATGCGCACCGTACTTAATATTCTGAATTTTATCCTTGGCGGCTTTCTCACTACGCTTGGCTGGCTCTTTGCCACGCTGGTCAGCATCGTACTGATTTTTACGCTGCCGCTGACGCGCTCCTGCTGGGAAATCACAAAACTTTCGCTGGTCCCGTTCGGCAATGAAGCGGTTCACGTTGATGTACTGCGTCCTGACAGCAAAAGTGCGTTTCTTAACGCTGGCGGTACATTTTTGAACATCTTCTGGCTTATTTTCTTTGGCTGGTGGCTCTGCGTAATGCATATCTCAACCGGAATTATGCAGTGTCTGAGCATTATCGGTATTCCCACCGGGCTGGCGCACTTTAAGCTGGCTGCGATTTCACTCTGGCCGGTTGGCCGTCGGGTGGTCAGCGTGGAAGAGGCGCAGGCAGCGCGTGAAGCTAACGCGCGCCGTCGCTACTGAGGATTCGGTTTATGTCCGACGCTATGCCCGCCTGGCGCCGCTATCTGTTTAACAGCAGCCTGCGCTATCTGCTGCGTATTTTTCTGGCGCTGTCGGGCTGCGCCGCGTTTCCCTGGTGGCTGCAGCAGGTAGAGTGGACTATTCCGCTTACGCTGGGCGTGGTCGCTGCTGCGCTGGCCGATCTTGACGATCGCTGGACAGGCCGTCTGCGCAATCTGATCATCACCCTGTGCTGCTTCTGTATCGCGTCGGTCTCTGTTGAGCTGCTTTTCCCCAGCCCCTGGGCGTTCGCTGCCGGCCTGGCGCTCTCAAGCTGGGGGTTTATCCTGCTGGGCGCGCTTGGCCAGCGTTATGCGACTATCGCGTTTGGTGCCCTGCTGATTGCGGTATATACCATGCTGGGTATCGGGCTCTTTCCAGAATGGTGGATGCAGCCCGCGCTGCTGCTGGCGGGGGCGCTCTGGTACAACCTGCTGACCTTTATTGGGCACCTGATGTTTCCGGTGCGGCCCGTTCAGGAGCAGCTGGCGGCCAGCTTTTCCCAGCTGGCGCGTTATCTTGAGGCGAAAGCCAACCTGTTTGACCCGGATGGTGGTGAGCAGGATGATGCCGCTCTGATTGCCACCGCAATGGCTAACAGCCAGTTAGTCGCGCAGCTGAATCAGACTAAAAATACCATTCAGAGCCGGCTGCGCGGCGATCGGGGTTCGCGCAGTACCCGCCGCAGCCTGCATTACTATTTTGTGGCGCAGGATATTCATGAGCGCGCCAGCTCTTCGCACATACAGTATCATCAGCTACGAAATAACTGGCGTTACAATGAGATCCTGTTCCGTTTTCAGCGTCTGCTGAATATGCAGGCGCAGGCGTGTCGCCAGCTGGCTGAAACGATCGTACTGCGCCAGCGCTGGCATCACAGCAGCCATTTCGAGCGGGCTTTTGCACGCCTTGAGACGGCCCTTGAGCGACTGCAGCAAAGCGACCCCGATGCCGGACATACTGCCCCGCTCTACTGGTTATCGCGTAATCTGCGTGCCATTGATGCGCAACTTGCTTCGCTTGCTTCAGAACAGCAGCTGTTTGAGATGCCGTTGCAGAGTGAGCACCATCTTTCGCGTGACACGCTGCGTGGCTGGTCCGATATACGTCTGCGTCTGAGCCGTCACCTTACGCCCGCCTCTCCGCTGTTTCGTCACGCCATCCGAATGTCGCTAGTGCTCTGTATAGGTTATGCCTTTATTCAGATTACCGGGCTGCAGCGCGGTTACTGGATACTGCTTACCAGCCTGTTTGTCTGTCAGCCCAACTATAACGCCACGCGTCGCCGGCTGGCGCTGCGTATCGGGGGGACGCTGGCAGGGGTGGCAATCGGGCTGCCGGTGCTGTGGCTGGTGCCCTCGGTAGAGGGGCAGCTGCTGCTGATCGTCCTCAGCGGCGTGCTGTTTTTTGCTTTCCGTCAGATTCAGTATGCGCAGGCCACGCTGTTTATTACCCTGCTAGTACTGCTCTGCTTCAATTTGCTGGGTGAAGGCTTTGACGTGGCCCTGCCGCGTATTGTTGATACGCTTCTGGGATGCGGACTCGCCTGGCTGGCGGTGGCGTTTGTCTGGCCTGACTGGCGTTTTCGCAAGCTCACCACCATAGCCGATCGCGCGCTGAATGCTAACTGCCGCTATCTGGATGCCATCATGGAACAGTATCATCAGGGCAAAGATAACCGGCTGGCTTACCGGGTCGCACGCCGGGATGCGCACAACGCTGACGCCGAACTCGCCTCTGTGGTATCGAATATAAATAGTGAGCGCCGGGCAGAGCAGACGCTGCGGGAGCACGCCTTCAGACTGCTCTGTCTTAATCACTCGTTTCTGAGCTATATCTCAGCGCTGGGCGCACATCGCACCCGCTTAACACCGGGGAAACTGCTCACGCTGCTTGATGACGCCGTCTGTTTTGTTGAGGATGTTTTACAGATTGAGTGCGTGACGAACGAACGGGTAGCCGCGATGCAACATACGCTTCAGCAGCGCATCGGCGAACTGAAAACCAGCTCTGAAGCCCAGGCACCGTTGATTTTGCAGCAGCTCGATTTACTGATCACACTGCTGCCTGAGATCGCCCGCCTGCGCCGCGCTCTGGCGCAGGCCTGAAACAGTAACAGCGGCTCTCGGGTTTACCGGCGTAGCCGCTCCTGATACCAGCTGCTCAGCGCCTCTTTTACGTCAGCCGGAAGCGCCGCCTGATGATGGCCAGAGATCGCCCCTTCAAGTGCCAGCAGCGTTTTCAACCCGACATGCTTGTTGACGCTGCGCAGCTTAAGCCAGCTCTGTCGTGACCCCATTTCCTGCAGCGATTCCACCGAACTGATCCCCGCTTTATGCAGCATCAGCTCCATACGCAAACTGAGATTAGGAAGATCTTTGAGCCGCAGCGAAATATGTTTTACTGCGGCATCAGCCTGTGCCGCCTGCAGGGAGCTGGCTGACAAACGGATCAGCTGCCCCCTGTCCTGCCATAGCTGCTGATCAACTTTGAAGTAGCTCAGGGTGACAGGGATGCCGCGCTTACGGTAAACCAGCGGCTCCAGCGGCCGCTGAACGGTATAAAGCCGCAGCGCCTCACTGGCGCGCAGGTAGAGCGTGTCATTATCGATATAGGCGAACACCACGCGCTCAATGGCCAGAGCATAGCCGCCAAACTGCGTACGCGACTCTATATCTCCCAGAACCGACAGGGCGTCGATCGATTGTTCTACTACCTCATTTTTTCGCTTTATCATGTCCCTTTTCCTCATTCCTTGTGCAGGGTATTTCCTATAAAACAGTGACTATTCATTCAGTTAGAAGATAAAAAAAACGATTTACTGATTCAATGAATAAAACGCCTTTGGTGCCATCTTCTGCCAGTTTTGAGAGACATTTTCAGAAAATGAAGTTGATCTCTGTTAATTTAAACAGTACTGTACATTCATCCAGTTCACTACTGAGCGAGTATATTATGCGCACGCATTTCTCTGGCCCTGTTGATCGTTCCTCCTGGTTAGCGCCTTCCACTGCAGTTCAGCCGTCAATGGGCGGTATAACGGAATTACGCTACAGTGAGCATCCTGGCATGATGCAATTGCTTCTGCTTCCGGTGCTCAAACAGCTGAGCGAACAGTCACGCTGGCAGCTTTGGCTGACGCCGACGCACAAAGTGAGCCGCCGCTGGATCCAGCAGGCTGGTCTGCCGCTTGAGAAAAGTATGCATATTACTGAATCAGATCGGCTCAGTACGGTTGAGAATATGGTGAAAGCGCTGCGTACCGGAAATTACAGCGTAGTGCTGGCGTGGATACCGGAGCTGCATGAAACTGAGCGTCAGATGCTGCAGCAGGCAGCAGAAGAAGGCGAAGCTTTGGGTCTGATTATGCGACCGGAAGAAGCTGATATCATTTCTGCCAGACAACCCGGAAGCACAAAAATTCCCTCGGATTTGTTTCATTAAGTAAAAAGTGAGATTTATCTCAGCTTTTTTTTCCGGCCTGTTGCCGCTAAGCTACTGATAATGTTCCCGCCAGTCAGGACAAGGGCTTAGCTGCAATTCTCTATTTACAGAACGAAAATTTTGCCCCGTCAATTGTTAAAATGTGTGTATTTACACCTGTTTTTTTACCTGCTCACCTCACATCATACTTGTAAGTTTTCAATCTCGTTGTAGACTTTAGCTCGCCAGGGTGCTCAATAACCTCCGTTTTTTCGGTAGAGTCATAAGCGAGCGTTCAGACCCGGCGAAGGATTACAACCAAGAGCAACCTTTTTGCTCATTGCCTATTTGGATGATAACGAGGCGCAAAATGAAAAAGACAGCTATCGCAATTGCAGTGGCACTGGCTGGCTTCGCTACCGTAGCGCAGGCCGCTCCTAAAGATGACACCTGGTACACCGGTGCTAAACTGGGCTGGTCTCAGTATCACGATACTGGTTACTACGGTAACGGTTACGCGAACAACGACGGTCCAACTCACGAATCTCAGCTGGGCGCAGGTGCTTTCCTGGGCTATCAGGCGAACCCATACCTGGGCTTCGAGCTGGGCTATGACTGGCTGGGCCGTATGCCTAACAAAGGCGACAACATCAACGGCGCATTCAAAGCGCAGGGCGTTCAGCTGGCAGCTAAACTGAGCTACCCAATTGCTGATGACCTTGACGTGTACACCCGTCTGGGTGGCATGGTATGGCGTGCAGATTCTACCCAGAACAACACTCTGACCGGCGAACGCCGCAGCGACCACGACACCGGCGTTTCTCCGCTGGCTGCAGTGGGTGTTGAATACGCAGTGACCAAAAACTGGGCAACCCGTCTGGATTACCAGTGGGTTAACAACATTGGTGATGCAGGTACCGTTGGCGCGCGTCCAGACAACGGCATGCTGAGCGTAGGCGTTGCATACCGCTTCGGTCAGGATGAAGCTGCTGCACCAATCGCTGCACCAGCTCCGGCACCAGCTCCGGTTGTTGAAACCAAGCGTTTCACTCTGAAATCTGACGTGCTGTTCACCTTTAACAAATCTACCCTGAAGCCAGAAGGCCAGCAGGCTCTGGATCAGCTGTACAGCCAGCTGAGCTCAATGGATCCTAAAGATGGTTCCGTTGTGGTTCTGGGCTTTACCGACCGCATCGGTTCAGACCAGTACAACCAGAAACTGTCTGAGAAACGTGCTCAGTCTGTTGTCGACTACCTGGTATCTAAAGGTATTCCGGCTAACAAAATCTCTGCACGTGGCATGGGCGAATCCAACCCGGTTACTGGCAACACCTGTGACAGCGTGAAAGGCCGTAATGCCCTGATCGACTGCCTGGGTCCAGACCGTCGCGTTGAGATCGACGTGAAAGGCATCAAAGACGTTGTAACTCAGCCACAGGCTTAAGTTATCGCGTAAAAAAAACCCCGCTCCGGCGGGGTTTTTTGTTTCTGCTGCCTGCTTACTTTTTGTTCTCTTCACTGCCTAAGATGGCCTGCAGATCCTGCTTTAACGTAGACATCTGGCTGGCATATTTCTCTTTCCGTTCGGCGTCTTCAATCAGCTGTACAATTGTTTCAGAGAGCGTGCAGTGGCGGCGCTGCGCCAGACCCGCCAGCCGTTGCCACACCAGATACTCTAAATCGATCGATTTTTTACGCGTATGCTGGTGTTCAGCATTAAAGTGACGCTTGCGGCGGGCACGTATGGTTTGCTTCAGGCGATTTTCCAGACCGGGATGAATATGCTGCGCAATCCACTGGTTCACCTCAACCGGCGTATTTTCCAGCGCAAGCAGCGCGTCAACCGCAGCCTGTGCCGCGCTGAGTTCCAGATAGCGGGTGATCAGCTCCCCCTCCCGATGTTTTTTCACCAGGTATTTCCATTTCCATCCACTTTCCAGATTTTCAAGCTGCTGGTATTTCATCGGAATCCCACCGTGACCACGTAACAATCTAAGAATAACAGCTTTTTTACTCGATGCAGCAACGAAAAACATGTCGCTTCTGTCACACCCACTACCGGAACTCGCCGTGATAAACCCGGTTGTATCCTGTATAATCACGCTTTTCCTAAATCAGACTAATGCGAATATTTTGACCAGCAACCAACTTACGTGGCAAGCCCTGCAGCCAGATAGCACCCCCTGGCAGACCCTTTTTTCAACGGTTTCACTGAAAGATAGCGATAGCCTTGCCGCGGTTCAGCCGCGTTTGCTGAATGCGCTGGCGCATTTACACCATCAGTCTGCGGGTTTTCCGCTGCTGCTGTTACGCAGCCAGGAAAATAGCGACTATCTCGCCTGGATTGCCGAAGCCGCACGGCGTTTTCAGCCTGATGCCGGGCAGCTCTATGGCGGTGACTATCATGTGATGGGCGACACCGTTACGCTGCTGCCGCCTTCAGACATCAACCGTCCTTTTACCAGCAGCGGCGGCGTATTTTATGCTGACTGGATCGAAGCAGAGCAGCTGTTTGGCTGCGTGCGCAAGTATAAAGATCGCGTGATGCCGGAGCCCGGGCTGCTGCATCGCGCCAACGGCGGTACGCTGATCCTGTCTATTAATACGCTGCTGGCACAGCCCCTGCTCTGGCTGCGTCTGCGCCGGTGTATTGAACTGCAGCGGTTTGAGTGGTATTCGCAGGATGAGCGACAGCCCCTGCCGGTGACAATTCCGGCTCTGCCGCTCAGCGTCCGGCTGGTTCTGTGCGGCGATCGCGATGCGCTGGCCAGTTTTCAGGAGCTGGATGCCGAAGTGCACGAAATGGCGCTCTACAGTGAGTTTGAAGAGAACCTGCAGATTGCTGATGAGAGCGATATGCTCAACTGGTGTCAGTGGGTTCTGACGCAGGCAGCACGGGCAGATCTTAATGCTCCGGAGGCTGATTTCTGGCCACCGCTGCTGACGGAAGCGGTACGTTTTTCCGGCGATCAGGATACGCTGCCGCTCTGTCCGCGCTGGCTGAGGCGACAGCTGCATGAGGCCGCCCTGCACGGCGACATCATTAATGGTGAAGCGCTGACGGAGGCACTTGAAGCGCGCCAGTGGCGGGAAAACTACCTGACTGAACGCATGCGCGATGAGATCCTGCTAAATCAGATCATGATTGAAACAGACGGCGAGGTTATCGGACAGATCAATGGCCTGTCGGTTATTGAGTTTCCGGGGCACCCGCGCGCCTGGGGTGAGCCGTCGCGTATTACCTGCGTGGTGCATCCGGGCGATGGCGAACTCAACGACGTGGAGCGTAAAGCTGAGCTGGGCGGTAACATCCATGCCAAAGGCATGATGATTATGCAGGCCTACCTGATTGCTGAGCTGGAGCTCGATCAGCCACTGCCCTTCTCTGCTTCGATGGTGTTTGAACAATCTTACTCTGAGGTAGATGGTGACAGCGCCTCGCTGGCAGAGCTGTGCGCGTTGATCAGCGCGCTGGCCAATCAGCCGCTGAGCCAGCAGATTGCGGTGACCGGCTCTGTTGATCAGTTTGGCAATGTGCAGCCGGTCGGTGGCCTCAATGAAAAAATCGAAGGATTTTTTCATGTCTGCCAGGCGCGTGAGCTGACCGGTAAACAGGGCGTTATTCTGCCTGCCTCTAACGTGCGTCATCTCAGTCTTAGTCAGGAGATCGTTGACGCGGTGAAAGCAGGAGAGTTCCATCTCTGGGCGATTGACCGTATTGATGAAGCCCTGCCGCTGCTGACCGGCGTGGCGTGGCAGAGTGAGAGCGGTGAATCGCTGCTGACTATGATTCAGACCCGCATTACGCAGTTTAACCAGCAGGAATCTGCACCCCGTCCATGGCCATTACGCTGGCTCAACTGGTTTAACCACAAATAGGGGCATTGCCCGGCGTACAACTGTTCGCTAATATTCGGGCTTCACTAAAAGAAGGCATATTGAGAACATGGTAGATAAACGCGAATCCTATAGCAAAGAAGACCTGGTTGCCTCAGGTCGCGGCGAACTGTTCGGCGAAAATGGGCCACCGCTGCCCTCTGACAACATGTTGATGATGGACCGTGTGGTCAAAATGACCGAAGATGGCGGTAACTTCGACAAAGGTTTTGTTGAAGCTGAACTGGATATTCGTCCCGATCTCTGGTTCTTCGATTGCCATTTCAAAGGCGATCCGGTTATGCCTGGCTGTCTGGGCCTGGATGCCATGTGGCAGCTGGTTGGTTTCTATCTCGGCTGGTTAGGCGCGGAAGGCAAAGGCCGTGCGCTGGGCGTGGGCGAAGTGAAGTTTACCGGTCAGGTGCTGCCAACAGCGAAAAAAGTGACCTATAAAATTCACTTCAAGCGCGTAATCAACCGCAAGCTGGTGATGGGTGTTGCAGATGGTGAAGTCTTTGTTGACGGTAATCTGATCTACACCGCTACCGATCTGAAAGTCGGTCTGTTTAAAGATACCTCTGCATTCTGATCCTGCTTAACAAAACCTCCGCCGCGGCGGAGGTTTTCCCTTTGCTGACATCCGGCAGGGCTACGCCACCGCCGACCTGTCCTCCATGGCCTGACGCCAGCCTCCCAGCCAGTGAGACCGCGCATCGATCAGTTGATAGGGGCACAGCTCCTTAGAGCGGCCAGTAATGCCGGCCTGATAACCGCGTGAATGTGCACGTTCTAAACGGTCTCTCTTCTGTCTCTTCATACCGCGTTTCCCTCATTTCAGGTCTGGTGGAATCTGGTGGAAAGAAAGAGTGGCGAATTAATGTTCAGCCACAGTAAAGTTCTAACCCCAATGCGCAGAAAAAGCAATGCGCAAAATTCACGCCAGCGTCACGGGTTTGCCGTTAAAATGACATAAAGAAATGTCAAAGCAGTGTCTATGTTTCTGATTAGGCAAAAAAAAGCCCCCGATCTCCGGCGCAGCGTTGCTACGAAGAATCAGGGACTTAGCAATGATCTAAACCAATTCCTAATTTAGCGAAGCCACACTGTTCGCGATCTGCTGTGCGGTCTGCTGCCAGCCTGCGGCCAGCGTGCGGACCAGTGCATCATAACCATCCTCATTTTGCGGCAACGTCAGACTAAAGCTGCGCTTGATTAACCGATCCTGATGCTGCAGCAGCCATTCGCCGCTCACCACAACCCGACCGTCGTAACGTCCCTGAAAACCACTTACGCTGACGTTAAGCGTATCGTAGCCCTCTCCATGCGGTGACGCGGCGACCACGCGGTCCGGCAGCGCCTGACTCAGATTAGCAATCAGCGTCTGCTGCAGCTGCTGATCGAGCGGGCTGGCCCAGAGATTATTGGTGGCAATAACATATTTGACATCGCTGGTCTGATAAACCAGTCCGTTGCCTGCCAGATAGTCAGGCACGTTCACATGTTCTACCCACAGCATCGGCTGGCTGCTGCCCGCGCTGCTGGCGACGCGTACCGTACTGCTGCCTGCCGGCAGCTGATAGTAGGTGGTGTCGATGGTTGTGCTGCACCCTGCCAGCAGCAACATAGCTCCTGCGATGATGGCTTTTTTCACTGTTTCGCCCTCTTTGGCTGCGGATCCTGGCCTGGCTTCGCTTCAAATACCAGGGCATTGCTTTTCGCGTTCAGCGTTTTCAGCACCGGCTGCAGCTCACGCAACACCTGATCAAGCCGCTGCATATCTCCCACCAGTTTGTTGTACGCTGGCGATCCCGGCTGCAGCCCTTTCATGCTGCGGTTGAGTTCGCGCAGCGTCTGCTGCATATCAGCAGGCAATGTTTTCATTGCCGGACTGCCGGTGAGCTGGTTGAGATTGTTCAGCGTACTCTGCAGCTGACGCAGCGTGCGCTGACTCTCTTTCAGTGTGCCGGTCGCCTCATTAATCATCGGATTAAGCGGCAGCGCGTTGATCTTATCCAGCGCCGCCATCAGCTTCTGCTGGATCTGGCTAAGACCACCGCTGACGGTCGGGATCACCTCCAGGCCTGCCACGCTGTTCGGTCCTTTATAGGCCGGCGCTTTATCGTAGAAATCGAGATCGACAAACAGCGCGCCGGAGAGCAGGTTGCCGGTTTTCAGCGTGCCGCGCAGGCCACGTTTCTTCCCATCCTGCAGATGCTGCTCCAGATTAAAATCACTGCCCAGTCGTGCGGTAAAGCGATCGGGTTCAATGCGGATCAGCACCGGCACGCGATAATCTGTGTTCAGCGCCTGGTCCATACCCGGGATCATATAAGGCACCTGGGCGACGGTTCCAAGGCGAATACCGCGGAACTCAACCGGTGCACCCACCTGCAGGCCGCGAATCGAATCACTGAAGAACATCAGGAAATCAGTGTGTCGGGTATAGAGTGAATCCTGAATGCTGCGCTGATCGTCATAAAGATGATAATCCGCTTTGTTCTGTGCGACCTCACCCAGATCCCAGCCATCCGGTACGTCAAAACTGACACCGCCGCTAAACAGCGTAGTCAGAGAGCCCATCTCCACGCGCATCCCCGAAGCAGACATATCAACGGCAATGCCGCTGTCTTTCCAGAAACGCACATTCGTGGTCACCAGCCGGTCATAAGGCGCAGTGATAAACAGCTGGTAGGTCATCATACGTTTGTCAGTATCAAAGGTGCTGGTTTCCACCGTGCCGACGCGGTAACCGCGGAACAGCACCGGATCGCCCGGATTGAGCTGACCCGCTTTGTTACTGTCGAGCACTATGCGGATCCCTTTCGCATCCGGTGGTGCCAGCGGCGGTGAGTCGAGCAGCTGATAATGTTCCGGCTGTTCGCCTTTCGCACCGGGCTGCAGCTCGATATAGGCGCCTGAAAGCAGTGTGCCAAGACCGGTGATCCCTTCGCGTCCGACCTGCGGTTTAACCACCCAGAACACGCTGTCTTTATAAAGCAGCTTCTCCATGCCGGCGTTCAGACGGGCTGTGATCTCGACATGATGCAAATCGTCGGTCAGCACCGCACTCTCTACGGTGCCCACGTCCACGCTGCGGCTTTTGATGGTGGTTTTACCCGCCACGATGCCTTCGGCGTTTTCGGTGATCAGCGTCACCAGCGGCCCCTGATGGCTGAAGTGATAAAAAAGGATCCACCCGCCGATTAATAGCGTAACGATGGGTACGATCCAGACTGGCGACCAGCGTTTGATCTGATCGACCTTAGCAGTCCCGTGATTGTTGTCCGTCAAGACGCGGCTCCTTACGTTCAGTTTCCTGTTGGCGATCCCAAATCAGACGCGGATCGAATGTAATAGCGGCAAACATGGTTAATATCACCACCAGGGCAAAGAGCAGCGCTCCCGGTGCGGGATAAACGTTCATCAGCTGTCCCATACGCACCAGCGCAGAGAGCACGGCAATAACAAACACATCGATCATCGACCAGCGGCCAACAAACTCCACCACTTCGTAAACCAGATTCATTTTTTCGCCATCCCGCTGACCGCGCCCGCTGGCGTGCCAGCAGAGCCAGCCAATAGCGACCATTTTCAGCGAAGGCACCATAATACTGGCGATAAAAATCACCAGTGCAACGGGCCAGGAACCATCGCTCATCAGCAGGATAACGCCGCCCATGATCGTAGAGGGATACTGTGAACCCAGCGTCTCAGTGACCATGATCGGCATAATATTGGACGGGATATAGAGCATAACGGAGGTCAGCAGCAGCGCCAGCGTCCACTGCAGGCTATGCCTGCGGCGCGGTGCTGCGGCTACCCCGCAGCGATCGCAGCGCGGCTGCGTCGCCGGCAAAATAGCCGTACAGCAGGGGCAGCTGCGCAGTCCCTGCTGCAGACCACTTTTTCCCGCCTGAGGCGTAAACGGCAGCGCGGGCAGCGCGTCGATTTGTTGCCAGACCCAGCGCCGATCCACACACTGGAACGCGCGCAGCTGCAGCAGGCAGAACAGGCACCAGGGCCAGAAGCTGCTGCCTAAACCGATCTCGCCATACGCCATCAGCTTGACGAAGCTCACCAGCACGCCGGCCATAAAGATCTCTGCCATGCCCCAGCTGCGCAGCTGAAAAAGAATACGCGCCAGTCCCCGCCGCAGCGGATGCGGCAGAGCAATCTGGTTTACCAGCAGCAAAATCGTCACCATGCAGAAAGCCGGGATACCCTGCACAAACAGCAGAAACAGGGAAGCCAGGCTGCGGTAATCCTCCCGCACCATGACGCGCGGGATCTCCGGCAGCGTAATGCGGCTGGAGAGGCCGGCGACGTGCATATCGATAAACGGAAACAGGTTGGCCAGCACCAGCATAAACAGCGCCGCCAGCGCATAGCCGGTAGGACGTCTGCGCGGTTCATGCCAGTTCGCCAGCAGCTGCGTGTGGCAGCGCGGGCAGCGGGCACGGCTGCCCGCCGGCACAGCGGGCAGCCTGACGGTTAAATCACACTGTGGACAGAGCATCCACTGCTGCGCCTGTGGCGACGTTGCGCACATGCCCTTTTCCTCTGTGTTATGCGCCGTTTTTCAGCGCTTCCAGCTCTTCCCAGCGGGCAAAGGCGGTTTCCAGCTCCTGCTCCGTCTGCGCCAGCGTATCCAGCACCGGCTGCGTTTTTTCATGCGGCTGACTGAAGAAATCGGGATGGCTCATCTGCGCCTGCAGCTCACCAATCCGCGCTTCCAGCTGCTCCAGCTTTTGCGGCAGCTGTTCCAGTTCACGCGTCAGGTTATAGCTTAGCTTGCCTGCGCTGCGTTTGACGGTTTCATTTTTTTCAGCCGTTTTCACCGGTGCGGAAACCGGCGGGGCAACGCGTGTCTGTTTGTACGCCGCGCGCTGCTGCTGCGCATCATGATAGCCACCCACAAATGCACCCACTTCGCCGTTGCCTTCAAAAATCCAGCATTCGGTAACGGTGTTATCCACAAACTGGCGATCGTGGCTGACCAGCAGTACGGTGCCCTGATATCCGTCGACCAGCTCTTCCAGCAGCTCCAGCGTTTCAACGTCCAGATCGTTGGTCGGTTCATCGAGGATCAGCAGGTTGCTCGGCTTCAGGAACAGCCGCGCCAGCAGCAGGCGATTGCGCTCTCCGCCCGACAGCGCGCGTACCGGCGTCATGGCGCGTTTCGGATGGAACAGAAAGTCCTGCAGATAACCCAGTACGTGACGGGGTTTACCGTTGACCATCACCTCCTGTTTGCCTTCTGCGAGGTTATCCATTACGGTCCGATCCGGATCGAGTTCAGCGCGATGCTGATCGAAATAGGCAATTTCAAGCTTAGTGCCGCAGTGCACCCGTCCGCTGTCCGCTTTCAGCTGCCCCAGCATCAGGCGCAGCAGCGTGGTTTTTCCGCAGCCGTTAGGACCAATCAGCGCAATTTTATCGCCGCGCTGGACCTGGGCTGAAAAGTCTTTAACCAGCGTTTTGCCTTCCACGCCGTAGTTTACGTGCTCCAGCTCAAAGACAATTTTTCCGGAGCGGGCCGCTTCGCCGACCTGCATGTTGGCTTTGCCCATTACGTCACGACGCTCGGAACGTTCGCGACGCAGCGCTTTCAGTGCCCGCACGCGGCCTTCATTGCGGGTACGACGCGCCTTGATCCCCTGACGGATCCACACCTCTTCCTGCGCCAGCTTGCGGTCAAATTCAGCATTCTGCATCTCTTCAACCCGCAGCGCCTCCTCTTTACCCACCAGGAACTGATCGTAATCTCCCGGCCAGGAGACCAGCTTGCCGCGATCGAGATCGACAATGCGCGTTGCCATATTGCGGATAAACGAGCGGTCATGCGAAATAAACACGATGCTGCCGGTAAAGGTTTTCAGGAACGTTTCCAGCCAGTCGATGGTTTCAATATCGAGGTGGTTAGTAGGCTCATCCAGCATCAGCACGCGTGGGTTACTGACCAGCGCCCGGCCCAGGGCCGCTTTACGCAGCCAGCCGCCGGAGAGCGAAGAGAGTTCTGTATCAGCCTGCAGGCCAATCTGCTGCAGAACATCGTTGATACGGCTGTCGAGCTGCCAGAGATTCTGGTGATCGAGAATCGTCTGCAGCCGCCCCATTTCATTGAGGTTTTTCTCGCTTGGATCCTCCATCACTTTGTGCGAAATGGCGTGATAGGCTTTAAGATGCTCCGCCTGTTCCGCCACGCCCTCAGCGACAAAGTCATACACCGAACCGGTAATGTTACGCGGCGGATCCTGCTGCAGGCGCGAAACGATCAGGTCCTGCTCATAGATGATACGCCCATCATCCAGCGGCTGTTCACCGTTGATGATTTTCATTAATGTGGATTTACCGGCACCGTTACGGCCCACCAGACAGACGCGTTCGCCCTCTTCGATGTGCAGTTCGGTATTATCCAGCAGCGGTGCGTCGCTGAATGAGAGGTAGGCACCATGGATACTGATCAACGACATATAAATTATTCCTTACCGGCGTGGCTGACCAGCCAGCAGTTGTGAATTTGACGATTACGGGCAAAGTCCTGTGACAGGGTTTTTTGCGTGATCTCCTGCGCCTGCAGGCCGAGCCGTTGCAGGCCCTCCAGATCCATTTTGAAGCCGCGCTTGTTGTTGGAGAACATAATGGTGCCGCCGCGACGCAGCATGCGCTTCAGGTTTTGCAGCAGCATCAGATGATCGCGCTGCACATCAAAATCCGCCTCCATACGTTTAGAGTTGGAGAAGGTCGGCGGATCGATAAAAATCAGGTCAAACTGCTCGTCGCTTTCACGCAGCCAGCTCAGGCAGTCGGCGTGCAGCAGGCGATGCTGACGGCCGGTCAGACCATTAATGCGCAGGTTGCGCTCCGCCCACTCAAGGTAGGTGCGCGACATATCAACAGTAGTGGTGGATTTTGCCCCGCCCAGCCCGGCGTGCACGCTGGCGCTGCCGGTGTAAGAGAACAGGTTCAGGAAGTCTTTACCTTTACTCATCTGGCCGAGCATCTGCCGCGCGATACGGTGATCGAGGAACAGGCCGGTATCAAGGTAGTCAGTAAGATTAACCAGCAGCCGGGCGTTGAACTCCTGTACTTCAAAGAATTCGCCCTTTTCTCCCAGTTTTTGATACTGATTTTTGCCCTTTTGCCGCTCGCGGGTTTTCAGCACCAGCCTGTTAGCCGGGATCTCCAGCACGCTGAGCGTGGCGCTGATGACATCAAACAGCCGCTGGCGCGCTTTGGCCGCGTCGATGGTTTTGGGTGGCGCGTACTCCTGCACCACCACCCAGTCGGCGTAGCGATCCACGGCGACATTATACTCCGGCAGATCGGCATCATAGAGGCGATAACACTCAATGCCCGACTGACGCGCCCACTTTTCCAGTTTCTTCAAATTCTTGCGCAGGCGGTTTGCAAAATCTTCTGCAATCTGCGCGCTGCCAGCCGCACCGGACGCCGCCAGCTGATAATTTTTCTGCACGCACTCCAGCGGGCCATTTTTCGCTTTAAACTGGCGCTCCGCGCGCAGCTGCAGGCAGCTCAGCAGATCGGGTGAGGCGCTGAACAGCGACAGATTCCAGCCGCCAAACTGCTGCTTCATAATGCGGCCCAGCTGGCTGTGCAGCGCAATCAGCGCCGGCTCGCTCTCCAGGCGCTCACCATAAGGCGGGTTGCTCAGCACCGTTCCGGTCACGCTTTTATCGTCAAGCGGATTGCTCAGCTTCAGCACATCCTGCTGCGCGAAGGTGAAGAGCTCGAAAACGCCGGCGCGACGCGCGTTAGCGCGCGCCCACTCCAGCACGCGGCCATCATTATCATAACCAAAGAAGCGTGCCTGGGTGGCCGCGGTGCCGGCGCGCGCGCGCTGCAGCGCTTCGCTGCGCAGCTCCTGCCACAGCGCTGCGTTATGCTGCTTCCAGCGGCTAAAGCCCCAGTGGCTGCGCAGCAGACCCGGCGCGCGATCGCAGGCAATTAAGGCCGCCTCAATCAGCAGCGTACCGGAACCGCACATCGGATCCAGCAGCGGCGTTTCCGGCTGCCAGCCAGAACGCATAACAATGGCAGCCGCCAGATTCTCTTTCAGCGGCGCCTGACCGGTCTGCTGACGATAGCCGCGCTGATGCAGCGCGGTGCCGCTGAGATCCAGTGCGATGCTGACGCGATCTTTATTCAGCCAGGCGTTAATGCGAATACCAGGCTGCTCGCGATCCACGCTGGGGCGCGGCAGATCCTGACGCGTAAAGCAGTCAACGATCGCATCTTTGATACGCAGCGCGCCAAACTGGCTGTTGCGGATGACGTCGTTGGTGCCGCTGAAATGGATGGCAAAGGTGGTTTCGCTGTCAAACAGCTCAGCCCAGGGGATACTCTGCGCGCCGACATAGAGATCGAGGTCACTCCAGACACCGAATTCTCCCAGCGGCAGCAAAATACGTGAAGCCAGACGGCTCCACAGCAGGCTTTGGTACATTACGCGATCGTCGGCACGGAAGTGGACGCCGCCCTGCACCACCTGCAAATCCTGCGCGCCCAGCGCGTCCAGCTCAGTTTTCAACAGCTCTTCGAGCCCACGCGCCGTACTGGCAAACAGAGAATTCATATCGTCACTTATACTCTTGCTAAAATTGCTGCGCATTATAGCGAATCAGCGTCCTATGTCATAAAGTTAGCTTCTTTTTGTCTGCAAGGAGCGATGATGATTACCTTATCCCGTCTTTATATTCACCCGGTCAAATCGATGCGCGGCCTGCAGCAGTCGCATGCACAGGTACTGCAGAGCGGTCTGGCGTTTGATCGCATCTTTATGATCACCGAGCCAGACGGGACATTCATCACCGCCCGGCAGTTTCCGCAGCTGGTGCGTTTTACGCCGGTTGTGCTGCCGGATGGCCTGCTGATTAACGCGCCGGACGGTCAGCAGGCGCTGATCCGCTACGCCGACTTTGCGGCAGAAGAGAGCGAAACCGTTGTCTGGGGCAACACCTTTACTGCCCGCATCGCGCCGGAAGCGATTAACCGCTGGCTGAGCGACTATTTTCCGCGCCCGGTACAGCTGCGCTGGACAGGTGAGACGCCGACGCGACGCGTAAAGCGTTTTGACGCCGTACCGCTCGGCTTTGCCGACGGCTATCCGTTTCTGCTGATCAATATGGCGTCAATGCAGGATCTGCAGCAGCGCTGCCCGGCTGGCGTACGCGTGGAGCAGTTTCGCCCTAACCTGGTGGTCAGCGGTGCCCCCGCCTGGGATGAAGATAGCTGGAAGCGGCTGCAAATCGGTGACGTTGAGTTTGTCGTGCCGAAACCGTGCAGCCGCTGCATATTTACCACTATCGGAACGGAAAACGGAGAGAAACATCCGGCGGGGGAGCCGCTGACTACGTTGCAGGGCTTTCGCAACGCGCAGGATGGCAGCGGTGATATCGATTTTGGCCTCAATCTGATAGCCCTGAACAGCGGGCTGATCCGCAGCGGCGACAGCGTGACGATTCTGGAACGCCATACCCCACGCGTCTATGGTGCCGGCAAGACTGAAACTCCACTGACAGCAGAGACAGGCGCGCCTGCCAGCGTCACCATTACCTGTCAGGGCCGGCGTTTTGAGGGAGATAATCAGCAGGTATTACTGGAGCAGCTGGAGATGGCCGGGTTTCGTATTCCCTACTCCTGCCGGGCCGGGCTGTGCGGCAGCTGTAAAGTTACGCTGGTTGGCGGCACCGTCAGGCCGTTAAAGCAGAGCGCCGTACGCGCTGACGGCACTATTCTGAGCTGCAGCTGTATTCCGGCCAGTGACATTGAGCTGGGTTGACTGCTCCCCGCCCTAAAGGGCGAGGATTCCCACTTCAACGCAACCTACCTAAGCCGCATTACGCGGCTTTAGGGTTTACAGTCGCTCCGTGGGCTAACGCGGTCAGCCCGGCCGCTTTTATATGTTACCGCGCTTATATCNAGCCGCATTACGCGGCTTTAGGGTTTACAGTCGCTCCGTGGGCTAACGCGGTCAGCCCGGCCGCTTTTATATGTTACCGCGCTTATATCCCCGCCCGATTGGGCGGGGGTTTACGGAGCATAATGCTAAACCGCGCGCGCGTACCAGGTCGCCAGCTGCAGCGGCTGCAGGCGATCGTTCATGATTTTGATCGCGTCGCCAAGCTGCATGCTTTTTCCCGCCATGCTCAGCGCCGGCTGCGCCACCAGACAGAGCGCCGCGTTTTCACTGCTTTCTACCACCAGCAGCTGTGCCTGCTCACCGCTCTCAGCCAGCGTAGCCGTGACCATATCGCCTGCGACCGGCTGCCAGCTATGTTTATGGCTGATGAAGTGCCAGCTTTTTGGCATCAGCGGCTTGAGGAAGCGGCTTGCCACCAGCGCATTCAGGATCAGCTCGGCACGCTGATGAGCGGATAATTCGCTCTCACGACAGCGGTCGTCGAAACTAAAATAGAGTGCGGCGTCATCGACGCAAAATCCGCTGCTGTTAAAAGCGTCGGGCGTCAGCATTTTGCGGGAGAAGCGGGAGCGGAAGAGTGTGCCATCAGCCAAATCAAGCATCATACGGTCATGCTCGGCGTCATAATACCAGCGCCAGTTGTCATCGGGTTTGATTTTCATGATGTGCCTTGTGGGATTCTGCTGCGCTAAATGGCGCCTAAAAAATAAAATATCGCTTTAAGCAAAAAGCTGAAAAATAGAACAACAGGGGAAAATATAAACGAGCCAGAGGGAGAAATAAACCCCCTGGCCGGGGAAAGTGAGATATGTCTTAGAGGTGGGTCACGATATCTTTAATTAAAGCTGGTCCCTGATAAATAAATCCGGAGTATATCTGCACCAGCGTGGCGCCCGCGGCAATTTTTTCCCGTGCGGCGATGAGGGAATCTATTCCACCAGCGCCAATAACAGGTAAGCGCCCCTGCAGCTCCTGCGCCAGCCGGCGGATCACCTCTGTGCTGCGCGCCTGAACCGGGCGTCCGCTCAGGCCGCCCGCTTCATCTGCATATTTAAGTCCGCTAACCAGCGTACGATCCAGCGTGGTATTGGTTGCAATCACACCATCAATCTGGTGGCGCACCAGGCTGTCAGCGACCTGGATTAATTCCTCCTCAGACAGATCCGGCGCAATCTTTACGGCCACCGGGACATATTTAAGGTGTCGCTGCTGTAGTTCCTGCTGTTTTAATTTAATCGCCGCCAGCAAATCGTCCAACGCATCGCCATATTGCAGCGTACGCAGGCCAGGCGTGTTAGGTGAAGAGATATTTATCGCAATATAACCCGCATGGGCGTAGACCTTCTCCATGCAGATCAGGTAATCCTCTTTCCCCTGCTCAACCGGGGTATCTTTATTCTTACCAATATTGATCCCCAGCACGCCTTTAAATCGCGCTTTTTTGACGTTCTCTACCAGATGATCAACTCCGTGGTTATTAAATCCCATGCGGTTAATGATGCCGCCCGCCTCAACCAGACGGAACATACGCGGTTTATCATTTCCCGGCTGCGCGCGCGGCGTTACCGTCCCGACTTCAATAAAACCAAACCCCATCGCGCCAAACGCATCAATGCACTCCGCGTTTTTATCCAGCCCGGCCGCCAGACCCAGCGCGTTGGGAAATGTCAGGCCCATACAGCTTACCGGACGCGCCGGCAGCGACTGCCGAATCAGCCCCTCCAGCGGCGTACCGCTGATAAAACGCAGCTGCTGGAAAGTGAGTTCATGCGCGCGCTCGGGATCGAGTTTAAACAGGGCGGGCCGGACGATGGGATATAACATGCACTCTCCTGAATGGCAGTAAAGGAAGAAACAGCGGGTGCACGGGAAGACGTGCGCCAGAATGGTAAGGTGCTCTGGCGCAAAAGTAAATTAGTGACGAACCTCAGAACAGGATCGCGATCAACGGCGGGATGAATAACGACTCAGGCGATTACGGCACGCCTGCAGACCGTGATAGAGCGGCGGGCAATACCAGAGCAGTTTCAGCCGGGTATTATGCCGTAATACGCGCCGCACCAGGCTGTTTACCCGCGGCTGCCACTCGGCAGGTACTTTAATGCGGTGTTTACGGATCTGTGCCAGGCAGCCATGCATAATGGTCTGATAGTAGTCGTCCAGTAATGCCTCATCCTGCGGCAGCTGATGCTCTCGCAAAAACGCTTCGCTACTGTCGCGGGCGATAAAGTAATTTTTTATCCAGGAGAAGTCGCGGGTGCTTTGCGACAGCGAACTCTGCATAAAGCGCTTGTAGTAGTAGCTCTCGCCGGTGCAGTAGAAGCTGTGTGCCTGCATATAGAGTGCGAACATAAAGGGCGCATCTTCATGATTCTGAATCGGCAGGAAACTCAGCCCCAGCCGCTCAATCAGCTGCCGGGAAATGATGCTGCTCCAGATCACCCGGTGCGCCGACTGATGCTGGATCAGCGTGCGCAGGCTGTCGCTGCCGCCGGAGAAAAGGCCGCTGACGTGACGCTGATGAATCGTCTGATAGTGGCGCTGCGGTTCCGGGACGTCGAAAAACATTTTTGCGCCGAAGCAGAACAGCTCAAGTCCGGTATGCTGCGCCTGCGCGCGCCGGAAATCGGCAAAGAGAGTGGCGGAGATAAAGTCATCGGCATCCATAAAATAGAGGAAATCGCCGGTGGCGACCGCCAGCCCTTTCATCCGCGCTGCGCTGACGCCGCCGCGGTTGCCGCTCAGCAAAGTGACCTGCGGATGCGCCGCAGCGAACGCCGTAAGCCAGCTTACGCTCTCATCCGTTGAGCCGTCGTCAATAATAATGATCTCATCTGCCGGCGACGTCTGCTGCAGCAGCGACTGCATCGTCTCCGGCAGCCACGGGGCGCAGTTCCAGTTCGGAATAATGACCGAGATAGTCGGGACGGGGCGCGACGTCATACTTATCCTCTTTCTTCAGCATTAACAACGGGGGTACGGCGCAGGCGCTTCAGCACCAGGCTATGCAGCAGACAGCAGACACCGAGATTTACGGCACCAATCAATGCCAGCCAGAGCAGATTAATCCAGCGATTCTGATTCCACTCAATAGGCAGCAGCGTGCTCAGGCCGGCAATCAGGCCCGATACTGCCCAGATTAGCGCCACGTCGCGCGTCAGCCAGCTGAAGTGAATACCCGGCGCAAAACGACGGTGTACCAGCCATGCCCAGCCAACCAGATAGAAAATGTTCTGCGCCAGCCACAGCCAGCCGGTTCCCAGCGCGCCGTAGTGAATCGCACACCAGATGTTAAGCGGCACCAGCAGAATGGCAAACAGGGTAAAGCCCTGCATATGGAGTTTAAGGTTGCCATTCACGTACTGCAGGTGATAGAGCAAGCCACAGATCGCCTGAATTCCGCTGCCTAAGGCGTAAAGCGTCAGGACAAAAGCCATCTCATCGACGATCTGCGTTTTTTGCGTCCATGCCCAGAGCAGCGGACCCGAATAGCAGGCGATGGTGATACTGAGCGGTGCCATAAAAATAGCGACCGCCTGCGTGGTGTAACGGTAGAGACGCAGAGATTCCGCATCGCCCTGCTGCCGGGTTTTCATACCGGTCATGCGTGGCACAATCGCCTGCATAATCGGGCTGCTAAGCAGCAGGATACCGGTCGCCGCCGTTGCCACGACGGTAAACGACCCATACTCGCTCAGCGGCAGAGTTTTAGACAGCACCAGACGGTCAATCTGCGAGATAAACGTCCAGATTGCGCTGGAGAACGCGGCGCTCAGCGCAAAGCGAATAAAAGGCCTCAGCACCTCTTTCAGATCGCTGCGCTTCTCTTTGCGCGCGGCGCGCGGGATAAGCTGATACGCCTTCCAGATGCAGCAGCCCGCCTCAGCGATGGAGACCAGCAGCTGCCAGATAAAGAATGTCAGCACGGCGTTGGCGAAGAGCTGGATCACCAGTACCGCACCAAAGGTGCGCAGCGTGGTAATAGTCAGGTTAACGCCATTCAGCCAGACCTGATGTTCAAAGCCGATGATCACGCTGCGATAGGGACTGGTACGCCAGCGAATGGCCGCGGTGATCACCATAATTGCCACGGCGATAACCACATCGCCGGCCGGCAGATGACGCGCATCCAGCCAGTGTGTCGCTATCCAGGGCGTTGCCAGCCAGCCCAGCACCACCAGCACCAGCGTTGAAAACAGGAAAAAGCGCGTCAGGGTGGTAAACAGCGCCGGAAACCAGACAAATTCCGCCTGATTAGCGCGATAGCGCGCCGCTTCACGCATCAGCGTGGTGGAGACGCCCGCATCCAGCAGCTGCAGCCAGGTCAGTAATATAGAAAAGAAGCCAACCAGGCCATACGCCTCCATCCCCAGATTCTGAATATAGAGCGGCACCACTAAAATACCTGACAGCGTCAGGTAGATCTGCCCGACATAGTTGGCAATCGCATTACGTTTGATAGACATAAAAGTAAGGGGGTCTGGGTATTTTTCTCAATGTCTTCAAGCGTGACACAAAAATGTGACAGCGCCCACAGGAGTAATTCTTAAAAACCACCTGGCATTCACGCCGCAGCTTTTTCTTAATTTCATCAATAAAAAACAGCTATCGGGCCATTTTATCCGCTGCCGCTCTTTGAGCCCGACTGGCAGCGCAGGCAGTAGCGTTTCGCAGGCAACAGATCAACAGCGGGATCCGTTTGCCGTTTTAAAGCTTTTGATTGCCGGATAAATCATTTACCCCTTTTCGGGCGCTCTGGCAGGATTAAGACAATCAGTTCTCAATTACACACTATCGATAACTTTTTGTTATAAGGAGCAGGTATGCGGATCCTAACGCTGGCGGGCAGTCCCCGTTTTCCTTCACGTTCGACGGCGCTGCTGACGCTCTGCCAGCGCCAGCTGGAAGCCCGGGGCGCCGAGGTTATTGCGTGGAATATCCATAATTTTCCACCGGAAGATTTGATCCATGCCCGTTTCGACTCGCCTGCCCTGAATGCGTTTAAAGCTGACATCGCCAGCGTGACCGGCGTCATCATTTCTACTCCTGTCTATAAAGCGTCGTTTGCAGGTGCGCTAAAAACTGTCCTGGATCTGCTGCCGGAACGGGCGCTGGAAGAGAAAGTCGTACTGCCGCTGGCAAGTGGCGGCAGCGTGGCACATATGCTGGCGCTCGATTACGGGCTTAAACCGGTACTGAGCGCGCTGAAAGCGCAGGAGGTGTTACAGGGAGTATTTGCGCAGGATCTGCAGATTACGCATTACGACCGCCAGCCGGAATTTGCCAGCGATCTCACTTCCCGTATTGATGATGCGCTGGAGAACTTCTGGCTCGCGCTGCAACGCCGTCATCTGCCATTTGCCCGGGCTGTCTGAGGAGAGACTATCGTGAAACGGCTTATAACAGCTCTGCTGCTTCCGGCGCTGGCTGCCCTGTTTACCCTGACGGCCAGCGCAGCGGACGCACCTTCTCAGATCCGTATCGGCTATCAGAAAGGCTCGGTCAGCATGGTGCTGGCAAAATCGCACCGGCTGCTGGAGCAGCGTTTTCCGGCGATGGCAATTAAGTGGATTGAGTTTCCTGCCGGCCCGCAGATGCTGGAGGCGCTTAACATCGGCAGTATCGATTTAGGCAGCACCGGAGATATTCCTCCGCTCTTTGCGCAGGCCGCCGGCGCCGACCTGCTTTATGTCGGATCGGAACCCGCGAAGCCTAAAGCAGAAGTGATCCTGGTGCCGCAGAACAGCCCCATCCACAGCGTGGCCGATCTGAAAGGCCGCAAAGTTGCCTTTCAGAAAGGCTCCAGCTCGCACAATCTGCTGCTGCGCGCGCTGCAGCAGGCGGGTCTGAGCTTCACTGATATTCAGCCGGTCTATCTGACGCCAGCCGATGCCCGCGCGGCGTTTCAACAGGGTAACGTTGACGCCTGGGCGATCTGGGATCCTTATTACTCAGCCGCTCTGCAGCAGGGCAATGTGCGCGTCCTCACTGACGGCAGCACGCTGAACCTGACCGGCTCTTTCTATCTGGCGACCCGACAGTTTGCTGAAGCCAGTCCCGACACCCTCAGCCAGGTGCTGGCCACCTTCAGTGAGGCGGATGCGCTGACGCAGAGCCAGCGGGCACAGAGTATCGACCTGCTGGCGCAGGCGATGGGCCTGCCAAAACCGGTTCTGGCGAGCTATCTCGATCATCGTCCGCCCACCACGATTACCCCCGTCAGTGCACGCACCGCCGCCGCGCAGCAGCACACTGCCGATCTGTTTTACGCCAGCCATCTGTTGCCGGTAAAACTCACCATCGCTGACCGCATATGGCAACCCCGGGCGGCCCATTAATAAGGAATAACGCAATGAGCATATCTGTTTTCTGGTTTCTTCCCACGCACGGCGATGGTCACTATCTGGGAACCGCCGAAGGCGCCCGTCCGGTGGATCACGGTTATCTGCAGCAGATAGCACAGGCCGCTGACCGGCTGGGCTTTGGCGGCGTGCTGATCCCGACCGGACGCTCCTGCGAAGATGCCTGGCTGGTCGCTGCCTCGCTGATCCCGGTTACGCAGCGCCTGCGCTTTCTGGTGGCACTGCGTCCCGGCGTGATCTCGCCGACCCAGGCAGCGCGTCAGGCGGCAACGCTGGATCGCCTCTCTAACGGTCGTGCGCTGTTTAACCTGGTGACCGGTGGCGATCCGGAAGAGCTGGCGGGCGATGGCGTCTTTCTCGACCATCGCGAGCGCTATGCAGAGTCGGCGGAATTTACCCGCATCTGGCGACGTGTTTCTGAAGGCGAAACGGTGGACTATGAGGGCAAACACGTCAAAGTGCGCGGTGCGCGCCTGATGTTCCGTTCGGTACAGCAGCCGCGTCCGCCACTCTGGTTCGGCGGCTCTTCTGATGCCGCGCAGGATCTGGCTGCTGAACAGGTTGACGTCTATCTCACCTGGGGAGAGCCGCCCGCACTGGTCAAAGAGAAGATTGAGCAGGTGCGCGCCAAAGCCGCAGCGCAGGGGCGCACGGTGCGCTTCGGTATTCGTCTGCACGTGATTGTGCGCGAGACGAACGAAGAGGCGTGGCAGGCAGCGGATCGGCTTATTTCACATCTGGATGACGCCACGATTGCCAAAGCACAGGCGGCGTTCGCGCGCACGGATTCGGTCGGACAGCAGCGGATGGCTGCCCTGCACGGCGGCCAGCGCGATAAGCTGGAGATCAGTCCGAACCTCTGGGCTGGGGTTGGCCTGGTACGCGGCGGAGCCGGCACTGCGCTGGTCGGCGATGGGCCAACTGTCGCAGAACGCATGCGCGAATATCAGGCGCTGGGCATTGAAACCTTTATCCTTTCTGGCTATCCGCATCTGGAAGAAGCGTACCGCGTCGGCGAGCTGCTGTTTCCCCATCTTGACCTGGCCGTGCCGGAAGTGCCAAAACCGCGCGTCGTGCAGGCGCATGGCGAAGCCGTGGCCAATGATTTTACGCCGCAGAAAGTTGCGCAAAGCTAAGGAGTCACCATGTCTGAGCAGATAAAAACGCTGCGCAATGCGCTGCTGCCCTGGCTGCTGCCGGTGGGAATAGTGGCGATATGGCAGCTCTCTTCGTCGCAGGGCTGGCTCTCCACGCGTATTTTACCGGCGCCGGAGAAAATTGTGACCGCCTTCTGGCAGCTGACCGCCAGCGGTGAACTGTGGCAGCACCTGGCTATCAGCAGCTGGCGCGCGCTAATCGGTTTTGCCATCGGCGGCACGATCGGGCTGGCGCTCGGACTCATCACCGGTACATCGCGCACCGGTGAGCGTCTGCTGGATACCTCGCTACAAATGCTGCGCAACGTGCCGCATCTGGCGCTGATCCCGCTGGTGATCCTCTGGTTTGGCATTGATGAATCGGCCAAAATTTTTTTGGTCGCACTCGGGACGCTGTTTCCGATCTACCTCAATACCTATCACGGGATCCGTAATATCGATCGCGGGCTGATAGAGATGGCGCGCAGCTATGGCCTCTCCGGCTGGTCGCTGTTTGCGCAGGTTATCCTGCCTGGCGCCCTGCCCGGCATCATGGTCGGGGTGCGCTTTGCGCTGGGTCTGATGTGGCTGACGCTGATTGTGGCTGAAACCATCTCGGCCAACTCCGGTATCGGCTATCTGGCGATGAACGCGCGCGAATTTTTGCAAACTGACGTGGTCGTGGTGGCCATTATTCTTTATGCCCTGCTGGGCAAACTGGCAGACGTGGCGGCGCAGCTGCTGGAGCGTATCTGGCTGCGCTGGCATCCGGCCTGGCAACTGAAGGAGAGCAACGCATGAGCAATGCCGTACAGAATCCGGCGCGCCTGATCAGCGGCACGCCGGTCGCCATCAGTAACCTCTCTAAGCACTATGGCAATCGTACTATTCTTGACCAGGTCAGCCTGCATATTCCGGCCGGGCAGTTTGTTGCCGTGGTCGGGCGCAGCGGCTGCGGTAAAAGCACTCTGCTGCGGCTGCTGGCCGGACTGGAAGTCGCCAGCCAGGGTGAGCTGCTGGCGGGTAACGCGCCGCTGGCCGCAGCGCGCGACGATACGCGACTGATGTTCCAGGATGCGCGTCTGCTGCCGTGGAAAAAAGTGATCGATAACGTCGGACTCGGCTTACGCGGTCGCGAATGGCGCAGCGCCGCGCTGGAGGCACTGAGGGCCGTAGGCCTTGCCGATCGCGCAAATGAGTGGCCTGCTGCCCTCTCGGGTGGACAGAAGCAGCGCGTGGCGCTGGCGCGGGCGCTGATCCACCGTCCTGGCTTACTGCTGCTGGATGAGCCGCTGGGTGCGCTGGATGCCTTAACCCGCATTGAGATGCAGGGGCTGATTGAATCACTCTGGCAGCAGCACAATTTTACGGTGCTGCTGGTGACGCATGATGTCAGCGAGGCGGTGGCGCTGGCCGATCGGGTGTTACTGATTGAAGAGGGTAAAATCGGGCTCGATCTGCTGGTCGATTTGCCGCGTCCGCGCCGCAAAGGCTCGGCGCGGCTGGCAGAGCTGGAAGCGAGCGTACTTGATCGGGTGATGACGCGCAGCGCCGCTGAGCAGCCGCTGCGCTTTGCCCGGCAGCGTTAACTGCCCTGCCCGCTGGCGGGTCTGTCCGCCAGCGGGCTGTGCATCAGTGATGCAGCAGGTCATCCACCACCTGCGCTTTACTCAGCTGGTAAGGAAAGAACGTGGGCCAGTTTTCCAGTTCATCAAACAGCGCAGCCTGCGAGACATTACCCGTAAAAATGTGAAAGTGGGATGACTTACGCGGGCTGATAATGTGATCGCTGAACTGCACAAAGTGCGGCGCTTTACTGGCTTTATCGGTACATTCAAACAGATAGCGCACCCCTCTTTTACCGGAAACGTAGTTGAGCACCTTGTAACCTTTATAGGCATATTTACAGCTGCTGACCGCGCCTTTTTCGGTAAATTCCATCACGTCATTTTCAATGCCGATGTCAGTGATATCACTGGCATAGCCGGTGAGATAGTACTGTTTAATGTCGCTGAACGAGCGCGTTTTATCCGCTGCCGCTTTTTTGTGAAACACCGGATCCAGTGAGCCATCTTTGGCATAGGGATAAATGGACTGCCATACCCCATCCCAGTCGGAAAGCGGCCGATCTTTGACATCGCCATCGGCAAAGATGCCGCTGGCGGCACGCACCTCTTTTTCACTCAGTGGAGCACCGTGCGAATGACCGCCGTGTGCAAACGCTGCTGAACTGCAGGCCAGCCCCAGAAATAGTGTCCAGTACGCTACTTTCATCTTGAAATACTCACGTCTTGTTTTATTGATGTTATAACGTAACATATAAATCAGCGTGACGCACCCTCCTGAATTATGACCAAAGCGGTGATTTAAGAGAAGGTTTGTCGCGCCATACTGTAGTGCCCGCATGGCTGTAAAAGAACAGCCGCAACCGGTGACGGTTGCGGCTGCGGCTGCGGAGGTTTATGCGTTCAGCGCTTTGGTGATTTTCTCATAGAGATCGCCGGAAAGATTGTCCAGCCCCTTTAGCTGCTGCAGTGCCTGACGCATTAACGCCTGACGTCCTGCATCATAGCGCTTCAGGCGGATCAGGGGTTCAATCATGCGCGCGGCCACCTGCGGGTTACGCGTGTTGAGATCGGTCAGCATCTCAACCAGGAACTGATAACCGCTGCCATCCTGCGCGTGAAACGCCGCCGGGTTCCCCGCCGCGAATGCGCCAATCAGCGCCCGGATGCGGTTGGGATTACCCATGGTGAAGGAGCGATGGTTCAGCAGCGCGCGCACGTTGCGTAACACTTCTGGCGCCGGGCTGGTCGCCTGCAGCATAAACCATTTATCCATGACCAGACCGTCCTGATGCCAGCGCTCATCCCAGGCGGCCAGCAGCGCGTCGCGGCACGGCAGCTGCGCCATCACCGCTGCCGAGAGCGCCGCCAGCGCATCAGTCATATTCGTGGCGTGCGCATACTGCGCCTGAACCAGACGATTGGCCTGCATCGTATCCCCCAGAGCCAGATAGCTCAGGCAGACATTCTTCAGCGCGCGCCGGCCAATTTCCGCATGATCAACGCGATATTCACTGCTCTGGCTGGCCAGATAGAGCGCATAGCACTCGTCGTTCAGCTCGTTTGCCAGCGTGCGCATCAGCGCATGGCGTACGGCGGCAATCGCCTGTGGATCGATGATGTCGAACAGCTCTGCTATCTCATTTTCTGATGGCAGAGTCAGGATCAGCGCCATCAGCGCCGGATCGCCCTGCTCATCCAGCAGCACCGCCCGGAAAGCGTCAGCGACGTGCAGAGGCAGCGACAGCGGCTGGCCCTGCTGGTAGCGCGCGACGTTAAGGCGAATATAGGTTGCGAGCAGACTCTGCGCCGCATCCCAGCGGGAAAACGCATTGCTCGCGTGACGCATCAGGAAGGTGAGCTGTGCGTCGCTCCACTTATAATCGAGTTTTACCGGTGCAGAGAATTCACGCAGCAGTGACGGCACCGGCTGAAAATAGACGTTATCAAAGACAAACGTCTGGAACGCCTGCGTCACGTTCAGCACGTGATGTACCGGCTGGCCGTTATGCTGCAGCGGGATCACTTTGCCTTCGTTATCGTAGAGTTCGATATCCAGCGGAATGTGCAGCGGCAGCTTCTCCTGACCATCTGCGGTTGGCGGCGTATGCTGAGTCACGTGCAGGGTATACTGCTCCAGCTCCGGATTGTAGTCATCGCGCACGCTCACGACCGGCGTACCTGACTGGCTGTACCAGCGACGGAACTGGGTTAAATCAACGCCAGAGGCGTCTTCCATCGCCTGGACAAAATCGTCGCAGGTTGCCGCACTGCCGTCGTGACGTTCGAAGTAGCACTGCATGCCCAGCTGGAACTTCTCTTCACCCAGCAGCGTGTGCATCATGCGGATCACTTCCGATCCCTTCTCATACACCGTCAGGGTATAGAAGTTATTCATCTCTATAACCTGATCCGGCCGGATCGGGTGCGCCATCGGGCTGGCATCTTCGGCAAACTGCGCACCGCGCATCACCCGCACGTTATCAATACGGTTCACCGCACGGGAGCCGAGATCGGAGCTGAACTCCTGATCGCGGAACACCGTCAGCCCCTCTTTCAGGCTGAGCTGGAACCAGTCGCGACAGGTGACGCGGTTACCGGTCCAGTTATGAAAATACTCATGGCCGATCACCGCCTCAATGCCGAGATAATCTTTATCCGTCGCGGTTTCCGCTTTTGCCAGCACATATTTGGAGTTAAAGACGTTAAGGCCTTTGTTCTCCATCGCGCCCATATTGAAGAAATCCACGGCGACAATCATAAAGATATCGAGGTCATATTCGAGACCAAAACGCTCTTCATCCCATTTCATACTGGCTTTCAGCGAGGTCATTGCCCAGTCGGCACGATCGAGATTGCCGCGGTCAACAAAGATTTCCAGCGCGACGTCGCGTCCTGAACGGGTGGTAAAACTGTCGCGCAGCACATCAAAATCACCCGCCACCAGCGCAAACAGATAGCAGGGTTTCGGGAACGGATCCTGCCACGTCACCCAGTGACGCCCGTCATCCAGCTCGCCGCTCTTTAGCTTGTTACCGTTGGAGAGCAGATACGGATAGCGCACCGGGTCGGCCCGGAGCGTGGTGGTAAAGCGCGCCAGAACGTCGGGACGATCCAGATACCAGGTAATGTGCCGGAAACCCTCCGCCTCACACTGGGTGCAGAGCGCCTCTCCCGACTGATACAGCCCTTCCAGCGCGCTGTTTTTAGCCGGATGGATCAGATTTACAATGCGCAGCGTGAAGTTGTCAGGCAGCTGGCTGAGGATCAGCGCCCTCGCCTCTTCGCGATAGTGCGGCCAGGGCGCACCATCTACCGTCAGCTCAACCAGCGTTAACGCTTCACCATCAAGATGCAGATCGGCGTCTGCTGCGCCGAGACGTTTCACCTGGCTGATGGCCGTTACGCGTGTTTCTGTTGCATCCAGATCAAACGTCAGGTCGATATCCGTAATGGTGTAATCAGGCGCCCGGTAGTCGTGGCGATATTTAATGTGCGGCTGTTGCGTCATATATCCTTCTCGCATCGTTGTTATGTTGAGGCCATCCTGTTGCGGTGGCGCAAATATCTCAAAGTCTAAGCGGCCTGACGGCGAGTTGCCATGCGCAATGCGCGCGGGCGCAGAAAAGGCTACAATTCAGTAACAATGGCACAATTGACCCTCGACCCGCCACCTGCAAATGTGGTGTGATCGCAGAGATTACTGTTTTATACTCCTGCGTCTTTAGGATTTTGTTAAACACCGGGCTCTGCTCCGCGGAAGAGGATGCTGAAACGCACCATGACTGGACACGCTTCCCCGATTTTGACCACGCTGCTTGATACCGATGCGTACAAGCTTCATATGCAGCAGGCCGTATATCATCGTTACTACGATGTCCCGGTTACCGCAGAATTTCGCTGTCGCAGCGATGAACAGCTTGGCCGATATGCCAGCGAGATTCGCGCGCAAATTGATACTCTGCAAAATCTGACCCTGAGCGATGATGAGTTTGCCTGGCTCAGTAACCTGCCTTTTTTTCAGCACGACTATCTGACCTGGCTACGCGCCTTTCGCTTTAATCCGGCGCAGGTTGAGGTACGGGACGAGCGGGGCCAGCTGCGCATCCAGATCCGCGGCCCGTGGCGTGAGGTCATTCTGTGGGAAGTACCGCTGCTGGCGCTGATCAGTGAAGTGGTACATCGCCACCGCACGCCGCAGATCGCCGCAGAGCAGGCGGTCGCGCATCTGCAGCAAAAGCTTTCAGCCTTCCAGATGCAGGTTGCCGATCTTGATATGTCGCGCTTTCAGCTGATGGATTTCGGCACGCGCCGCCGCTACTCACAGGAGGTGCAGGAAGCGATTGTCAGTACGCTGAAAGCAGAGTTTCCGTGGCTGGTGGGCACCAGTAATTACGATCTGGCGCGTCGTCTGCAGCTGACGCCGGTCGGTACCCAGGCCCATGAGTGGTTTCAGGCGCATCAGCAGATCAGCCCGGTGCTGGCCAACAGCCAGCGTGCGGCGCTGCAGTCGTGGCTGGATGAGTATGATAATCAGCTGGGCATTGCGCTCACGGACTGCATCACCATGGACGCCTTTTTGCGCGATTTTGGTCCCGGCTTTGCCCATCGCTATCAGGGACTGCGCCACGACTCCGGCGATCCGGTTGAGTGGGGCGAGAAAGCCGTTGCGCACTATGAGCGGCTCGGTATCGATCCGCGCAGCAAAACGCTGGTGTTCTCAGACAATCTCAACCTGGATAAAGCGCTGGCGCTCTATCGTCACTTTGGTCAGCGTGCCAACGTGGTGTTTGGTATCGGCACGCGCCTGACCTGCGACATTCCGGGCGTAACGCCGCTTAACATCGTGATCAAACTGGTCAGCTGCAATGGCAAACCGGTCGCTAAACTCTCTGACAGCCCGGGTAAAACCATTTGTCAGGATAAAGCCTTCGTGCGCGCGCTGCGCAAAGCATTTGACCTGCCGCTGGTCAAACGCGCCAGCTGACCTGCCCCGGGCAGGGTTCACTCCCCTGCCCGTCGCCATTAAAATCACTCACTTCCCGCAATTTTGCTTGTTTCCTGATGGCTCACAAGTAACATAGCAACACCCCTGAACGTGGGAGAATTGGCTGTTTCTGCCAGCACCATACGTCACCTGTGACGATAGCCGGGTGCGGCGGGACACCTGTTATTTCATCTATATATAGAGAGATTTTTATGAGCGTAGTGCCTGTAGCGGATGTACTGCACGGCCGGGTCGCGGTTGACAGTGAAGTCACCGTACGCGGCTGGGTGCGTACCCGAAGAGATTCCAAAGCCGGTCTTTCCTTTATCGCCGTTTATGACGGCTCCTGCTTTAATCCCGTTCAGGCTGTCGTCAATAATTCTCTGAATAATTATCAGGATGAAGTGCTGCGTCTGACCACAGGCTGCTCGGTCATTGTTACCGGCACCGTGGTGGAATCACCGGGCCAGGGTCAGGCATTTGAGCTGCAGGCCACCCGTGTTGAAGTGACCGGCTGGGTTGACGATCCTGACACTTACCCGATGGCTGCCAAACGTCACAGCATCGAGTATCTGCGCGAAGTGGCTCACCTGCGCCCGCGTACTAACCTGGTTGGCGCCGTCGCGCGCGTGCGTCATACCCTGGCGCAGGCGCTGCATCGCTTTTTCCATGAAAACGGTTATTTCTGGGTTTCCACACCGCTGATCACCGCATCTGATACGGAAGGTGCAGGCGAAATGTTCCGCGTATCGACGCTGGATATGGAAAACCTGCCGCGCGATCCGCAGGGCAAAGTGGATTATGACAAAGATTTCTTCGGTAAAGAGGCGTTCCTGACCGTATCGGGTCAGCTGAATGCTGAAACGTATGCCTGTGCGTTGTCAAAAGTCTACACCTTTGGCCCGACGTTCCGCGCGGAAAACTCCAACACCAGCCGCCACCTGGCGGAATTCTGGATGCTGGAGCCGGAAGTGGCCTTTGCCACGCTGGATGACGCCGCAGCGCTGGCTGAAGCGATGCTGAAATATGTCTTCAAAGCTGTACTAAATGAACGTGCCGATGACATGGCGTTCTTTGCCGAGCGCGTGGATAAAGATGCCGTTGCGCGTCTTGAGCGTTTTGTTACCACCGATTTTGCGCAGGTAGACTATACCGACGCAGTTGACATATTGCTGAAGAGCGGCCAGAGCTTTGAAAACCCGGTTGCATGGGGTGTGGATCTCTCTTCTGAACATGAGCGCTATCTGGCCGAGAAACACTTCAAGGCGCCGGTGGTGGTGAAGAACTACCCGAAAGATATTAAAGCGTTCTACATGCGTATGAATGATGACGGTAAAACCGTAGCGGCAATGGACGTGCTGGCGCCGGGTATTGGCGAAATTATTGGTGGATCGCAGCGTGAAGAGCGGCTGGATGTGCTGGATGCCCGTCTGGCAGAGATGGGGCTGAACAAAGAGGATTACTGGTGGTATCGCGACCTGCGTCGTTACGGCACCGTACCGCACGCCGGCTTTGGTTTAGGGTTTGAACGTTTGATCGCCTATGTCACTGGCGTACAAAATGTAAGGGACGTTATCCCCTTCCCGCGTACTCCGCGCAACGCGAATTTCTGATTTGCGCAATTAAATATAAGAAATTCATATATATACCGAGGTCGGCACTGCCGGCCTTTTTTTATTTTTGTAAATCTTGAGATATCTCACAAAGTTCCGTAATTATTACAAATTGTCACACAATTTTTCTTTTTGATACTCAATTAGGAGATTTGAATCATTTTCGGGCTAGAAATAGCAACTGCGGAGTGAAAAGATGCGTGCAGACATATGAGACACCAAACTTCTTTCAGGGTTCCTGTAAAGTTTTCCTGACGGCAGTGGCAGGTGTCCAGATAACTCCAATGAGGGTAATAAATAATGATGAAGCGCAACATTCTTGCAGTGGTTATCCCTGCTCTGTTAGCTGCCGGTGCAGCAAATGCAGCAGAAATCTATAACAAAGATGGCAACAAACTGGACCTCTACGGAAAAGTTGACGCACGCCACACATTCTCTGACGACGCTGGCAACGACGGCGACGCCTCTTATGTGCGCTTTGGTTTCAAGGGTGAAACGCAGATTACCGACCAGCTGACCGGTTACGGCCAGTGGGAATACAACATCCAGGCAAACGTTGCTGAATCTCAGGGTACTGAAGGTTCCAAAACCCGTCTGGGCTTTGCCGGTCTGAAATTTGGCGACTACGGCTCATTCGACTACGGTCGTAACTACGGCGTAGGCTACGATCCACTGGCGTGGACCGACGTTCTGCCAGTATTCGGCGGCGACTCTGGCCGTTCTGACAACTTTATGCTGGGTCGTTCTAACGGTCTGGCGACCTACCGCAACAGCAACTTCTTTGGTCTGGTTGATGGCCTGGCGTTCGCGGCTCAGTATCAGGGCAAAAACGAAGAGTCCACAAACGGTCGTGGAGCAGATCGCGCAAACGGCGACGGCTGGGGTACTTCTTTAACCTATACCTCTGAGATCGGCGTAGGTGTTTCTGCGGCATACTCCTCTTCTGACCGTACCAACGGCCAGCAGGGCGCTTTCTATGGCAACGGCAGCGAGAAAGCTGACGCCTGGTCAACCGCGCTGAAATATGATGCGAACAACGTATACCTGGCTGCGATGTACGGTGAGAGCCGTAACTCAACCTGGATTACAACTAACGCTGATACTCCTGCAGAACTCAACGGTGCAGTAAACAAAGAGCAGAAGTTTGAAGTTGTAGCTCAGTACCAGTTCGACTTCGGTCTGCGCCCATCCCTGGCTTACGTCCAGTCTAAAGGCAAGGACATCGAGACCTGGGGCGATCAGGACCTGTATAAGTACGTTTCAGTGGGTACTTACTACTACTTCAACAAAAACATGTCTACCTATGTTGACTACCAGATCAACCTGATGGATGAAAATGACTTTACCCGCGCTGCTGGCATCACTACCGATGATACCGTTGGCGTAGGCCTGGTTTACCAGTTCTGATTCTGCGAATCAGCACGGTTTAACCACATAAAACGGAGCCTGATGGCTCCGTTTTTCTTTTCAGTGATCCACCTCGCAATTAGCAGCGCTTATATCCGCCAGCGGCACAATTCTTTTTGAGATGGGCGGTTGGCAAGCCCCGCGTCTGACGTTAACCTGATAGCTCATTTCGCTAAAGTTCACCCAAACGGAACTGACTCATGTTTGAATCTATCTCTGCCGCACCTGCCGACCCTATTCTGGGGCTGGCCGATCTGTTTCGCGCTGATGACCGTCCGCATAAAATTAATCTGGGCATTGGCGTATACAAAGATGAAACCGGAAAAACGCCGGTGCTGACCAGCGTGAAAAAAGCTGAGCAGTATCTGCTGGAAAATGAGACGACTAAAAACTACCTGAGCATTGACGGCCTGCCCGATTTTGCCCGCTGCACTCAGGTGCTGCTGTTTGGCAACGACAGCCCGCTTATTGCCGCAGGCCGCGCCTGCACGGCGCAGACGCCAGGTGGCACCGGCGCCCTGCGCGTGGCGGCGGATTTTCTCGCCACGCAGACCAGCGTTAAACGCGTCTGGGTGAGCAATCCAAGCTGGCCAAACCATAAAAACGTGTTTAACGCTGCCGGCCTTGAGGTGTGTGAATATCAGTACTACGACGCCGCAAACCACACGCTCGATTTCGACGGCATGCTGGCGGCGCTGCAGCAGGCGCAGGCGGGCGACGTGGTGCTGTTCCACGGCTGCTGCCATAATCCGACCGGCATCGATCCGACGCGCGAGCAGTGGCAACAGCTCGCAGCGCTGTCGCAGGAAAAGGGCTGGCTGCCGCTGTTTGACTTCGCCTATCAGGGTTTTGCACGCGGTCTGGATGAAGATGCTGAAGGCCTGCGCATTTTTGCCGCAGCCCATCAGGAGCTGCTGGTTGCCAGCTCCTACTCTAAGAACTTTGGCCTCTATAACGAGCGCGTCGGCGCCCTGACGCTGGTAGCGGCCAGCAGCGACGCGGCTAAAACCGCGTTCAGCCAGGTGAAATACAGCATCCGTGCCAACTACTCCAATCCGCCGTCGCACGGCGCTGCCGTTGTCGCCACTATCCTCAGCAATGAGGCGCTGCGGACTATCTGGGTACAGGAGCTGACCGATATGCGTCAGCGTATTCAGCGCATGCGTCAGCTGTTTGTGAATACGCTGGCAGAAAAAGGCGCGCGTCAGGATTTCAGCTTCATCATTAAACAGAACGGCATGTTCTCATTCAGCGGCCTGACTAAAGATCAGGTTGTGCGTCTGCGTGACGAATTTGGCGTATATGCGGTGAACTCAGGTCGCGTTAACGTGGCAGGCATGACGCCGGATAATATGTCGGCGCTGTGTGAAGCGATAGTCGCCGTACTTTAAGCGAAATGCGTGAACAGGCGGCGGGTGAAGCTCTCACCCGCCGCTTTTTTTTATGGCTACTGCAGGAAAGGATTGGTCAGCCGTTCACGTCCCAGCGTGGATACCGGCCCGTGCCCGGGTACAAATGCAATGTCGTCGCCCAGCGGCAGCAGTTTGGTTTTGATGGCACTGATCAGATCGCTGTGGCTGCCCTGCGGGAAGTCGGTGCGCCCGACGCCGCCGCTGAAGATCACGTCTCCTGAGATAAGCAGCTTTCCGGCGCGGTCAAAAAAGACAATGTGCCCCGGGGTATGACCCGGACAGTGCAGCACCTCCAGCGCCACGTTGCCCAGCTCCACCACATCACCCTCTTCCAGCCAGCGATCCGGCGTCAGCGGTGCACACTCCGGCAGGCCAAACATCCGGCTCTGCGTGGGCAGATTATCGAGCCAGACCTTATCCAGCTGATGCGGGCCGGTTACCGGTATCTGAAAATGGGCCGCCAGCTCAGCCGCCGCGCCGGCATGGTCGAGGTGGCCGTGCGTCAGCAAAATCTGCGACGGCTTCAGGCCGCGCTCCGCCAGCGCCGCTTTGATGGTCTCCGCATCGCCGCCGGGATCGACCAGGGCGGCAATCGCCGTCTCTTCATCCCAGATAGCTGAGCAGTTTTGCGAAAAGGCGGTAACCGGAATAATGTGATAATTCATAACGCTCCATGACCGGCACACGCAGCGCTGCCGGCGTCAGGACCAGTGCCTTGCAGGCCCGGTATCTATGTGTACGAAGTTGCTGCGTGGATAATATCCTACACCACCCGCGCGCATAGATAACGCCGCTTTACGCACATTGCTCAGGGCAATGCCCTCAATATGGAAATCCATCGCCTGGCCTTTGGTATGGTAGCTATGCTTCGCCACGCCAGGGCCCGATTCGCGCAGCATATTGTTGGTCGACAGCGTGCGATAGCCTGAGATGAGCTGCACCGGTTTGCGGGTATCCAGCAGCGCCTGCAGGCGGTAGAGCTGATCGAACAGATGGGGATCGATACTTTTCACTTTATTCGCGCGATAGTCGCGGAAAAAGTGGTTAAGACGCGCCAGCTCGTCGCGGTCGTAGCTTTTACCGTTGAAAAACTCGGTTTTAAGGGTTTCACCGGTATGCATGTTGCTGAGCGTCAGAATACGCGGACGAGAGGTCGACACAGAGGCCAGCGCTGAGCCGGGGAGCAGGGAGAGGCCTGCTGCTGCGCCGCCAAGCAGCAGTAAGCGGCGGCGCTGAGAATCGATATTAGCCATGAAACGAGGTTACCTGAATAAAACACATTGAATGTGTAAAAAGTACACAAGGCCGCACAGTAACGGCAGCATGGATATCAGTCAACCCGGAATCTGTCTCAGAATGTGCAAAACCCGACCAGAAGCAAATTTCTGGCCGGGTTTAAGAGGCGTTTCGCTTATCAACAATCTGGCGAAAATCAGCACGCTACAGCAGGAGCTGCCCTGCCCGCGCCAGCACTTGGCTACCGGAACGCGCCGTATTATCATAATTGTAAATATCTGTACGATATTGCGCCTGTCCGTCATCGCTGACCCAGGCGGTCAGATAGTACAGGTTGACCGGAATACGATGCCGAATCGGCACATAGCGCGTGTCACCCTGCTTCAGCGTGCTGGAAATACGGCTATCATTCCAGCCAGCGTCCTGCAGCAGCAGGTTAGCCAGATCGGAGGCTTTATTTACGCGTACGCAGCCGGAGCTGAGCGCACGAATATCGCGCTGAAACAGGCCGTGGTTTGGCGTATCGTGCAGATAGATGGCGTCTGAACTGGGCATATTAAACTTATAGCGTCCCAGTGAATTGGTAGCGCCCGGTGCCTGACGGATGCGATACGGGAAGCTGGCAGCTGAAACCATCTGCCAGTTGATCATCGTCGGGTCGATCACTTCAGCGTCAGCGCTCCAGCCCGACAGCAGCGTATAGCCGTGCCGGTAGAGATAACCGGGATCCTGCTTCACCTTTGGCACAATATCCTGACGCACCAGCGTGGTCGGCACGTTCCACGGCGGATTGAGCACCACGTTGTTGAGCGCGCTGCGCATCAGCGGCGTTTTGCGATCGGGCCGTCCAACAATAACCCGCGATGAGAGCACCGTACTGCCGTTGTTATAGTAGGTCAGCGAATAGTTGGGAATATTCACCATTATTCCGTTATGCATATCATCCGGCAGCAGCCGCAGACGCTGAATGTTCAGCGCCAGCAGCGAGGCGCGCATCTGCGGTGAGACATTGAGCCACTCGCGGGTGCGCGGGCCAATTGCGCCGTCATCTGCCAGTCCCTGCCAGTGCTGAAAGCGCTTCACGCCCTCAACCAGCGCAGTGTCATAGATATTGCTGGCTGCAGAAGGTGACCCGGCCAGGATATTTCCTGCCGGCTGCGGCGTCGGAGCCGGGAGATCGGTGACGCTGGTGGCGGAGGGGCTCACTGCTACCGGCTGGCTTTCAGCGATCGGCACGGCACCTGCCGGCACCGCATCTTCATCCGGTGCTGGCGTAGTAGTGTGGTCAGATGCGGTCAGCATACCGGTGCGCTGAAGGATTTCCCGCAGCGCCGGCACATCATCGCTAACCTGCCCCGGACGCAGCGTCGCTTTGTCACGCAGCTGCGGCCAGGGACGATTATCTGTAAGCAGCGTTTTCAGCGCCGCATGCATCGGCTGATACTGCGGATGCTGCGGCTGCAGAGAGATCACAAACGCGCGGCTGCCGCCAGCGTTGACCGCATTCTGCCACTGATTGATCGCTGACAGCGACGGCATGGTAAGCCGGTAGGGCACGTTACTGTAAAGCCAGGTTTCACCCTGCGCCGGTACGCCCGCCACAAACTGCAGATAACCCAGCATGGCATCGCTCAGCACCACGTCACGCGCAAAGCCTTTAATGTCCGGATCGGTCAGCCGCTCAACCCAGCGGCTGAACTGCGGCTGCACGCCTGAAAGCGCGACCTCAGCCAGCTGCTGCTGAAACGCCTGTACCGCATCGCGGTCCTGCCAGAGTGGCGCCATTCCGCGCGCTGCATAGAGACCCGCCAGGCCCGGCAGGTAAAAAGGGCGATCGCTGGCGCTGAACGCCTGCAGGATCTGCTGCTGGCTGGCCGCCACTGACGTGGTGCCGTGCCCGCCGGCTGTCATGCTGGCGGTTTGTGCAGCCTGCCCTGCGGCCAGCGGCAAGCCTGCCAGCACAACGCTAAACACCAGCGCCATGCGATTAAATCTGAACGTTTTACTCAGCAACATCCCTGCCCCCTTGTTACCTGAGACGCAGCCTGCCCTGTGCGCTGCGTACAACCTGACTTTCATGATGAGTATATAAAGAAAAAACGGCATTCGCCTCTCAGGGCCAATGCCGTTTACAGATTAACGCTGGTTGCGCGGTTTAACCAGACAGGCGCTTAGCTATTTTGCGTTTCCAGCCCCAGCTCGCTTTGCGCCGTTTTTACCGGTGCCGGATCGGCGGAAAAACCACGCAGGCCCACTACGTGCACATGCTCCGTATTGTTAAATACTTTACGAACCAGTTTATAGGTGGTGCCTTTTTCCGGACTGATATTTTCCGGCGCGGCGATCACCAGCTGCATCTCCAGACGCTCACAGAGTTCAAACAGCGTCGCGATTGAGCGGGCATCCAGACGCGCCGCTTCATCGAGGAACAGCAGACGGCACGGCGAGATATCTTTGCCGCGCAGACGACGCGACTCCTCTTCCCAGCTCTGCACAACCATCACCAGAATTGACATCCCGGTACCGATCGCCTCGCCGGTTGAGAGCGCCCCGCTTTCCGCGCGCAGCCAGCCGTCGGAACCGCGGTTTACTTCAACTTCCATCTCCAGATAGTTGCGGTAATCCAGCAGCTCCTCACCGATGGTCTGCGGCGTACGCTGGCCCATATCAATCTGCGGATTGAGACGCTGATAGAGTTTGGCCAGCGCTTCCGAGAATGTCAGCCGGTTACTGGTAAAGAGATCCTGATGCTGCTCGTGCTCTTCGGAGAGCGTATCCAGCAGCGTAGCGTGCGTCTCACGCACGTTGACGTTAAGCCGCACGCTCTTCACCTGACCAAAACTCACCGTCTGCAGCCCCTGGTTCAGCTGCCGGATGCGGTTCTGTTCGCGCTGAATAGTCTTGCGAATAATATTGGCCGCACTGCGTGAGCTGATCGCCAGCGTCTGCTCACGCGCCGTCAGCTCTTCGGTCAGACGGTTCAGCTCAATCTCCATCTGCTCAATCGCCTCGACCGGATCGTCAGTGCGGATAATATCCTGACGGATACGTTCGCGCAGATGCTGATAAACGGCGATAAAGAACTGAATTTTACGCTCCGGACGTCTGGGATCTTCCGACATGCGCAGAACGTCACGCAGATGTTCATTATCCGCGACCGCAAGACGCAGCGCGCCAAGGGCTTTATCGGACATTGAGCGCAGCTCGTCACCGCTCATATAGGCCAGCTCGCGCCGGTGCAGACGTCGCTCCACGCCGTTGTCTTTCACCAGACGCAGTACCGAGCACCAGCCCGCTTTGGCACTGACCACCTGCTCACGCAGGACGCGATAATCGCGCTCCAGCTTACGCAGCTTTTTCTGCAGGCTGTCCATTTCTGCTTCACAGAACGTCAGCTGTTTCTCCAGCTGGTTACGCCGCGCCCGGTTATGGCTGAGCGCGGTATAGAGTTCATCGCGCCGGATACGCGCCCGCTCTTCCGCGCTGGCATCGGCGTGAACGCCGATATCCTGCATCTCCTGCTGCAGCTCTTTCAGCATGTCGCGTTTGGCATCGTGCGAACTGCGCAGCGAGGCCAGCACCTGCGAGTACTGCGTCAGCTGCGCCTGATGTTCACGCAGGCGTTCGCGGGCGCGGCTGCGCTCGCCTTCAGCCTGTTCCAGGCGCTGCCGCAGCTTATCAGAGAGATCGCTGTTGCCGGTCAGCATCCCGGCTGAATCGGCATAGCTGAAGTGGGCGCGGCGCTGCACCACTTCCGTCAGCGCAAACGCCTGCTGGCGCGCGCTGAGCTGCTGCGCCTGCGCCTGCTGGTAGTCACGCTGCAGCTGATCGTGCTGCTGCGGATCGTTCTGCAGCACCGCCACCAGCGACTCCAGCTTGCTGAGTTTGCTGCCGTGCTGGTGCAGGAAGCGCGCCGCCTCCTGCGCCTCTTCCACCCGCTCACGGATCTCTTCGCAGCGATCCGGCAGGGTGTCATCCAGCAGCAGGTTGACGCGCGGCAGCAGGCGGTTAAGCTGGGCGACGCCGTCGCGCGCCTGTTCAAACTGCGCACGCTGCTGCTGGTTATTACTCTCATGCTGCGCCAGTCCGCGCTCCAGCTCACTGCGCCGGCCGTTAAGCTGACGGATTTGCGCTTCCGGATCCTCATCAAACGCCACCGCCAGATGGCTGCCGATAAAGCGGCTGAAAGACTGATGCAGACGCTGCGTTTTCTGTACGTCAAATGAGAGCGTCGCGTAGCGTTCTGCCAGCCTGTCGCGTTCAATGCCCAGCAGCTCAAGCTGGTTTTCACGTGCGGCGCGGCCAAACAGCGGCACCTTAGGAAAACGCGAATAGCGCCACTGACGCTCGGCGACTTTGACCACGACAGCTTTATCCAGCTCATCTACGCTGAAGACGCTGTCATCAAAGGATTGCGGATCGCCCTCGATCAGATAGAGATCTTCCGGGCACTCTTCCAGCCCTTCGAGCTGTTCGCGTATCAGCGACAGATCCGGCACCACGATGGCGTGGCGGGAAGGCCCGTAGAGCGCGGAAAAATAGGGGGCATCGTCCAGCGTAACATCGTCATAAATTTCGGAGAGCAGCACGCCGCCAAAGCGTTCTGCCAGCTGCGTGAGGCGTGCATCTTCCGCGCCGCCTGGCTGGCTGAGGCGTTCAATCTGCTGCTCAACGTCGCGTTTACGCGCCGCAATTTCATCGCGCTCTACGGTGGTTTCACGCTCGCGCTCCAGCAGCTGCTGCATAAAGGCGGTCACCTGCTGACTGCTGCTCAGCTGCTCACCGGTCTGTTCGCTAAGCTGCGTCAGGATCTCCTGAGCGGCCAGCCAGTGCGGTGCGCGTGCCGTCAGCGTTGCGATACGTTCGCGCAGCTGCTCCAGCTCCTGACGCATCTGCATGCGCTGTTCACCGGCATCGGCAACGGTGGCGCTGAGCTGCTCAATCTGCGCTTCCAGCTCGCGCTGCAGCCCTTCCAGCGCGTCTGCTTCATAGTGCTGGCCCTGACGTTTGCAGAACTCTGCCAGCAGGCGTTCAGCCTCATGCTGCTCGCGCAGGCGACCTTCTGATTCGTTAAGACGCAGCCGCAGTGACGCCAGCTGATCGGCATAGTGACGCTGATTTGCGGCGTCGCGCAGCAGCTGGCGGCCCACCTGCCAGGCGTCCTGACGGCTGACCTCACCGGCAATGCTGGTCACCAGCGCCAGCGCCTGCTCAAACTGGCTGTGTGCGGCTTCCGCCATACTCAGTTTCTGCTCCAGCCGCAGCAGCTGGCCGGTCGCCTCTTCGTTGCGTGCCTGGAACGTCTCCAGCCAGTCAGCGGCGTTATCAATCGTCAGGTCCGGCAGCTGGCAGCGCGTACGGGCTTTCTCCAGCGCCTGCAGCGCCTGCTGATACTGAATAGAGCGCGTCTGCTGCACATCCAGCGCCTGCTGGAAATCGGCCAGCTGACTTTTCAGCTCATCCACTTCAATTTCAGCGGCTTCGGCGCGCGCCTCATTCTCTTCCTGGATCTCACGCGCTTCAGCTACGACCTCATTCTGCTCTTCCAGCCGGTAGCTCAGCTCTTCGAGATCGGCGTCATAACGCGCGATTTTCTCCTGCTGGCGCATTGCGGTCTGCACCAGATTAAGATGATCGCTGGCCGCCTGATAATCGATTTCCAGATCGCTTTCAGCGGCGCTGTGCTCAGCCAGCTCACGCGCCATTTCCACGTGACGATACTGCTCCGACACCAGCTGGTTGCGGCTGCTGAACAGCTCATTGCGCAGCTGCAGCGCCCCATCCAGATGTACGCGCCGTTCGTTTGCATGACGCATATAGTCAGCTGAGACGTAGCTGGTCGCCTCAGAGATCAGATGTTTGAACAGATCGCGATCGGACTGCGTCACGCGAATCGCTTCCAGCGTCATGCGGTTCTCACGCAGTGCTGCTTCCATATCCTGAAACGCTTTACGCACGCCGCCGTTTTCCGGCAGCAGATAGTCACGCAGCGAACGGGTGATGGCGCTGGAGATACCGCCGTAGAGGGACGCCTCAATCAGCCGGTAGAATTTACTGCGATCGCTGGCTGAACGCAGGCGACGCGGCACCACGCCGAGTTCAAACAGCATGGCGTGATAATCAGTAATGGAGCTGTACTGGCGGAACTGCACGCCTTCCTGCGCTTCAACGCGATCTTTAACCTCTGTCAGCGGCAGCACACGCGCCTGACGGCTGTTAAGGATCTCGGTCAGCATGTCCGTGGGCAGCGCATCCGCGGGCAGGCCATGAATACTGAAGGGTTTGATATCCACTTTTTTATCGCGCCCGGCCACCTGCTGCAGACGCACCCCGACCACAACGCGCTGATGGCGTGAGTTGACGACATCGAGCACTGAATAGCAGACGCCAGCGCGCAGTTTACCGTGCAGACCTTTGTCGCGGGAACCTGACGTGGCGCCTGCTTCCGTTGTGTTACGGAAGTGCAGCAGGGTTAAATCGGGGATCATCGCCGTAACAAACGCGGCCATGGTGGTGGATTTACCGGCACCGTTACCGCCTGAAAGCGTGGTCACCAGTTCATCGAGATCAAAGGTGCGGGCAAAAAAGCCATTCCAGTTGATCAGTGTCAGCGAACGAAACTTACCGCGTTCAATCATACCTGCTTCTCCTCCGCGTTATCAGTCGCATCACCGCTCTCTGAATGTTCACTCTCCTGCTCCGCCTCATCGGCTGTTGCAGAAACGGCAGCCTCTTCGGGTGTCATCGCTTCACCCACGCGGATCAGGCGCAGCTGCGCCTCACGCGCATCGTCACCGCTGCGTACGTCAGCACCAAAGCGAAAGACTGATTCCATAATGCGAAATTTGCTGCTGTCGTTACCCATAAACCACACCATTCCCAGGCGGCGCAGACGGCTCAGTGAGGCGCGCATCTTCTCCTGCAGGCGGGTGCGATCGAGATCGGAACCGGTTGAGCGCTGATTAACCAGCTTAAGCAGCTTGTGTTCATCCGCCAGCGACAGCAGCTCATCATAGAGCTCCTGCTGGGTAAAAATACCCTCGTTTGCCAGACGCTCCGGGCTCAGATAGAGGTAACAGAGAATTTTGCCTACCATCATATCCAGCTCAGAGAGCACCGAGCGTGGGATCAGCGTGGTTGAGCGCGGCCGCAGGTAGAAAAAGCCTTCTGGCGCGCGGATCAGCTCCACGTTATAGCGAGCATAAAACTCTTCAAGATAGGTTTGGTAGTCCATCAGAAAAGCGTGATTATCCAGCTCTTCGATACCGATATGCCGGCCTGCGCGCAGCTGACTGTCGAGCGCCGGAAAAAGGGGATTGGCCAGCGCCAGTGCCAGTTTAACCGGCATCACTTGTTCAATATTTGTCGATGACATGCGCCTGCACCTTGGCTCCGTAATCATTAATGGTCTGCCATTCTGCTGGCAAACCGGCTAAATCTGCTTCAGCAACGCCCAGCCGCACCGCCTGATCGATCACGATACGCGCCAGATCGAAATGGCGCGCGCGCGGATATTGCGCAAGATATTCGCGCATGACGGTGGCAAGATGCAGCGGTTTTTGCTCGCGACGATATACAGCCAGCGCCTCTTCAATCATGGCGGCCAGCTGCTCGCGGATCTCGTTAAACTCTTCATACTCCATTTCCGGCGGAAGCTCGCCCATGACCTCATCGTTACGCAGCGTCATCTCTTCATCGCGCATATCGAGCAGGCGGTCAGCGCTGGCGTAAGTCAGCATCCACGGCTGATCAAAATAGTTCTGTACCGACTGACGCAGTCGCTGTGCAAAGACCCGATTTTTATCCATATCAATCGCGGTACGGATAAACTTATGTACGTGACGGTCATAGCCGATCCACAGGTCAATCGCCTGCTGACCCCAGCTGATAATGCGATCGAGTTTGTTCTGCAGGTCATAAACCAGTTTGTCGACAAAACCGAGATCGGGACTGCTCAGCGTGGCATCCTGGATGCGCAGCAGGTTAGCCTGCAGCTTATCGCCCGCCGCTTCCAGCGTATCCTGCAGTTCACGCAGCGTGCCGGAGGTCTCAGAGAGCAGCAGTTCACAGCTGGAGATCGCGGCGCGCCAGTCTTTATTGAGCAGCGCGGCGATATCATTTTTTACCGTCTGCTGCTGCTCATCCATCAGGCGCTGCGTCATATCGATGCTGTCAAAAATCTCGGCAACCGAATATTTCAGCGGAGCAAATACGTTGCGGTGCCAGTGAAACTCATCGCCATCTTCTTCAGCGGCGTCAGCAGCGCGCTTCAGCTCCTGACCCACAATTGAGAGCTGCATTGAGAGACGCAGCGTAGAGAATTCGCGCTGGCGGATATAGTAGTCGGTGATGCCAATTCCCAGCGGCGTCAGGCGATAGATAGCGTGCCCTTCAGACACCTCGCTGGTAAACCGGTTAAGCAGTCGCTGCCGTACCAGGTCGTTAATCGCATTGTTCGCACGCACCTGGACGGTTTCATGCGTCTGTTCAAACGCTTTGCTGACGTGACGAAAGGCGTCAGTCAGCTCACCTTCACTCATTTCACCGTCCATGCGCTCACCGTTAAGGGTGGCGATGGCCAGCAAAAAGGCCAGACGTTCTACCGGCAGCGCAAGCGAGAAATCGTTTTTGCGTGCCCAGGCCACCAGTTCTGGCACCGTCTGGGAAAAATCGCTCATAGTTGATCCTTTTACCTGGGTTTGCGCGCCGTCACATGGATATAACGCCCTAAGCTTAAAAAGGGCTCCTGACGACAGTAGCGCCGCTCCATTTCAATAATCTCTTCCACGCTCTTACCTGCACCGGGCTGCGGTTTCATGTAATCACTGAACACGCGAACACCGGTGCGCTGCTCAATCACAAAACCGCACTGCGTCAGCCATTGATAGACGTCCTGCGGCTCGCGCGGAAAATCGGGCGACAGGGTACGCTTTTTGCGTTTGGTCATATTGGCGCGCAGGTAGCCGAAATTACCCAGCGTAAGCGTGCGAAACGTCAGCCCGTGCGCGTTGTAAAACATCAGCGACAGCACACCGCCTGGTTTCAGCGTCTGCCACAGCGCCTGCAGCACGGCCAGCGGATCGGCCACCCACTCCAGCACCGCGTGAAACAATACCAGATCGACTGGCGTATCCAAATGCTCGCCTACCTGCTGAGCGCTGACTTGCCGGAACCGCATATTGTGGCTGACGCCGGTTTCCCGTGCGTGGTCCGCCGCCAGTTTCAGCATTTCAGCGGAGAGATCGCAGAGCGTGACCTGATGCCCGCGGGCAGCGAGTCCGCTGGAGATTTGACCCACGCCGCCGCCAGCATCCAGCACAGCGAGCGGTCCGGCAGGCAGTGACGGCAGCAGCGCCTCCAGCTCATCCCACAGAATGGCCTGACGCACCAGCCCTTTGCGGGTGCCGTAAATGTTTTGCGAGAATTTATCCGCCAGATCGTCGAAATTACGATCCTGCATGGTGTGCGCTCCGGTTTGCGGCAGTTAACTTGTGCTATTTTGTCACAGGCTCACCAGGAATGAACCTTTCACGCTGCAGTAACTGTCTGGCTGCTGTTTTTTCAGACAAAAGGAGTAAAAAAGGATGTTATTTGCCTTAAAAAAAGTCACTGGCGGTTTGCTTCTGCCTTTGCCGCTGCTGTTACTGCTGATGGCAGCCGGACTTTTGCTGCTCTGGCTGACGCGCTGGCAAAAAAGCGCCAAAGTTTTACTCTCCGTCAGCTGGCTGCTGCTGCTGTTGCTGAGTCTGCAGCCGGTGGCCGATCGCCTGCTGCTGCCGCTGGAAAACCGCTACCCGACGTGGAACGGTACGACGCCGGTGGCCTGGATTGTGGTGCTGGGCGGCGGTTATACCTGGAACCCGGACTGGGCGCCCGGCTCTAACCTGATTGGTAACAGCCTGCCGCGCGTGACGGAGGGCGTAAGGCAGTGGCGACGCAACCCGCAGGCCAAAATGATTTTTACCGGTGCGGCGGCAGGCCAGAATCCGCGCAGCAACGCCGCGGTTGCCGCCGACGTCGCGATGAGCCTTGGCGTACCGCATAGCGCCATCATTACGCTTGATTCGCCGAAAGATACCGCTGAAGAGGCGCAGGCGGTAAAACAGATGACGGGCAGCAGCGCATTTCTGCTGGTCACCTCCGCCAATCATCTGCCGCGTGCGATGGCTTTTTTTCACCACGCCGGACTGGCACCGATCCCCGCGCCCGCCAATCAGATGGCGATCGTCTCGCCGCTTAACGGCTGGGAGCGTGCGCTGCCCTCGCCACTCTGGCTGAGCCACAGTGAACGGGCTATTTATGAGACGCTGGGACAGATCTGGCAGCATTTGCGCGGTCAGTCGGGCAGCCGTGACGACGCTGCGCCCTGATGCCAGAAAGCTAAAGTGTCAGACAGAGCCAGCGGCGTTGCGCCTGCTGGCCTGACAGAGAGAGTTAACGCTGCATCGCCGCGCGTACGCGCGCCAGATCTTCTGGTGTATCCACGCCCACGCTCGGGATAGTTGTGGCAACGGCCACATGAATTTTTTCGCCATACCAGAGCACGCGCAGCTGCTCCAGTAGCTCAATCTGCTCCAGCGCACAGGGCTGCCAGGCGACGTAGCGGCGAATAAAGCCGGCGCGGTAGGCATAAATACCGATATGCCTCAGCAGCGTATCTCCCGCCTGCTCACGCGACTGCGCATAGCGCTCGCGATCCCAGGGAATGGTGGCCCGTGAGAAATAGAGCGCGTAGCCCTGCCGGTCGGTTACCACTTTAACCGCATTCGGATTAAACGCCTCATCGGCATCAGCGATTGGCACCGCCAGCGTGGCCATGCCAGCCTCTGCCGCGGCGAGATTCTCCGCCACCTGACGCACAATGCCGGCCGGGATCATCGGCTCATCGCCCTGCACATTGACAATGATAGTGTCATCGTCAAAGTTGCAGGCTTCAATGACTTCAGCCAGCCGTTCGGTGCCGGACTGATGATCGGCGCGCGTCATACAGACTTCACCGCCGGCCGCAGTCACTGCCGCAGCGACTTCGGGGTGATCGGTTGCAACGATTACGCGATCGGCTCCCGACTCCCGCGCACGCTCCATGACGTGCACGACCATGGGCTTACCGTGGATATCGACCAGCGGTTTACCCGGCAGACGCGTCGAAGCGTAGCGCGCCGGAATGATAGCAACAAAACTCATGGATGGATCTCTTCAGCCGTCAGCGTTCGCGCCTCGGTTTCCAGCAGCACCGGAATGCCATCCCGGACCGGGAATGCCAGTCCGTCAGGCTTGCAGATAAGCTCCTGCTGCGCCTTGTTGAAGTAGAGTTTTCCGTTACAAACCGGACAGGCCACAATCTCAAGTAAACGGTGATCCATACTTTTCTCCTTTCAGGATCGGGGTCAGTTAGTCAGCATACCATAGCGGTTGCCAGACTCTATTACGCGCCGCGGGCCAGCCGGGTGATATCGTCGAGCAGCGGTGCCACTGCCGCACCAGAAAGCTGCGCCTCTACCGGCAGATACCACCAGTTGTCGCGCGCAAACTTGCGGCACTTCACCGCATCTTTCTCCGTCATCAGCAGACATTGTCCGCTCAGCGTCAGGCCGGCAAGCTCCGGCTCGCTGTAAGCGTGATGATCGGCAAACGCGATTTCTGCTACCGTTTTAATGCCCTGCTGCTGCAGCGTGGCGAAAAAGCGCGGCGGATGACCAATGCCGGCCATCGCCACGATATCTGGCAGCGCACTGAGCGCAGCGGTTTCGCCCGATAGCAGGTTAACCGCCCGACCCGGCTGCAGCGTCATGGCAATTTCCGGACTGATGGCATTGCCACCATTAACGATCACCGCATCCACCTGCTGCAGCCGGTGCGCACGCTCCCGCATAGGCCCGGCGGGTAACCACCAGCCGTTGCCAAAGCGGCGCACGCCATCCACCACCACAATTTCGCGATCGCGCTGCAGCGCGTAGTGCTGCAGGCCATCATCCGTGATGATGATGTCCAGCGAATGCGCCGCCAGCAGCGCTTCGATAGCCTGACGGCGCCGGGGCGCCACGGCAACCGGTACGCCGGTGCGTTGCGCAATCAGCACAGGTTCATCCCCTGCCTCGGCCGTTGAGGTTTCCCCGGTCACCAGTAGCGGATAGTGTGCCGCTTTCCCCCCGTAGCCGCGTGACACTACGCCCGGACGCAGCCCGCGCGCCTGCAGCGCTTCTGTCAGCCAGATCACCACCGGCGTCTTACCGTTACCGCCTGCCGTCAGGTTACCGACCACCACCACCGGACAGGGTGCCCGCCAGCTCTGCTGCCAGCCACGCTGATAGCTCAGGCGAATCAGCCAGGTAATGGCACCATAAAGCAGGCTGAGCGGCCATAGCAGCAGCCACAGCGGTGAGCGCCCGCTCCAGATGCGCTCAATCATTGACCGAACTGTAACTTATGCAGCTGTGCATAAGCCCCTTTCTCCGCCAGCAGCAGCTCATGCGTACCGCGTTCAACAATACGACCATCCTCGACCACCACGATCTCATCTGCTTTTTCAATGGTAGAGAGGCGGTGTGCGATCACCAGCGAGGTCCGGTTTTTCTGCAGCTCATCCAGCGCCGACTGAATGGCGCGCTCTGACTCCGTATCCAGCGCAGATGTCGCCTCATCCAGAATCAGAATCGGGCAGTCGCGCAGCAGCGCGCGCGCAATCGCAATACGCTGGCGCTGGCCACCAGAGAGCAGTACGCCGTTTTCACCGATGATCGTATCCAGGCCTTTATCCATTTTGTTAATGAAATCCATAGCGTGCGCCATGGTAGCGGCCTGTTCAATCTGTGCCCGGCTATAGTCACCGTTACGCGCATAAGCAATGTTATTGGCGATGGTGTCGTTAAACAGATGCACATTCTGTGATACCAGCGCTACCTGATTACGTAATGAGCGCAGGGTGTATTCACGCAGATCGTGTCCATCCAGCCGAATTTCGCCGGAATCGATATCATAAAAACGCGTCAGCAGGCTGGCCATGGTCGATTTACCCGAGCCGGAGCGGCCGACAAGCGCAACCGTTTTACCCGCCGGCAGCGTCAGGTTAATATCGCGCAGCGCCGGGATCTCACGCCCCGGATAGGTAAAGGTCACGTTGCGAAACTCAACGTCGCCCTTAGCACGCTCAATCGTGCGCGTGCCGTTATCCACTTCCTGCTCGCTGTCGAGGATAGAGAACAGCGTCTGGCAGGCTGCCATACCGCGCTGGAACTGGGCGTTAACGTTGGTCAGCGATTTCAGCGGGCGCATCAGGGCAATCATGGAAGAGAAGACCACGGTAATGGTACCGGCGGTCAGCGTTTCCATCACGCTGGGGAAGCTGGCGGCATAGAGTACAAACGCCAGCGCCAGTGAGGCGATAAGCTGGATCACCGGATCGGAGATGGATGAGGCAGAAACCAGTTTCATCCCCTGCTGACGCATTTTATTGCTGACCTGAGAGAAACGTTCCGCTTCCACTTCCTGACCGCCAAAAATCAGCACTTCTTTGTGCCCTTTCAGCATCTGTTCTGCGCTGGTGGTGACCTGTCCCATGGTGTTCTGCATGTTTCGGCTGATGTTGCGAAAGCGCTTTGAAACGGTACGGATTGCGAACGAGACCAGCGGTGCCAGCAGGATCAAAATCAGTGAGAGCTGCCAGCTGTAGTAGAACATCATGATAAACAGGCCGATAATCGAGGCGCCCTCGCGCACTACGGTTACCAGGGCACTGGATGAGGAGGAGGCCACCTGTTCTGAGTCATAGGTAATACGTGACAGTAGCGTGCCGGTAGACTGCTGATCAAAGAACGCCACCGGCATTCCCATCATGTGTCCGAACAGACGGCGACGCATGTTCATCACCACATTACCTGAAACCCAGGAGATGCAGTAGCTGGAGATATAGCTGGTGACGCCACGTATCAGCATCAGGCCCATGACAGCCAGCGGCATCCACAGCAGAACAGATTTATCCGCTTTACCGAAACCATCATCCAGTAAAGGTTTCAACAGGGAGAGCATTAGGGTGTCGCCTGCCGCATTGAGCACCAGTGCCACGGCGGAGACGATAAGGCCAGCCTTGTGCGGCGCAATCATTGGCCAGAGCCGGCGGAATGTCTGCCAGGTTGAGAGATCTTTGTCTTGATGCATTATTTATTCACGCTGTTTGAAATAGCCGCTCATTCTACCTGGAATCATCTTTTACGCCAAACCACTGATGATACCAGCGCGGCTTTATTTGCTCGCGCAGCCCCTGCATCTGCCAGCGGCCCTGGCTGATGCGAATGCGAACCTGCCCCGAGCGTGCGGTATCTGCCCAGCGATAGCCCTGCTCGCGGTAACGCTTTACCACTGCGCGGGCGGGCATACGCCAGGCGTTATAGCGCGCCACAGAAGCCACCGCCGCTTCGCCTGCTATATGCCGGAGAAACAGGGGCGTAGAGGAGGTCCGGCTGCCGTGGTGCGGCACCTGAAGCAGTGTAGCCTGCAACTGACCCTTTTCCAGCGCGGCCAGCTTGCGTTCCCCCGCCTGTTCCAGATCGCCTGTCAGCAGCAAACTGACCTGGCCATCATCCACCCGCACCACGCACGAATCATTATTGTGCCCCGCGACCGGCAGTGCTGGCGGCCACAGAGCGGTAAAGCGCAGCCGCCCCCACTGCCACTGCTGGCCACGCACGCAAGGCAGATGTCCGGGTTCCCCCAGCGCGCTGCGGATCGTCAGCGCCGGGCGGGCACGTAGCAGCGCGTTCAGCCCGCCACGGTGATCGAGATGCCGGTGGCTCAGTATGACACCCTGTAGCGTGCGCCCGGTGTAGTTCAGCCAGGGCAAAATAGTGCGCTCGCCGGCATCGCCCTGCTGCCACGCCGGCCCGGTGTCATACAGTACCACCTCCCTTCCCTGCGTGATCGCAACCGCCAGACCATGACCAATATCGAGAAAATCGATTTGCCAGTCGCTCTGCTGCGCGTCAGTGCGTCCCAGCAGCAGTGCCAGCAGCAGGCTGGCGAAGCGGGCCGACGTACGGGCAATCAGCCCGCTGCGCCACAACAGCAATCCACCCCAGATCACCATGAGAGCGGGCAACGTCTGATGCAGGCTCAGCCAGCCAGCGGGCAGCCACTGGAGCGCCTGCACCAGATAGTCCACTGAACGATCGGCTAACCACCACAGCGGCTGTGCCGCCTTTTGCAATGGCACAAGCAGCGCCAGCAGCAGCAGCGGCACCGTAATAAAGGAGATAACCGGCACCGCCAGCAGGTTGGCCAGCAGCGCGGTCAGGCTGATGCCCTGAAACAGAAAGATCTGCAGCGGCGCCATCAGAATCATCATGCCGAGCTGCAGATGCAGTAGCTGCAGCGGCAGCCAGCGACGCCGTGTGCGGTAAGGATATGGCAGGGCGAACCAGCTGAACCAGATAATCAGCATCGCTACCGCCAGGGCCGAGAGCCAGAAACTCTCCGACAGGACCGCCAGCGGATCAAACAGCAGCAGTGCGCCCACGCACAGCAGCCAGATTTGCCAGGCGCTGAGCTGCCAGCCCGCTGCGCGTATAGCGCTCCAGAGCGTCAGCGCAAGCATAGCCCGCTGCGCGGGCGCATGGCTGCCGGCGATCCAGCAGTAGAGAGCAGCGGTCAGCCAGCTGACGATCAGCGGGAACCGCCAGCTGATATAGCGGGCAGGTAACGCAAACTGTATCGCCCGCGCCAGCAGCCAGCCACCAGTGGCCGCCAGCGCAATATGCATTCCGGAAATGGCCATCAGGTGCGCGGTGCCGGTATCGCGCAGAAGCTGTCGCAGCGGCGCCTGCATCTGCGAGCGATCGCCAAACGCCAGCGCCTGCAGAATTGCCGGCTGCTTTAGCTCCGCGAGCGCGGCCTGATAGCGAGTCACCAGGGTTGCCCGCAGGCTGCAGCGTTCTGAAATCTGCTGCTGATGCATGATACGCCCCTGCAGCGGCAAATGATTTGCAACCCGCACGCGCTGCAGATCGTATCCGCCCTCATTCAGGCGACCATGTACTGCCCGCAGCCGCAGCCGCATGTGCCAGCGCTGCCCTGCGCACCAGTTTTCTGTGTCACTCACATTACTGATTTGTACAAACAGCGGCGGAAACTGCAGCCGTCCGTCAACGCGGATAAGCCTGACCAGCAGCAGGTTTTGCCGGGTGTCGATTGCGCTGACGCTGACCGTGGCGTCCACCGGCCGTCGGGTGAGCAGCTCCATCGCATTCAGCAGGCTGCGCGCTTCACCCTGTGCCCAGCACGCTACCAGCAGCGTTATCCCTGCCAGCACGGCAGCTTTATGCGACCGATGCAGTAAAAAAATAGCGATGAGAGTCAGCACGGCCAGCGTGATGCCGGATGGGATCTGCGGCAGCAGCAGCAGAGGCAGGGTGGCAAGAATGGCGATACCTGCGCCGGTGGTCCATGTAATGTGCATATTTCTCTCCGTCAGACAGCGCCATTGTGCGGCAGTCAGTGAGAGAAAAAAGCTTACGTCAAATGAAGTTGCGTCAGCGCGTCAAAACTTTTCCAGGTGCAGCGATATACATTACAGCGCGGCGGGATCGCGCTCGCAAATCACAGAGCGGCAGCAAAAAAAAACGACACCCGGAGGTGTCGCTTTATGGTTCGGTAACGGCTTAGCCGTAGATATTTGCACGGTCACGCAGTTCTTTGCCTGGTTTGAAGTGGGGAACGTATTTACCTTCCAGTTCCACTTTGTCACCCGTTTTCGGGTTACGACCAGTGCGCGGTGCGCGGTAGTGCAAAGAAAAGCTGCCGAATCCCCGGATTTCGATGCGCTCACCCTGTGCCAGCGTCGTGGCCATGTGCTCGAGCATCTCTTTGACCGCATCCTCAACGACTTTCGCCGGAATATGAGTATGCTGGCCAGCAAGTCTTTCAATCAGTTCTGACTTGGTCATGAATCCTCCGGTTAATCCCTGTTTGGAAAGGTATGACAGCTTTTACCGAAACCGGACGATATAACTATCGTCCGGTGCTTCGGGTCGATTACTCGCCTTTAGCCGCTTTGAACGCTTCAGCCATTGCGTTAGAGAAGTTGCTCTCATCCTGTTTGGTGTTAACAGTGTTGATAGCTTCTTTCTCGTCAGCCTGGTCTTTTGCACGTACAGACAGGCTCACAACACGGTTCTTACGGTCAACGCCGGTGAATTTAGCTTCAACGTCGTCGCCTACGCTCAGAACCTGAGTCGCGTCTTCGATGCGATCCAGTGAAGCTTCAGAAGCGCGCAGGTAACCCTCTACGCCATCAGCTAATTCTACTGTAGCACCTTTCGCGTCAACTGCAGTGACTTTACCAGTCACGATAGCGCCTTTCTTGTTCAGGGTGATGTAGTTGTTGAATGGATCTTCAGCCAACTGCTTCACGCCCAGAGAGATGCGCTCGCGCTCTGCATCAACCTGCAGTACAACGGCAGCGATTTCGTCGCCTTTCTTGTACTCGCGAACGGCTTCTTCGCCGGTTGCGTTCCAGGAGATGTCAGACAGGTGAACCAGACCGTCGATGCCACCGTCCAGGCCGATGAAGATACCGAAGTCAGTGATTGACTTGATTTTACCTTCAACGCGATCGCCTTTGTTGTGGGTCTCTGCGAACTGCTGCCATGGGTTAGATTTGCACTGCTTCAGACCCAGGGAGATACGACGACGCTCTTCGTCGATGTCCAGAACCATAACTTCAACAACATCGCCCACGTTAACAACTTTAGATGGGTGAATGTTCTTGTTGGTCCAGTCCATTTCAGAAACGTGTACCAGACCTTCAACGCCCTCTTCAATTTCTACGAAGCAGCCGTAATCAGTCAGGTTGGTTACACGACCGGTCAGGCGGGTGCCTTCCGGATAGCGCTTAGCGATAGCAACCCATGGATCTTCGCCCAGCTGTTTCAGGCCCAGAGATACGCGGGTACGCTCGCGGTCGAACTTCAGCACTTTAACAGTGATTTCGTCGCCCACGTTGACAATTTCGCTTGGATGCTTAACGCGTTTCCATGCCATGTCGGTGATGTGCAGCAGGCCGTCAACGCCGCCCAGGTCAACGAATGCGCCGTAGTCAGTGAGGTTCTTAACGATACCTTTGACTTCCATGCCTTCCTGCAGGTTTTCCAGCAGCTGATCGCGCTCAGCGCTGTTTTCAGATTCGATAACGGCACGACGTGAAACCACGACGTTGTTACGTTTCTGATCAAGCTTGATTACTTTGAATTCAAGCTCTTTGCCTTCCAGATGCAGAGTATCGCGAACCGGACGCACGTCAACCAGTGAACCTGGCAGGAACGCACGAATACCGTTCAGCTCAACTGTGAAGCCACCTTTAACTTTGCCGTTGATAACACCGGTAACAGTTTCAGCGTCTTCGTAAGCTTTTTCCAGCGTGATCCAAGCTTCATGACGTTTAGCTTTCTCACGGGACAGCAGGGTTTCACCGAAGCCGTCTTCTACTGCGTCCAGAGCAACGTCAACTTCGTCGCCCACCTGGATTTCCAGTTCGCCAGCTGCGTTCTTGAACTGCTCTGCAGGAATTGCAGATTCAGATTTCAGACCCGCATCAACCAGCACGACGTCTTTGTCGATAGAGACAACAACGCCACGAACAATGGAACCCGGACGGGTTTCGATTTCTTTCAGGGACTCTTCAAAGAGTTGAGCAAAAGATTCAGTCATATTGATAATCTTAGGATTCTTCAATTTAACGTCCACCTGACGTCACTGTCGGATGGGGTTGTTTCACATGCCCTGCACCGGTTCCGTGGTACAGGGTTACAGCAATTCTGTCACCGAAAGATTATACACCCAGTTTCTGCCGGGCGTAATCAAGCGCCTGCTCAATCACCTGCTCAATCGACATGCTGGTTGAATCCAGCACCAGAGCATCAGCGGCAGGCACTAAAGGGGCGATAGCGCGATTACGATCGCGGTCATCGCGTTCCTTTATCTCGGATAAAAGGCGCTCAAAGTTAACATCAATGCCGCTTTTCTGCAACTGCAGCATACGTCGCTGAGCACGTTCTTCCGGGCTGGCATCAAGGAAAATCTTCACTGGCGCATCGGGGAAAACCACCGTGCCCATATCACGCCCGTCGGCAATCAGGCCAGGTTCTTCACGGAAAGCGCGCTGGCGACGCAGCAGCGCTTCGCGCACGCGCGGAAAGGCTGCAACGCGTGAGGCGGTGTTGCTCACCTCCTGCGTGCGGATTGCGCTGGTCACATCCTCACCTTCCAGCACCACCTGCATCTCGCCGTCAGCCGAAAGAAAACGCACGTCAAGATGGGCGGCCATCGGCACCAGCGCCTCTTCGGATTCAATATCTACCTGGTGATGCAGCGCGGCGAGCGCCAGCACGCGGTAGATCGCGCCAGAATCGAGCAGGTGCCACTGCAATGACTCCGCCATCGCTTTGCATAATGTCCCTTTGCCTGCGCCGCTTGGGCCATCGATAGTAATTACCGGGGCGATTACCGTCATTGTTCTCTCCTGTTACAGCCTGCTTATTAACAGTCTCGTAGACTATCTGAATTGCGCAGTAGTATACGCTGCCTGCGGCCGGTTAGTTACCCCCGCACACCGACAGCGGTGACAGTTTGCGCTTTTTCAGATGAATTTCTGTACGGAAAGACCAGCGGAGTACAAAGCGATCCGGCGCCAGCGCGCCGGATCGGGCTATCAGGAGGCGCGGCTGACTTTTGCCAGCTGCTGGAAATAGTCCGGAAACGTTTTGGCCGTGCAGCCTGGATCGAGGATCGTCACCGGCGTATCGGACAGCGCGACCAGCGAAAAGCACATCGCCATGCGGTGATCGTTATAGGTGCCGATATCCGCATGCCGGAGCTGCGCAGGCGGCGTAATCCGGATAAAATCGTGGCCCTCTTCGACTTCTGCCCCCACTTTACGCAGCTCAGTTGCCATCGCCGCCAGCCGATCGGTTTCTTTCACGCGCCAGTTGTAAATATTACGCATCAGCGTTGTGCCCTGCGCAAACAGCGCCGTCGTCGCGATAGTCATCGCGGCATCCGGGATATGGTTCATATCCATGTCGATGGCGTTCAGTTCACCACGCGTACAGGCGATGTAGTCATCCCCCCACTCGATAACCGCACCCATGCTTTCCAGCACGTCAGCAAAGCGGATATCGCCCTGTACGCTGTTGCGGCCAATGCCGGTAACCCGAACGGTGCCGCCGCGAATGGCTGCGGCGGCGAGAAAATAGGAGGCTGAAGAGGCGTCACCTTCCACCAGATAATCGCCCGGTGACTGGTACTGCTGCTGGCCTTTGACAATAAAGCGCTGATAATTCTGGTTTTCAACCTCTACGCCAAAGCAGCGCATCAGATGCAGCGTGATATCAATATACGGTTTAGAGACCAGCTCACCTTTGATCGTGATACAGGTATCCTGCTGCGCCAGCGGTGCCGTCATCAGCAGCGCAGTCAGGAACTGGCTGGAGACGCTGCCGTCTACGCTGACGTCACCGCCACTGAATCCGCCATTCAGGCGCAGCGGTGGGTAATCACTCTGTTCCAGATAATCAATTCTGGCACCGCCCTGACGTAGCGCATCGACCAGGTGACCGATAGGACGCTCTTTCATGCGCGGCTCACCGGTTAACACCACGTCGTGATCGCCCAGGCAGAGTGCAGCAGCCAGTGGACGCATCGCGGTACCCGCGTTGCCGAGAAACAGCTCCAGCGGCTGTTGCGCATGAAGGGCGCCACCGTTGCCTGTGACTTCGCATACGGTGCGGTCAGGAGAAAGCGTGTAGCTGACGCCCAGCGCCTGCAGCGCAGTGAGCATATGCTTTACATCGTCGCTGTCCAGCAGGTTAGTCAGACGCGTTGTGCCGTTAGCCAGCGCGGCCAGCAGCAGGGCGCGGTTTGAAACGCTTTTTGAACCTGGCAGGTTGACCGTGCCGTCGATGCGGGCAATCGGTTGAAGAGTGAGGGAGTCCTGCATGTGAAACGAAATCTCCAAAAATACGAAACCCCGTCTGGTGACGGGGCCTGATACCAGACAAGCTGGCGTGAAACACAGATTAGCCGTGGCGACGCTCGAACTCTGTCATAAATTCAGTCAGCGCCTTAACGCCTTCCAGCGGCATGGCATTGTAGATAGACGCACGCATACCGCCTACGACACGATGGCCCTTCAGCGCATGCAGGCCTGCTTTCAGCGACTCTTCCAGGAACAGTGCATCAAGTGAGGCATCCGCCAGCTGGAACGGCACATTCATACGCGAGCGGTTTGTGCTGGCAACCTCATTACGATAAAAACTGCTGTTATCAATGGTGCCATAGAGCAGTTCAGCCTTTGCCTGATTCAGCTTATCCATCTCACCAATACCGCCCTGCTCCTTCAGCCATTTAAAGACCAGACCAGAGAGATACCAGGCGAAGGTGGGCGGCGTGTTAAACATGGAGTCGTTTTCTGCCAGCACGCTGTAATCAAGAATGGAAGGAACATGGCGCTGTGCTTTGCCCAGCAGATCCTCACGTACCACCACCAGCGTCAGTCCCGCCGGACCAATATTTTTCTGCGCACCGGCATAAATAACGCCATAGCGGCTGACGTCGATCGGCCGGGAAAGAATGGTAGAAGAGAGATCGGCAACCACAATTTTGTCGCCAAAATCGGGCTCTTCATCAATCGCCAGACCGTCAATGGTTTCGTTAGGGCAGAAATGCACGTAAGCAGCACTGTCGCTCAGCTGCCAGTCGCGCATCGGCAGCAGCGCGCGCTTACCATCCAGCGTGGTTTTGATATCGATCGCGTTTGGCGTGCAATACTTTTCTGCTTCTTTGATTGCACTGTGTGCCCAGTAGCCGCCATCGATATAATCAGCAGTGGTCGCGTCACCCAGCAGGTTACCCGGGACAGCCGCAAACTGCGCGCGGGCGCCACCGTGACAGAATAAAACTTTGTAATTGGCCGGGATTTTAAGCAGATCGCGAAAATCCTGTTCCGCCGCTTCCGCCACGGCCATAAACTCTTTACTGCGGTGGCTAATCTCCATTACTGACGTGCCTAAACCATGCCAGTTGGTCAGCTCCTGCTCTGCGCGACGAAGTACTTCCACCGGCAGCATTGCCGGGCCGGAGCTAAAATTGTAAACCTGCGTCATGTCCCCTCACCACTCTCAGCTTGAACGGTTATGAATCTCTCCCCGGTTTTATCATTGCCTCCGGACGGCTGCAATCATTTATCCGGCCGCGATCACATTTCTGGCGCCCGCTCCGCCGCAGCTTATATTACAAATGTAACGCACTGCGGGATATTGTGAGGCTTGCTGCACCAGGCCTGCGCGGCAGCGGCCCGCTGCTGTCCGTACCGGCGTCATGCAGAGAGAAAATGCCGGCGATGATAGCGCCACTGCGGTAAAACCCGTATTATTGCGCGCTTTACGCCCACCTTATCGACTTGAGAGAGCGCCACTATGACGCAAACGTTTATTCCAGGAAAAGATGCTGCGCTGGAAGACTCCATCGCCCGTTTCCAGCAGAAGCTGCAGGATCTGGGTTTTAATATTGAAGAGGCTTCATGGCTGAATCCGGTTCCGCACGTCTGGTCCGTACATATTCGCGATCGCGATTGCCCGCTCTGCTTTACCAATGGCAAGGGCGCGAGTAAAAAAGCGGCGCTGGCCTCCGCGCTGGGTGAATATTTTGAGCGTCTCTCAACCAACTACTTTTTCGCCGACTTCTGGCTGGGTAAATCCATCGCGAACGGCGATTTTGTTCATTACCCTAATGAGAAGTGGTTTCCTCTGCCGGCTGACGAAAGCCTGCCTGAAGGCATTCTTGATGCACGCCTGCGTAAATTCTACGATCCGGACGACAGCCTGAGCGCCGCTGATTTAATCGATCTGCAGTCCGGTAATGCAGAGCGCGGCATTTGCGGCCTGCCGTTTACGCGCCAGTCCGATCAGCAGACTGTTTATATCCCGATGAATATTATCGGCAACCTCTACGTTTCTAACGGTATGTCCGCAGGCAATACCGCTAATGAAGCGCGCGTACAGGGGCTGTCTGAGGTTTTTGAGCGGCATATTAAAAACCGTATTATCGCTGAATCTATCAGCCTGCCGGAAATTCCGGCTGAGGTGATGCAGCGTTATCCTGATGTCATTGAAGCTATCGGACGACTGGAAGCGGAAGGCTTTCCTATCTTCGCTTATGACGCCTCTCTGGGTGGCAACTATCCGGTTATCTGCGTGGTGCTGTTCAATCCGGCCAATGGCACCTGCTTCGCCTCATTTGGTGCCCATCCTGACTTTGGTGTGGCGCTGGAGCGTACCGTTACCGAACTTCTGCAGGGACGCGGTCTCAAGGATCTCGATGTTTTCACGCCACCAACTTTTGACGATGAAGAAGTGGCTGAACATGCCAACCTCGAGACGCACTTTATCGATTCCAGCGGCCTGATCTCCTGGGATATGTTTAAAGATGAAGCAGACTACCCGTTTGTGGACTGGAGCTTTGCCGGCACCACCCAGGAGGAGTTCGCTACGCTGATGGCGATCTTCGCTGCGGAAGATAAAGAAGTCTATATCGCAGATTACGAACATCTGGGCGTGTATGCCTGCCGCATTATCGTACCGGGCATGTCTGATATCTATCCGGCTGAAGATCTGCTGCTGGCGAATAACAACATGGGCGCTTCACTGCGCGAAACCCTGCTGGCACTACCGGCCAGTGAGTGGCAGCCTGAGGAGTATCTGGCACTCATTGAACAGCTGGATGAAGAGGGTCATGACGACTTTACCCGCGTGCGTGAGCTGCTGGGCCTTGCCACCGGTAAAGATAATGGCTGGTACACGCTGCGTATCGGCGAGCTGAAAGCGATGCTGGCGCTGGCGGGAGGCGATCTCGATCAGGCGCTGATCTGGACGGAGTGGACCATGGAGTTCAACCAGTCTATTTTCAGCGCGGAGCGTGCTAATTACTACCGCTGTCTGCAGACGCTGCTGCTGCTGGCTATGGAAGATGAGCGTGAACCGGTACAGTATCATCGTGCGTTTGTGCGGATGTATGGTCAGGCGGCGGTTGATGCCGCGTCCGCTGCGCTGAGCGGTGAAGCGCCGTTTTATGGTCTGCAGGTTATTGATGAAGATCTTCATGCGCTGCCTGCCCATCAGGCGCTGCTGGCCGCCTATGAAAAACTGCAGGCGGCAAAACGTCGCTACTGGTCTGCTGCATAACCGCTGCGCCAGCGTGGTCTGCTGACTCATCTGAAACCGGTATGGCCAGGCGGTCATACCGGTTTTTTAACCGTATGAAATGCTGATTAAAATAATAATGTAAAGTTTAAAATTATTTTTTTATAACATGTTCAAATACTTAAATGATTTTGCTGCTGCATTTCTTCTTCTCTTCCGCTTAAAGATGATCCATATCAATTCCGCTGCTTACCCGCTTTGTTAGCATCTCCTCAGACCTGTTACGGAGAGCGTAAGCGTGAAAGCTGACAACCCCTTTAATGCTTTACTGCCTGCGGCAATGGCTAAAGTTGCTGAAGAAGCGGGTGTCTATAAAGCGACCAAACATCCCCTGACAACCTTTTTCCTTGCCATTACCGCCGGCGTCTTTATCTCAATCGCATTTGTGTTCTATATCACTGCAACCACCGGCAGCGCGCCGCTGCCCTGGGGCATAGCCAGGCTAATCGGCGGCATCTGCTTTTCACTGGGTCTGATGCTGGTAGTGGTATGCGGTGCCGATCTTTTTACCTCAACGGTGCTCATCGTCGTGGCTAAAGCCAGCGGGCGTATCAGCTGGCTACAGCTGGCCCGTCACTGGCTGAATGTCTACATCGGTAATCTGTGCGGCGCGCTCTTTTTCGTCATGCTGATCTGGCTGGCGGGTGAGCATATGGTTGCCGGAGGTGCATGGGGTCTTAATCTGCTGCAAACCGCCGATCACAAGATGCATCACAGTTTTATACAGGCCGTTGCACTGGGTACGCTGGCCAATCTGCTGGTCTGCCTGGCCGTCTGGATGAGCTATTCCGGCCGCAGCCTGACTGACAAGATGATTGCCATGATTCTGCCGGTGGCGATGTTTGTCGGCAGCGGCTTCGAGCACAGCATCGCCAACATGTTTCTGATCCCGATGGCCATCCTGATCCGCGATTTTGCCGCACCGGAATTCTGGCAGCTCACCGGCGCCACTGCCGCTCAGTTTCCGGCACTCAATCTCAGCGACTTCGTTTTCAACAATCTGATCCCGGTTACGCTCGGCAATATTGTTGGCGGTGGTGTGCTGGTTGGATTGACCTACTGGGTTATTTATCTGCGCGGCTCCGCGCCGGCAGCGTGATTGCGGCCGGAGGCAGCGATGCGTCCGGCAAGAAAGTCTCCTTACATAAGGCAGGTATATCATGTCCGAACTGAATGAAAAAATGGCAGCAGCCTGGAAAGGATTTAAGGCCGGCGAGTGGCAAACCCGCGTTAACGTACGCGACTTTATCCAGCTGAACTATACGCCGTATGAAGGCGATGAGGCATTTCTCGCAGGTGCCACCCCCGCCACAACGGCACTGTGGAACCGCGTGCTGGAAGGGATCAAAATTGAAAACCGCACGCATGCACCGGTGGACTTTGATACCGATCTGGCTTCAACCATTACCTCGCACGACGCAGGTTATATCGATAAATCGCTGGAAACCATCGTTGGGCTGCAGACTGAAGCACCGCTGAAACGCGCCATTATCCCTTTTGGCGGCATCAAAATGGTGGAAGGCTCCTGTAAGGTCTACGGGCGCGAACTCGATCCGGCGCTGAAAAAAATCTTTACCGATTACCGTAAAACCCATAACCAGGGGGTATTTGATGTCTATACGCCCGATATTCTGCGCTGCCGTAAATCAGGCGTGCTGACCGGCCTGCCTGACGCCTACGGCCGTGGTCGTATCATCGGCGATTACCGTCGCGTTGCGCTCTACGGCATTGACTATCTGATGCAGGACAAAGTGGCGCAGTTCACATCGCTGCAGCACGATATGGAAAACGGCGTGGATCTGGAAGCCACCATTCGCCTGCGCGAAGAGATCGCTGAACAGCATCGCGCGCTGGGCCAAATCAAAGCGATGGCGGCAAAATATGGTTGTGATATCTCGCTGCCGGCTACCACCGCACAGGAAGCGGTACAGTGGACCTACTTTGGTTATCTGGCGGCAGTAAAATCGCAAAACGGTGCCGCCATGTCGTTTGGTCGCGTGTCTACTTTCCTCGATATCTACATTGAACGCGATATGCAGGCTGGCAGGCTCACCGAAGAGCAGGCGCAGGAGCTGATTGACCATCTGGTCATGAAGCTGCGCATGGTGCGTTTCCTGCGCACGCCGGAATATGATGAGCTCTTCTCAGGCGACCCTATCTGGGCGACCGAATCACTCGCCGGTATGGGCGTTGACGGGCGCACTCTGGTGACCAGAAATACGTTCCGCTTCCTGAACACGCTGTACACTATGGGTCCCTCCCCTGAACCCAACATGACCATTCTCTGGTCCGAGAAGCTGCCGCTCAACTTTAAGAAATATGCGGCTAAAGTCTCCATCGATACCTCGTCGCTGCAGTATGAAAATGATGACCTGATGCGTCCTGACTTTGATAATGATGACTACGCTATCGCCTGCTGCGTCAGCCCGATGATTGTCGGCAAGCAGATGCAGTTCTTTGGCGCACGCGCCAACCTGGCTAAAACGCTACTGTACGCTATCAATGGCGGGGTTGATGAAAAACTCAAAATGCAGGTCGGACCGAAAGAAGCGCCGATTACTGACGAAGTACTCGACTTTGACACGGTCATGGCGCGTATGGATCACTTTATGGACTGGCTGGCGAAGCAGTATGTCACCGCGCTGAACGTCATCCACTACATGCACGATAAATACAGCTATGAAGCTGCGCTGATGGCGCTGCACGATCGCGACGTTTATCGCACCATGGCGTGTGGTATCGCCGGGCTATCAGTGGCAGCAGACTCCCTCTCCGCCATCAAATATGCACGGGTAAAACCGGTGCGTGACGCGGATGGGCTGGCCACGGACTTTGAGATAGAGGGCGACTATCCGCAGTTCGGTAATAACGACCCGCGCGTAGACGATCTGGCCTGCGAGCTGGTAGAGCGGTTTATGAAGAAAATTCAGCGGCTGCAGACCTATCGCAATGCCGTGCCGACCCAGTCCGTGCTGACCATTACCTCAAACGTGGTATACGGTAAAAAAACCGGTAATACCCCGGATGGCCGCCGCGCCGGTGCGCCGTTTGGCCCGGGGGCTAACCCGATGCACGGACGCGATCAAAAAGGTGCCGTGGCCTCGCTGACCTCGGTGGCTAAACTGCCGTTTGCCTATGCAAAAGATGGTATCTCCTACACCTTTTCTATCGTGCCCAACGCGCTCGGCAAAAATGATGAGGTACGAAAATCAAACCTGGCGGGCCTGATGGATGGCTATTTCCATCATGAAGCGGCGCTGGAAGGCGGCCAGCATCTGAATGTTAACGTCATGAATCGCGATATGCTGCTGGACGCAATGGCGCATCCGGAAAATTATCCGCAGCTCACCATACGTGTTTCAGGTTATGCGGTACGGTTTAACTCGCTGACCCGGGAGCAGCAGCAGGATGTGATCACCCGGACCTTCACTGCCTCACTCTGATGATAAACAGGGCTCCCTGACAGGAGCCCTGCTTCAGAGTGCGTTTTGCCAGCGTGCTGACGCGGGAACGCTGGCAAAACGGACTTCCCTGCTGAGCACAACAGAGATTGTGCTGCCTGAAACAGGCCAAACCGGAGAACCATCGCTATGTCTGCTGTCGGTCGTATTCACTCTATTGAATCCTGCGGGACCGTCGACGGTCCTGGCATCCGTTTTATCACCTTTTTTCAGGGCTGCCTGATGCGCTGCCTCTACTGCCATAATCGCGATACCTGGGATACTCACGCAGGTAAAACAGCGACGGTTGAAGAGCTGATGCGGGATGTGATCGCCTGTCGCCATTATATGAACGCGTCAGGCGGTGGTGTGACCGCCTCCGGCGGAGAAGCGATCCTGCAGGCTGAATTTGTGCGCGACTGGTTCCGCGCCTGTAAGCATGAGGGCATTCATACCTGCCTGGATACCAACGGCTTTGTGCGGCGCTACGATCCGGTAATCGATGAGCTGCTGGAGGTCACCGACTTAGTGATGCTCGATCTGAAACAGATTAACGATGAGATCCATGAAATTCTGGTCGGCGTTTCCAATCACCGCACGCTCGATTTTGCCCGCTACCTGCAGAAGAAAAACAAACGCACCTGGATCCGCTACGTGGTTGTGCCGGGCTATTCAGATGATGACGACTCTGCACACCGCCTCGGCAGGTTTACCGCCGACATGCAAAATGTGGAAAAAATAGAGCTGCTTCCCTATCACGAGCTGGGCAAGCATAAATGGGAGGCTATGGGGGAAACGTACCCGCTGGCTGGCGTCAGGCCGCCAGCCAGGGAGACGATGGAGCGGATCAAAGCGATTCTGGCAGGCTACGGGCACAGCGTAATGTACTAAACCCCGCGCGCGCGACCTGCTCTCTGATATTTACACCAGTCAGGCGTGCGCCACCGGCGTCGCATGATGATCGGCTTTGCGCAGCAGCATGACCAGATAGACCAGTGCCACCGCAGCGATCATCACAAACAGCAGCTGGTCAGAGTAACGCTGCATCAGCATTGAAGTCATTGCCGGCCCCACCAGGCTGCCCACGGTATAGCTGAACAGCAGCGCCTGATTCATCGCCACCAGCTCATGGTGCGCAACGGTCTCACAGGCCCATGACATGGCAACCGGATAGAGCGTAAAGCCTGCCAGCCCCAGCACAAACAGTGCCGGTGCCATCGCCGTATCGCCCAGCATCGCCACGGCGCCGAGGATCACGACAAACACCTGCACGCGCAGGACCATCAGGCGGCCAAAGCGATCGGCCAGACGTCCGACGGGCCACTGTCCGATAATACCGGAACTTACCAGCAGCGCCATCCAGTAACCTACTGAAGCATCGCTCATACCGCGATGCGACAGATAGAGCGGCATCAGACCATAGAGCGAGCCCAGCACAATACCGGAAATGATGCAGCCATTGATGCCCAGACGTGAACTGCGGCGGCGCAGCATGCTCCAGATACGCGTAGTGGACGCCTCTTCGCTCTCTCCGGCCGTGCTCACCTGCACAAAAAGCAGTGGCAGCATAGCGCAGACAATCAGCGCCGTGACCCAGGGGATCACGTGCAGCAGTTCAGTGGACACGCTGCTGACCAGCAGCTGTCCGGCTACCGTACCGAGATAATAGACAATCATATAGGCAGCCAGCAGCTGACCGCGGTTACGCACCGTACCGCTGCAGAGCAGCGCGCTTTCAACCACTACCCAGATTAGCGCGCAGCCCACGCCAGCGCTGAAGCGCAGCAGCGTCCAGCTGGAGAAGCCTTCCAGCAGCACCATTCCCATCGTCGCCAGGGCAAAGAGCACGCTGGCAAAATAGAAGCAGCGGTTAAAGCCGTAGCGCGCAATCAGCCAGCCAGCCAGCAGCGTGCCCGCCAGATTACCGGTGTAATAGGCGGAACTCGCCATTCCTACCTGCCAGGTAGGCAGCTGCTCGTGAGCAAGCCAGAGCGGCACCAGCGTATTCAGCACAGCGATAGAAACCGTCATCAGCATTAAGCCGCAGAGCAGCAGCAGGACGGGGCGCGACCAGGTAAGCATAAGGATAAAACCAATGGAAAGAAGCGAGAATTGCGCGCAGTTTGCCACTGGAAAATGGAAAGTCAACGAACAGAAAAACAGCACCGCACAATTTGCTGCTGAACAATTTATTTTTTTTATCTTCAGGCGGTTAGAAGCATCATCGCCAGAGCGGAATTAAAATCTATCGCTATGAATTTACAGATTTTTAGCGCTTAACCGCTGCTTCTCTTCGATAACGTTTATTTGTGATAACTTTGCAGCAAAATCAGATTGCTGCGAACGGCATCGCCCATAAAAAAACCCGGCCAGTGCCGGGTTCTTTTTATCAGCATACGATCAGCCGATATACTCCAGACCGCCCATATAAGGACGCAGCACGTCCGGTACGGCAATGCGGCCATCAGCCTGCTGATAGTTTTCCAGAACCGCGACCAGCGTACGCCCTACCGCCAGACCCGATCCGTTCAGCGTGTGCAGCAGACGCGGCTTTTTATCGCTCTTGCTGCGGCAGCGTGCCTGCATACGACGCGCCTGGAAATCCCACATGTTGGAGCAGGAAGAGATTTCACGATAGGTATCCTGCGCCGGCAGCCAGACTTCGAGATCGTAGGTTTTGACTGCGCCAAAGCCCATATCGCCGGTGCAGAGCAGCACTTTACGGTATGGCAGATTAAGCAGCTGCAGCACTTTCTCCGCATGTCCGGTCAGCGCTTCCAGCGCATCCATAGAGGTTTCCGGCGCCACGATCTGCACCATTTCCACTTTATCAAACTGGTGCATACGGATCAGCCCGCGCGTGTCGCGACCGTATGAACCCGCTTCAGAGCGGAAACAGGGCGTATGCGCGGTCAGCCTGATCGGCAAACTCTCTTCTTCGACGATTTCATCACGCACCAGGTTGGTCAGCGGCACTTCAGCGGTAGGGATCAGCGCATAGTTGCTGCTGCCCGCTTCTTCACCCAGCGGTTTGGTGTGAAACAGATCTTCGCCAAATTTTGGCAGCTGCCCGGTGCCATACAGCGTATCGTGGTTAACCAGATATGGCACATAGGTTTCCAGGTAGCCATGCTCCTGCGTGTGCAGATCGATCATAAACTGGCTCAGAGCGCGATGCAGACGCGCAATCTGGCCCTGCATGACGATAAAGCGGGAGCCGGTCAGTTTAACGGCGGCGGCAAAATCCAGCCCTTTAACAGATTCACCCAGCTCTACGTGATCTTTTACCGGGAAATCAAACTGGCGCGGCTCGCCCCAGCGGCTGATTTCCAGATTCTCACTGTCATCTTTACCCAGAGGAACGTCATCAGCTGGCAGATTAGGCAGCGCCAGCGCAAAATCGCGGATCTCATTTTGCAGCACATCCAGTTCCGCTTTTGCCGCATCCAGACGTTCACCCAGCGTATTCACTTCCTGACGCAGCGGCTCGATATCTTCCCCACGGGCTTTTGCCTGGCCGATGGATTTGGATCGGGCATTACGCTCAGCCTGCAGATTTTCGGTTTCGACCTGCAGTACTTTACGGCGCTCTTCCAGGGAGCGCAGCGTATCCACATCCAGTTTAAATCCCCGGCGTGCCAGTTTTTCTGCGACTGCGTCTGGCTCGTTACGCAGCAGATTGGGATCGAGCATGCTTATCCTGTGTAATAAAAAGTTGATTAAAAAATGAGGGGTTGCATCCCACTGGAATGCAATGAATTCCTTACTCACCTTACCGTAACGCGTTTATCAGCGGTAGCGTTTTATCGGGCTATTTTCATCCTGCTCAGCCAGCCAGGCGAGTTTTTCACCGATCTTCCCTTCCAGTCCGCGCGGCACAGGATGGTAATAACGGATATCGCGCATTTCCGGCGGGAAAAAGACTTCGCCGGCCGCATAGGCGTTGGGTTCATCATGCGCGTAGCGATAACTTTTACCCAGCCCCATCTCTTTCATCAGCTTTGTCGGCGCATTACGCAGATGATCCGGCACATCGTAATCAGGATGCTCGCGCGCATCGCGCAGCGCCGCTTTGAAAGCCGTGTACACTGCGTTGCTTTTCGGCGCACATGCCAGATAGACAATCGCCTGCGCAATCGCACGCTCGCCTTCTGCTGGCCCGACGCGCGTAAAGCAGTCCCAGGCTGAAATGGCTACCTGCATTGCACGCGGATCGGCATTACCGACATCTTCCGAGGCGATAGCCAGCAGGCGCCGTGCGACATAGAGCGGATCCCCGCCGGCGGTAATAATCCGGGCGTACCAGTAGAGCGCCGCGTCGGGCGCAGAGCCGCGCACCGATTTGTGCAGCGCCGAGATGAGATCGTAAAAGCGATCGCCCTGGTTATCAAAGCGCGCTGCACGCTCGCCAGCCACTTCGGTCAGCAGCTGCGGCGTCAGCTCCCGCTTGCCCTGCGCGCTGACATCTGCCATATCCGCCATCATTTCCAGCGTATTCAGCGCACGGCGCGCATCACCGCTTACCAGTTCGGCAATCATCCGGCGCGTGGCGTCAGGCAGCACGATATCACTGTCACCATAGCCACGGGTGCTATCTTCCATCGCCTGCGTCAGCACCTGCTCAATATCCTCTGTCGTCAGTGATTTGAGCAGATAGACGCGCGCACGCGACAGCAGCGCAGAGTTGAGTTCAAACGAAGGGTTTTCTGTGGTAGCACCGATAAATGTGATGGTGCCATCTTCGATGTGCGGCAGAAAGGCATCCTGCTGGCTTTTATTGAAGCGATGGACCTCATCCACAAACAGGATAGTGCGGCGGCCGGCGTGGCGGTTTTGCCGGGCGCGCTCGATCGCCTCACGAATATCTTTTACGCCTGACGTGACCGCTGAGATGCGTTCCACATCAGCATTACCGTAGTGCGCGATGATCTCTGCCAGCGTGGTTTTGCCGGTGCCCGGCGGTCCCCAGAGGATCATCGAGTGCAGCTGCCCGGCTTCAATCGCACGCGGCAGCGGTTTGCCAGGGGCCAGCAGATGCTGCTGGCCGATATACTCCTGAAGCGTCGTGGGCCGCATTCTGGCGGCCAGCGGTTTAAACGCATTTGAAGGGGCAAAATCCAGAGAGAGATTACTCAACTCAACCTCACTGACGCTGGTCGTCTACCGTTACCCCTTTTGGTGGCGTAAAGGTAAATTTATCGGGACTGATAGCACCATTTTTCTGGCTCTTCAGCTGATAGCTGCTGCGCTGGCCATCCTGCTCAACCGCGCTGAACTGATTGATAGTGCCCGATGACGATACGTTAATGGTAAACTGTTTCAGGTTACCGTCGCTGTTTTTCGGCGTCAGTTCAAAGCTGTCACCCTGCTGTTTGATGTTGTACTGCTTCCAGTCGCTGGGCTGGTTACGGGCAATAAGCATAAATGGCGTATTGCTGGTGGCATTCTGCAGCAGGCTCACGCTGGCCTGTTCAACAAACGGATTGTAGAACCACAGATTTTTGCCGTCGGAGACAATAACGCTCTCATCCGGCGCCGTCATGTGCCAGTTAAACAGGCTGGGACGCTTGACCCACAGCTCACCTTCACCATCCTGCACATTGGCACCGCTGCCGTCGGTGACTTTCTGGCTAAAGCTGGCATGGAAGCTGTTTACTTTATTCAGGCGCTGCTGCAGGTCGCCGGAGGCATCCGCCAGAGCTGATGCTGAAACAAAACCGGCCAGCAGGCCACAGGCAATAACGCGTAATTTCATCTGATTCGATTCCTTATTCACTGTTCCTGATACTCACTGCTATTAAACGTAGTTGCCGTATTGTCTCTTCGACAGAAGAAAAAGCCGAAAGGTCCTAAAGAGATATGGGGATTGCGCAACAGATAAACAATGGGCCAGTTGTTAACTGGCCCATCAGGAAAGTTGTGCTGTCAGCCGGCGTTACATCTCATGTGGCGGCGGTGAAAGCACCTCGCGGTTACCGTTATGGCCCGGCTCAGAAACGATCCCCTGCGCTTCCATCTGCTCAATGATACGTGCCGCACGGTTATAGCCGATACGGAACTGACGCTGTACACCAGAGATAGAGGCGCGACGTTTCTCAACCACAAAGGAGACGGCCTGATCGAATAGCGGATCGAGCTCTTCATCACCATCCATCCCGCCTGCGCCGCCTTCGCTCTCCTCGCCCGCGGTGATGCTGTCGATATACTGCGGGCGTCCGCGCGCTTTCCAGTCCTGCACAACAGCATGCACTTCCTGATCGCGCACGAAGGCGCCGTGCACGCGTACTGGCATTGAGGAGTTAGGTGGCATATAGAGCATATCACCCATTCCCAGCAGCGATTCTGCGCCGCCCTGATCGAGGATGGTACGCGAGTCAATCTTACTTGATACCGTAAAAGCGATACGCGTAGGAATGTTGGCTTTAATCAGACCGGTAATCACGTCAACCGACGGACGCTGGGTCGCCAGCACCAGGTGAATACCGGCAGCACGGGCTTTCTGCGCCAGACGCGCTATCAGCTCTTCTACCTTTTTACCCACCGCCATCATCAGATCGGCAAACTCATCCACCAGCACCACGATATAGGGCAGCTTTTCCAGTACGGGTGGCGTCATGTCCATGCTGTCACCCGGCTTCCAGAACGGATCGGGAATCGGACGGCCCATCGCCGCAGCCTGCTCAATCTTTTCGTTATAACCGGCGAGGTTACGTACGCCCAGCGCAGACATCAGTTTGTAGCGACGCTCCATCTCCACCACGCTCCAGCGCAGCGCGTTAGCAGCGTCTTTCATGTCGGTGACCACCTCGGTAAGCAGGTGCGGGATCCCTTCATAAACTGACAGCTCAAGCATTTTCGGGTCGATCATGATAAAGCGCACCTCTTCCGGGGTCGCTTTATAGAGCATGCTGATGATCATGGTGTTAACGCCAACCGACTTACCGGAACCGGTGGTACCGGCAACCAGCAGGTGTGGCATTTTAGCCAGATCGGCGACAACAGGCTGTCCGGAGATATCTTTACCCAGCACCACTGACAGAGGAGAGGGATTATCGCGGAACTTATCGCAATCCAGCACTTCACGCAGATAGACCGTCTGACGATGTTTGTTCGGCAGCTCAAGTCCAACGTAAGGTTTACCGGGGATCACCTCTACCACACGCACTGCCACGGCTGAGAGTGAACGCGCCAGATCGCGGGAAAGGTTTGAGATCCTCGCCGCTTTAACGCCCGGCGCCAGATCGAGCTCAAAGCGGGTGATCACCGGACCCGGAGAGATCCCCACCACTTCCGCTTTTACCCGGTAGTCAGCCAGACGCGCTTCTACCAGGCGCGCCGTCTGTTCCAGAGCAAACATATCCACCGGCTCTTCTTCTTCCGGTGGAGCCGTCAGCAGCTCAAGTACCGGAAGCGGCGTGGAAGGTTTTTCCAGCGGTCGTTCATGACGCACCAGGAAAGGGTGAAACAGACTATCCTGCGCCGGTACAGCCGGTGCTGCGGCAGGCTCTGCTGCAAATCCGGCGCTGCCCGCTTCACTGTATGAAGGCGGTGAGGCCGGCTCTGCGGGCATAGCAGGTTCTGCTGCCGGTGCGGCTGGCCGCTGCCACTGTGCGGCGGGTTCCGCTGCCGGTGCAGCTGGCTGCTGCCACTGTGCAGCGGGTTCTGCGGCCGGTACGGCTGGCTGCTGCCATTGTGCTGCGGGTTCTGCGGCCGGTGCGGCTGGCTGCTGCCACTGTGCTTCAGGCTCCGGCGTTGCCGCAATAGTAAACAGCGGTTCACTCGGCGTATCATCAACCAGATCTTTCATCGGCGAGAAGTCAAAAGCGGCTGAGGTATCCAGATTGAACACCGGCGCTTTTTCTTCCTGCGGTGCGCTGTAGCGCTGCTGCTGCTGCGCCGCAAACTGGCTCGCCAGCTGCGCCTGATGCTGTGCCTCCTGATCGTCCTCTTCAGTATGCGACTCCCAGCTTTCACCATAGCGCTGCTGCTGCTGTGACTGAAATGCATCACGCAGCTGCGCTTCCTGAAGCGTAGCCTCTTCCTCATACTGCGGCTGATGCAGCGTGGCGCTTACGTCAGGCTGTTGCTGCTCGGCTTCTTCGCGCGCTTTCTCTTCTGCCATACGCTGTGAAGGCAGTTTGATGCCATAAGAGGCGAGTTCACGTCGGGTCGGCAGTTTAACTTTGTTAGGTCGCGGCAGCTCCGGACCAATCCCCTGTTTTACCTGCGGGTTACGATCGCGCTCAGGCACAATGTCAAAAACAGGCGACAGCGACTCTTCCGCACGCTGTACGGCAGCAGTGGCAGCACCTGTGGCCGCAGCGGCCGTAAATGCAGGGGCAGCAGCAGAGAAGCGATCGGCACTTTGCCAGTCGCCCATGCGCGGGCCATCTTCATCCGGTGCAGCAGGCGACGCGACAGGCTCTGCCGGCAGTTCAAAATGATAAAGCGGTGGCGTCTGTGGTGCTGGCGTGGCGGTCACAACCGGTTGCGATGTGACCGGCTGCGGCACGGCAGCCTGCGTAACTGCTGGCTCCGCCGTCAGTGCAGGTTCTGCTACGGCAGCCGGAGCGGGCGGCGCCTGACGGGCAGCTTCACTGACAGCAGAAAGCGCCGCAGCGGTTGCGCCGGACGCTTTGACCAGCAGCGGTTCGCTGGCCAGCTCAGCAGAGAGTGCAGGTGCAGGCGCTCGCGGCGCAGCCAGCAGAACATCCTCTTCGTCAGCAGCCTGAGACGCTACAACCGGACGCGATGGGACATCCGCTTCCTCTTCATACTCATCCTCTTCCCAGCGATCGTCATGACGAGAGCGGTTGCTGGCAAATGTCAGCACGCCCATCACCACGCTCCCGATTTTTTCAGCGATAGCGAGCCATGACCAGCCGGTATAGAGCGTGATGCCTGCGGCCCAGATACAGAGCAGCGTCAGCGTGCCGGTTGCACCATGCAGCCACGGCGCCATGGCATTGCTGACCAGACTGCCAATCACCCCGCCTGAGGCAAAGTACCAGATATCATCCACGTTCAGTGCAGCCAGTCCGCAGGTGGTCACCACCAGGGCCAGCACGCCTATCAGACGCAGTCCAACGGCAAAATAGTCGATATAATCCTGCCGATCGCGCTGACGGAAAGTGATCCAGCACAGTCCCAGGATAACGGGTGGAATGGCATAGGCCATCACGCCAAAGATAAACAGCAACGTATCTGCCAGCCAGGCACCCGGGCTACCCCCGATATTGTGGATAGGTTCATGCCATGCGGTCTGAGACCAGCTGGGATCGGAAGGGTTAAAACTGACCAGTGACACCATCAGATAGATGGCGAACAAGGCTACAAGGATGAGCAACGCCTCGAGCAGACGACGTCCACTGCTCAGCGGTTGTAACGAAACATCTTTATCTTCTGTGTATTCCTGGCTCAAGAGAACTCTCCAGGTGCCTGTAAAATAAGAAGGCAACAGCGCCGGAAGAGCCCGACGCTGGTCCTGTATGAATTCACAGGAGTGTACCTAAATCCTGCACGCTTTGCACCTTCCCTGCGTTAGCGGGTTTTTATGACCAGCCGGTTACTCTGTTTTACCTCTTCCATCACGACATAGGTACGGGTGTCGTTTACGCCTGGCAGGCGCAGCAAGGTTTCTCCCAGCAGTTTACGATAGGCAGACATATCAGGCACGCGGGTTTTCAGCAGATAGTCAAAGTCACCGGAAACGAGGTGACACTCTTGAGTTTCCTCAAGTTTTTGCACTGCGGCGTTAAATTGCTCAAACACGTCAGGGGCACCGCGATTCAGAGTAATCTCAACAAATACCAGCAGGGATGCATCAAGGTAGTGCGGGTTGAGCTGAGCGGTGTAGCCCAGGATAAAACCCTGTCGCTCCAGACGGCGAACACGCTCAAGGCATGGCGTTGGCGATAGGCCTACGCGCTTGGAAAGCTCAACATTGGAGATACGACCATCTTTTTGCAGTTCATTCAGGATATTTCTGTCGATACGATCCAGATCTTTTCCGGGGCGCTTTTTATTGTCTACCATTATTATTGTCTCTCTTAATTCCTTCCCTATGCCTGCCACAACCCTGAAAAATGCGTATTCCAGAGCCTTACTAAATTGAAGACTATAAGCCTGTGCAGTCGCGCACCATCCGTATGACGCATGCTGTCTGTCCACATCATGCGTCACTACCAATGTCAGGCTGAGATTTTCTGACGCCACTGCGCAAAACAGCACTGAATTACCGTTCTGAACCGCCAGAGACTCTCTGCTTCTTCCAATGTTTTCGCAAATGCGCAGGCGATTGTCAAAGTAAAACATCTAAATTCAGTACAAGATGCCAGATACCGTGCTGGACCCCTGTTTTTAAATGATATTTTCAGGGCAGCGATGCCTTTTATTTACTCAGAATGCACTCTTTTAGCGCAACACTGCAGCGGAGATGCGTTTCATCGTCTACGCCGCTTGCAGCAATCGCTAACAAAATGGTGCAAAGCTTTTTTTGCTGTCCTAATTTCCCTACAATCAAAATTACTGTTGTCAGAAACACACTGAGGAATGCATGAGTACGGCCAAACACAGCAAACTGCTTATTCTGGGCTCAGGCCCAGCCGGTTATACCGCTGCAGTTTATGCGGCACGCGCTAACCTGAATCCGGTTCTGGTTACCGGTCTGGAAAAGGGCGGCCAGCTTACGACGACCACCGAAGTTGAAAACTGGCCAGGCGACCCGCATGACCTGACCGGGCCGTCGCTGATGGAGCGTATGCATGCGCATGCCGAAAAATTTAACACCGAAATCCTGTTCGATCATATTCATACCGTTGACCTGCAGCAGCGCCCTTTCCGCCTGACCGGCGACAGCGGCGAATATACGGCGGACGCCCTGATTATTGCGACGGGTGCCTCTGCGCGCTATCTGGGTCTGCCTTCTGAAGAGGCATTTAAGGGCCGTGGCGTCTCTGCCTGTGCAACCTGCGACGGGTTTTTCTATCGTAACCAGAAAGTTGCGGTGATCGGCGGAGGCAATACTGCTGTTGAAGAGGCACTCTACCTTGCCAACATCGCGTCTGAGGTGCACCTGATCCACCGCCGCGACACCTTCCGCGCAGAGAAGATTCTGATCGACCGGCTGATGGAAAAAGTGCGCAGCGGCAACATTGTGCTGCATACGCACCGCACGCTGGAAGAAGTGACCGGTGATCAGATGGGTGTGACCGGCGTGAAGCTGCTGGCAACTAACGGTGAGCCTGCAGAATCGCTTGAGGTCGCAGGCCTGTTTGTCGCCATCGGCCACAGTCCAAATACCGCTATTTTTGAGGGCCAGCTGGCGCTGGAGAATGGCTACATTAAGGTGCAGTCCGGCCTGCACGGTAACGCCACGCAGACCAGTATTCCGGGCGTCTTTGCCGCAGGCGATGTGATGGATCACACTTATCGTCAGGCGATTACCTCTGCCGGTACCGGCTGTATGGCAGCGCTGGACGCAGAGCGCTATCTGGATGGTCTGGTTAAAACCGATCGGTAACGTGTTAATAACCTGATCATAATCAAAGTAAGGCGATCTGTTCAGGTCGCCTTTTTTATGTACCGCGTGCTAAAGTGCTGCCGATCGCAATAACCGGATACTTTATCAGGTTTTCGCTTTGTTTCAGAAGAGCAGACGACAGTATGAATAAATCACGGCAAAAGCGCCTGCTGAGCTGGTTACGGCAGCAGCGGGCTTCCGGTGCTACCGCCCTGCGGCTGGCTGCGCTATGCGGCTTTGCCTCCGCACTCGTCCTTATCGCCCAGGCGTGGCTGATGGCTACGCTACTGCAGCAGCTGGTCGTCTCCGATCGGCCCCGCTCGTCGCTGGTCACTCATTTTCTGCTGTTGCTGTTCTGTTTTCTGTTGCGTGCCGGCTTTAACTATGGCCGGGAGATGGCAGGCTTCCGCGCCGGTCTCGCCATCCGGCGGGCGCTGCGGCGCCAGCTGCTTGATCGCATCGATGCGCTCGGACCGGCCTGGATACAGGGCAGGCCTGCCGGCAGCTGGTCAACGCTGCTGCTTGAGCAGATTGAACAGCTGCAGGAATATTATGCGCGTTATCTGCCACAGATGACGCTGGCGGTCGTAATTCCCTGCGCAATTCTGGTAGCTGTGTTTCCTGTTAACTGGGCTGCAGGGCTGATTCTGCTGGTCACCGCTCCGCTGATCCCGCTATTTATGGCGCTGGTGGGCATGGGTGCAGCGGATGCCAGCCGGCGTAACTTTCTTGCGCTATCGCGCCTGAGCGGCGATTTTTACGATCGTCTGCGCGGACGCGATACGCTGCGGCTGTTTCACCGCGCAGCGGCTGAGAAACAGGCTATTGCCGCCAGCACCGATAGCTTTCGGCAGCGAACCATGGAGGTGCTGCGCCTCGCTTTTCTCTCCTCGGCGGTGCTGGAATTTTTCGCCTCGCTGGCGATTGCCGTTGTCGCCGTCTATTTTGGCTTTTCATACCTTGGCGAATTTGATTTTGGCCATTACGGTACCGGCGTAACGCTGTTTGCCGGCTTTCTTGCGCTAATCCTTGCGCCGGAGTTTTTCCAGCCGCTGCGCGATCTGGGTACCTTTTATCACGCCAAAGCGCAGGCGGCAGGCGCAGCAGATGCGCTGGAAACCTTCCTGCAGGCGACACCGGATGCCCGGCCACAGGAGCCGGTTCGCCCGTGGTGTGACGAGGAGCCTCTGACGCTGACCGCAGAGGATCTGGTGGTAATGAGTCCTGGCGGCCACGCGCTGACGCAGCCGCTTAATTTTACCCTGCGCGCAGGCTGCCGGGTCGCGCTGGTCGGTGAAAGCGGCGCAGGCAAAACCGTGCTGATGAACGCGCTGCTCGGTTTCCTGCCCTGGCAGGGCGTGCTGCGGGCCAATGGCGTGGATCTGCGTCATATCGATCGTGCAGGCTGGCAGCGACAGCTTGCCTGGGTGGGACAGAATCCGCAGCTGCCCGCACAAACGCTGCGCGATAACCTGATGCCGGATCGGCCCGTTGAGGAGAGCAGACTACAGGCTGTATTAGCCCAGGCTGGCGTAAGCGCATTTCTGACGAGCCTGCCGCTGGGGCTGGATACGCCGACTGGCGAGGATGGCGTCGGGCTTTCCGTTGGTCAGGCACAGCGGATTGCGGTTGCCCGCGCGCTGCTGAAGCCGGCAAAACTGCTGCTGCTGGATGAACCGGGTTCAGGCCTGGACAGTACCAGTGAATATCACGTCATGCAGGCGCTTAATCAGGCGGCACGGCAGCAGACGACGTTAATGATTACGCACCAGCTGCACGATCTGGCGCAGTGGGATGAAGTGTGGGTCATGCAGCAGGGTGCGCTGGTACAGCGGGGAAGCTGGCAGCAGCTCAGCAGGGAGCCCGGGCTGCTGCAGGAGATGATTCGGCAACGTCAGCAGGAGGTTCCACTGTGCGCTCATTAATGCCTTTTCTGCGTCTGTTCCGGCAGCACCCCTGGCGCCTGGGATTGGGGATCGCGCTGGCTATCCTCACCCTGCTTGCCAGTGTGAGCCTGCTTACGCTCTCGGGCTGGTTTATGGCTGCTTCCTCGCTGGCAGGGCTGGCCGGACTCTACACCTTCAACTATATGCTGCCGGCAGCTGGGGTGCGCGGTGCCGCGATTATACGCACCGCCGCGCGTTATTTTGAGCGTCTTGTCAGTCATGACGCCACTTTCCGGGTGCTGCAGCATCTGCGTGTCTACACCTTCAGCCGTCTGATGGCGCTGGCACCTGAGCAGCTGTCGCGCTTTCGTCACGGCGAGCTGCTGAATCGTTTTGTCAGCGATGTCGATACGCTCGATCATCTCTACCTGCGTATTATTTCGCCCCTGGCGGGTGCGGCAGTGGTCATTATCGTCGTAACCTGCGGTCTCTCTCTGCTCAGCCTGCCTCTGGCGCTGCTCTTAGGCGGCTGCATGCTGCTGACCCTGCTGCTGCTGCCCGCCCTCTTCTGCTATTTTGGTCAGGCTTCCGGCGCGCGTATCGCCCGTTCTCAGGCGAGCTGGCGGCTGCAGCTTGCCGGCTGGCTCATGGCCCAGGCTGAGCTGCAGATCTATGGTGCGGCAACGGCCTGGCGTCAGCGGCTGGACAGCACAGAGCGGCAGTGGCAGCACGCGCAGCAACAGCAGCATCACCTGCAGGCGTTTGCGCAGAGCCTGCTGCTGCTGATAGCCGGTCTGACCGTAACGCTGCTGCTGTGGGTGTCAGCTGATTCTGTCGGGGGCGCAACGATTGCGCTGTTTCTGTTCTGTGGCCTGGCGGCGTTTGAATCGCTGGCACCGGTTGCCGGCGCTTTTCTGCCGCTGGCGCAGGTCAGCAGCGCCGCCCGGCGCGTACAGGAGATTATCGACCAGCCGCCTGCCATCCATTTTCCGCCAGCCATGCAGGATACGGCGCCGGGTATCAGCCTCACGCTGGATAACGTTTCATTTAGCTATCCGCAGCGCCCGGAGCCGGTATTGGCGCATTTTTCACTGCAGCTGCGGCAGGGCGAACGTATCGCTCTGCTCGGCCCGACCGGCTGCGGTAAATCGAGCCTGCTGGCGCTTATCACCCGCAGCCGGGAAGCCACCGCGGGTACTATTCAGCTGAATGATACTCCGCTCTCACAGTGGGATGAGACCAGCCTGCGGCAGCGTATCAGCGTGGTGACGCAGCGCGTGCATCTTTTCAGCCAGACGCTGCGGGATAATCTTTTACTCGCGCGCCCCACTGCCAGCGACAGTGAGCTGACTGCCGCTCTGGCACAGGCCGGGCTCGGCTTTCTGACTGAGCAGCCTGACGGTCTGGATAGCTGGATGGGTGAAGGTGGCAGGCCCCTTTCCGGCGGCGAACTGCGGCGCCTGGCCATCGCCCGCGCCCTGCTGCACAATGGCGATCTCTGGCTACTGGATGAGCCTACCGAAGGACTGGACGCCAAGACCGAGCAGCAAATTCTGCAATTACTGCTGCGGGTCAGCAAGGGTAAAACGCTGATTGTGGTGACACATCGCCTGCAGGGTCTGGAGAAGATGGATCGCATCTGCGTCATGGATCAGGGTGCCATTGTGGAATCAGGTTCTCATAACGAATTAATCTCAAAAGCGGGTCGCTACTGGCGTTTCCGTCAGCGCTTTGCGTTATAGTCTGGAGATGACGCTTTTGAGTAGCTGATGCCATGAGACTGGTACAACTTTCACGTGATTCACTGCACTTTCCGCCGCCGGAAATGGCGCTGCGCGAACCAAACGGTTTGCTGGCTATGGGCGGCGATCTCTCGCCTGCACGTCTGATTAACGCCTACCAGCACGGTATTTTCCCCTGGTTTTCGCCCGGCGATCCGATTCTCTGGTGGTCGCCCGATCCGCGGGCCGTGCTGATGCCAGACGCCTTTCATCTCAGCCGGAGCATGGCGCGTTTTCACCGTCGCTCTCCCTATCGCGTGACCATGAACCACGCCTTTGCACAGGTAATTGAAGGCTGCGCGACCGGACGTCAGGAGGGCACCTGGATCACTTTTGAGGTCAAACGCGCCTGGCTGCGCCTGTATGAACTGGGGCATGCGCACTCTATTGAAGTCTGGCATGAAAACAGCCTGGTCGGGGGCATGTACGGTCTGGCGCTCGGCCAGATGTTCTGCGGAGAATCGATGTTCAGCCGGCAGGAAAACGCCTCGAAAACCGCGCTGTGGGTATTTTCGCAGCACTTCCGGGCTCATCAGGGCAGGCTTATCGATTGTCAGGTGCTTAATCCCCATACGGCATCGCTCGGCGCCACGGAAATTCCGCGCGCTGACTATCTGCAGGAGCTAAAAAAGCTGGCGTGGCAGCCGGTTGCTGAAGGGTGCTGGCAGACGCAGACCCTTTTTTAGCCCTCTCCGCAGATGTTTTGCACACAAATCCACATAAAAGTGATACAATAAGCGAGTTTGGTATGTCGTCCGCGCTTCGCTGTGGCGAGCCGGAATTGCCAGGCTGGGAATCTCACCTGTTTCCTGAAACTGTTTCATCCGCCCCTGCCGGGCCGGCTGCTGCAGATTCTTAGCCCGCTAATCCCCCGCAGACGTCAACAACACCCGAATTTATCCGTACTGCACGCGCGACAGCGCGACGCACGGCGAAGCGTTGGCAAAAACAGCCAACGTTTCTTTACATAAATCATGGAATTCGGCATTATCTTGCCGGTTCAACAGTTTGGTAGTTCACCCAGAGGATTCGATGGCCAAAGAAGACAATATTGAAATGCAGGGTACCGTACTGGATACGTTACCTAACACCATGTTCCGCGTAGAGCTTGAAAACGGGCACGTGGTTACCGCTCATATCTCCGGTAAAATGCGCAAAAACTATATCCGCATCCTGACGGGTGACAAAGTCACTGTAGAGTTGACCCCGTACGACCTGAGCAAAGGCCGCATTGTCTTCCGCAGTCGCTAAGCTGCTGCACACGTCGCGGGCTGGTTAAGTTCCCAGCCGCAAAAAAAGGCCGGATAATTATCCGGCCTTTTGTTTTATTGCCCTGCCGTTAGTGCACAGTGCCTTCCGTTTTGCGCTTTTCTGCGCTCAGGAAGTGGTAGGTAAGCTGATTTTTTTCTTTATCCAGCGCCACTGACACTGAGCCACCATCCACCAGCGAACCAAACAGCAGTTCATTGGCCAGCGGTTTTTTCAGGCTTTCCTGTACCGTACGCGCCATCGGACGCGCGCCCATCGCTTTATCGTAGCCTTTTTCTGCCAGCCAGTCGCGCGCGTCGTCGCTCACTTCCAGTGAGACGCCCTTCGCATCCAGCTGCGCCTGCAGTTCAACAATAAACTTATCGACGACCTGATGGATCACCTCAGCAGAGAGATGACGGAACCAGATAATGTTGTCGAGACGGTTGCGGAACTCTGGCGTAAAGATCTTTTTGATCTCCTCCATCGCATCCGTACTGTTATCCTGCTGAATCAGGCCGATTGACTTACGTTCGGTTTCGCGTACGCCGGCGTTAGTGGTCATGACCAGTACCACATTGCGGAAGTCCGCTTTACGCCCGTTGTTGTCGGTCAGCATGCCGTTATCCATAACCTGCAGCAGCAGATTAAAGACATCCGGGTGCGCTTTCTCGATTTCATCCAGCAGCACCACAGCGTGCGGATGCTTGATCACCGCATCCGTTAACAGACCGCCCTGGTCAAAGCCCACATAGCCAGGAGGTGCGCCAATCAGACGACTGACCGTATGGCGCTCCATATATTCCGACATATCAAAACGCAGCAGCTCAATGCCCAGCGCTTTCGCCAGCTGCACGGTGACTTCTGTTTTACCTACCCCGGTCGGGCCGGCGAACAGGAAAGAGCCGACCGGTTTGCGATCCTGCCCCAGACCAGCGCGGCTCATTTTAATCGCTTCGGTCAGAGCCTCAATCGCATTATCCTGACCAAATACCAGCATTTTCAGGCGGTCGCCCAGGTTTTTCAGCGTATCGCGATCGGTGGCCGATACGCTCTGTTCCGGTATACGTGCAATCCGTGCCACAACCGATTCAATATCGGATACGTTAACGGTTTTCTTACGCTTGCTCACCGGCACCAGACGCGCCCGCGCGCCCGCTTCATCGATGACGTCAATGGCTTTATCCGGCAGATGACGATCGTTGATATATTTTACCGCCAGCTCTACCGCAGCACGCACGGCTTTAGCGGTATAACGCACGTCATGATGCGCTTCATATTTCGGCTTCAGTCCGTTGAGGATCTGCACGGTCTCTTCAACCGAAGGCTCAGTAATATCAATTTTCTGGAAGCGGCGCGCCAGTGCGCGATCTTTCTCGAAAATATTGCTGAACTCCTGATAGGTTGTGGAACCCATGACGCGGATTTTACCGCTGGAGAGCAGTGGCTTAATCAGGTTAGCGGCATCCACCTGCCCGCCCGATGCCGCACCGGCACCGATGATGGTGTGGATCTCATCAATAAACAGGATGCTGTTGTTATCCTGCTCCAGCTGTTTGAGCAGCGCTTTAAAGCGTTTTTCAAAATCGCCGCGATATTTGGTGCCCGCCAGCAGAGAGCCGATATCCAGTGAATAGATAGTGCACTCTTTCATCACTTCCGGTACATCACCCTGCACAATACGCCAGGCGAGTCCTTCAGCAATCGCGGTTTTACCCACGCCCGATTCGCCCACCAGCAGCGGATTGTTTTTACGCCGGCGGCACAGCACCTGCACGGCGCGCTCCAGCTCTTTTTCGCGCCCGATAAGCGGGTCGATACCGCCAACGCGAGCAAGCTGGTTAAGATTGGTGGTGAAGTTCTCCATACGCTCCTCCCCGCCTGCCTGCTCTTCATTGACCGGATTGTCCGCGTTATTCTGCGACTGGCCGGGCTCATCTTTACGTGTGCCGTGAGAGATGAAATTCACCACATCGAGACGGCTGATTTCATGTTTGCGCAGCAGATAAGCCGCCTGCGACTCCTGCTCGCTGAAAATGGCAACCAGGACATTGGCGCCTGCAACTTCACTGCGACCGGAAGATTGAACGTGGAATACCGCCCGCTGCAGCACGCGCTGGAAACTGAGCGTAGGTTGCGTATCGCGCTCAGCTTCGCCGGCCGGCAGCACCGGCGTGGTTTGTTCAATGAAGGCTTCGAGTTCCTGACGCAGAGCCACAATATCCACCGTACAGGCTTCCAGTGCCTCTCTGGCCGACGGGTTACTGAGCAGTGCCAGCAACAGATGTTCGACGGTCATAAACTCGTGACGGTGCTCGCGCGCTCTGGCGAAAGCCATGTTTAAACTGAGTTCCAGTTCTTGATTGAGCATTTGGCACCTCCCCCAATTATCGCTCTGACTGCCTGTTTCCTATATGGAGACAGGTTCAGGCTTTTTCCAGCGTACACAGCAAAGGATGTTGATTCTCTCTGGCATAGTTGTTCACCTGCGCAGCTTTTGTCTCTGCTACTTCAGCGGTGAAAACACCGCAGACTGCCTTTCCATGATAGTGAACTTTCAGCATCAGTTGCGTGGCGCGTTCAATATCATAAGAAAAGAACTTTTGCAGAACGTCAATAACAAATTCCATAGGTGTATAATCGTCATTATTCAGGATGACTTTATACATTGAAGGCGGCTTTAACCCTTCACGTACTTTGTCTTCGGCCAGGTGTTCAAAATTAAGCCAGTCGTTTGTGTTTGCCATAATCATCCATTGGAATTCTGCGTTGCGGTCATGCATTTTAGCCTGCACTAACCTGAAGTTTAACACGTCTGTCAAGCCGGGTTTGCTATCGCTGCTATCGGTACGAAAAGCAGATGCGCGACCTGTATCACAAAATTCTCAATAGCGTTAACTGCCTCAAATTTTGGTGATTTTCTGCCCATGCATCCGGGCCGATTGCTTGACGATAAGGTCCGTTTCTCTACATTCTACATGCACAAGCTGATTGAGTTTTAAACAACCTCGACTCACAGCTGCGATGACCTCACCTACTTATCAGAATGTCTTGCGAGGGAAGTAAAAGCATGGAGACGGGTACTGTTAAATGGTTCAACAACGCCAAGGGCTTCGGCTTTATCTGTCCGGTTGGCGGTGGCGATGACATCTTTGCGCACTACTCCACCATTCAGATGGAGGGTTACAGAACGCTTAAAGCGGGTCAGCACGTTCAGTTTGATGTTCACGAAGGGCCAAAAGGCAACCATGCCAGTCTGATTGTGCCCTGTGAGGCGTCGCTGCTTTCCTGACCGGCGCAGCGCGCGGTTATTCTGACCACTCCGCCCCTGAAATGCCAGCCGGTAACGCTGGCATTTTAATTTTCATCTATCCTGCACGCCGCTGTGCCAGCATTTTCACCTGACTAAAAAGCGCTCTGAACAGCGGCGGAATCGCCTGCGGGCCGCGCTCCCCGGCCGCCAGCGCCACGGCAATGGCCAGCTCAGGCTTGGAGCTGTGATGGATCGCCTGCGTAATAATACGCCGTGGCGTCATCGCAATGTTTAACGGCAGGTGCGCCATCTGATGATAAACCGCGCGGAATCCGTGCTGATAGAGAAAGTGCTCAATGTCAGCTGCCGGGAACTGTGTCAGGTGCACCTCCTCCTTTTCGTGGGTCAGCAGCTGGCTGCGGGTGGTCGCCGCATATTTCTTTCCTGCCTCATCGCCATCGGTCAAGACGTGCCAGGCAATTCCCATACGCCGGGCAAATTTCAGCAGCGGCTTCAGGCCAGCCTGGGCAAACTCGATCACCCGGATCCCTTCTGCGGCAAAATGATCGCCCTGCTGTCGCGCCAGCTCGTTAACGATCCACACCTCCGTCTCGCCCTCTACCAGCAGCCAGCAGCGGGCAAACAGCGCGGCGGGTCGATTCACGCGAATATGAAACGCGATGCGGCGATGATCCTCGGCGCTTAGCCCCGCTTCGCCGATACGCCACGCCGCTACGCGGCTCGCTTCACGCACCAGACGGCAGAGGTTTTCCAGCGGCGTCTGGGAAACCAGTTCACCTGAGTTGGTGGTGACCAGCCGCTGCAGCGGCAGCAGCGTCAGTAAATTCCAGGTAACCGAAAGCATTATCGGGTGCAGCCGGGTTTCAGGATCTTCGACCAGCAGAACAGGCTGCGCGCCGTCTGGCAGCGCACTGCTGCCGGGCAGCAGTGCCAGCAGCCGCAGCTGCACCGCGCGACGATGCTCTGCATCGGCACCCGCCAGCAGCCGGTTAAGCGCGTCCAGCGCCTGCCAGCCTGCGCTGCCGTCGCGCAGTTCCGGTGCCATTCGCGGGTGACTGACGCCGGGTTGCTGAACGAGAAAATAGTGCGCCATCAGCTGCTGCATTGTCTGTACGCCCTGCAGCAGCACCTCATCGCTCACCGCCCGGCCGGCCGCCGCGCGATTGAGCTGCCGCAACACGTTCTGCAGCGCCTGCAGACTCCGATCCCGCCCCTCACCGCCCGGTTCATGCGCCCGATGGCGCTGTCCGAACCGCGCGTCGCGTAAACGCAGCACCGGATGGTGCTGCCGCAGCCAGCTTATCGCCGCCGCCGTCGGCTCCGCTGCCAGCAGCTGATTACGCGCGTCAATAAAACGCCAGCTGCTTTTCACGCCGTTCGCTTTGCAGGTAGCCCGCAGACTGAAGCGCAGATAGCTCCCCTGTTCATCATGCTGCCAGAAAGGCTGCAGCAGGGTGTTTTCCCGCTCTGCTTCACAGGCGCGAAAGCGCACCACTATCTGTAGCGTGCGCCAGCGTGCCGCGGGGGCCGCGGCGGGGAAATGGAAATCCTCTTCGCTGAGGGTGGCGTGCGCGCTGGCCGGATCCAGCATGAGTGAGAACGCGTCCAGCAGGCTTGATTTGCCCCAGGCGTTTTCACCTATCAGAAGATTCGTCATCGTAAGCGGCAGCGAGAGCTGGTTAATGCCGCGAAAGCCGCTGATATCAATATGATCCAGAATCATAGGATTATCCTGTACAGAGGTTGCCTGAGCATGATGTACGGTGGCGTATGGGTCAAGACGCAGATTATTGGCAGACGGTGATTTACAGCGTGCGCTTTTTTGATTAGCGTGGCGTCCTTTTCCCACGGACGGATGTTCGCTATGTATGGTCTGATGATTATTCTGCTGCCGCTGATTGCCGGTTATCTGCTGCATCTGCAGCAGCCGGCACTGCTCCGCGCGGTGGCGCGGCTGCTCAGTGCGCTGGTCTATATCATTCTGTTTTTTATGGGTGTAAGCCTGGCATTTCTTGACAATCTCAGCACGAATTTGCTCACCATTTTTTATACCGCTTCTATCTCTGCGCTCTCAATTCTCGCCTGTTCGCTGCTGGCATTCTGGCTGCTTGAGCAGCGCCTGCCGTGGCGGCATCAGCATAAAGCGCAGGCGCTGCCATCGCGTCTCGCGATGGCGCTGGACTCACTCAAGCTGTGCGGCTCGGTGCTGGGCGGATTTCTGCTCGGACTGACGCAGTGGGCTCCGCTGCGCCATGCGGCTACCGTCAGCGAATATGCTCTGATCCTGATGCTGTTTCTGGTGGGCGTTCAGCTGCGCAGCAGCGGCATGACGCTGCGGCAGATTACGCTTAACCGGCGGGGTGCGCTGGTGGCGGCCGTGTCACTGGCTGGCGCGCTGGCCGGAGGCGCGCTGGCCGCTGTCTTCCTTGGACTGCCGCTGAAAACCGGCCTCGCGCTGGCCAGCGGCTTTGGCTGGTATTCGCTTTCCGGCATTCTGATGACGGACGCGTTTGGTCCGGTTATCGGCAGCGCAGCGTTCTTTAACGATCTGCTGCGTGAGCTGATCACGATTATGCTGATCCCGCTGCTTATTACCCGGCACCGCAGTATGACGCTGGGCCTGAGCGGCGCCACCTCGATGGATTTTACCCTGCCGATTCTGCAGCGCGCTGGCGGCATGGAGATCGTCCCTGCAGCCATCGTGCACGGCTTTATCATGAGCCTGCTGGCTCCGGTGCTGATCGCCTTTTTTTCCGCCTGACGGCTCTGCAGCGCACTTTTTCACGGCTGGCGCGCAGCGGCTTCGTCTACGCTTTCTGACTGACAGATTTTTGCCATCAGCATAGATGGCACCCCATCAGAAAGGAGCAAATGATGAAACAAACTGTGGCCGCCCTGCTGGCGCAAACGCTGGAGAGCGCAGGCGTAAAACGTATCTGGGGCGTAACCGGTGATTCGCTTAACGGCCTGAGTGACAGCCTGAATCGCATGGGTACGATTGAATGGATGCCAACGCGACATGAAGAGGTGGCCGCGTTTGCCGCCGGTGCAGAAGCGCAAATCAGCGGCGAGCTGGCGGTCTGCGCCGGCTCCTGCGGTCCCGGTAACCTGCACCTGATTAACGGGCTATTTGACTGCCATCGTAACAATGTGCCGGTGCTGGCGATTGCCGCGCATATTCCTTCCAGCGAAATTGGCAGCGGCTATTTTCAGGAGACGCATCCGCAGGAGCTGTTTCGTGAATGCAGCCACTACTGTGAGCTGGTCTCTAATCCGGAGCAGCTGCCGCAGGTTCTGGGCATCGCCATGCGCAAAGCGATCCTCAACCGCGGGGTCTCTGTAATTGTTTTGCCGGGTGACGTGGCGCTGCAGTCCGCCCCGAAAAGTGCGCGCAGCGAATGGTATCCGCCGCAGCTGCCGCAGGTCGTGCCGGCCGCGGCGGAGCTCGCTGCCCTGGCGGAAACACTTAACGGCGCGGGCAATATTACGCTGATGTGCGGCAGCGGCTGCGCCGGTGCCCATGCTGAAGTTGTCGCCCTGGCAGAACGGCTTAAGGCGCCGGTAGTGCATGCGCTGCGTGGCAAAGAACATATTGAATATGACAACCCGTATGATGTTGGCATGACCGGGCTGATTGGTTTCTCTTCCGGCTATCACGCCATGATGAATGCCGACACCCTGATCCTGCTCGGCACGAAATTCCCCTATCGTGCCTTCTACCCCGCCAGCGCACGCATCATTCAGATTGATATCAATCCCGGCAGCCTGGGCGCGCACAGCCATGTCGATATGCCACTGGTGGGTGACGTTAAAGCCACTATCCAGGCGCTGCTGCCGCAGCTTGAGAGGCATGACGATCGCCATCATCTCGATCGTGCACTGGAGCACTACGCTGACGCCCGCAAGAGCCTTGACGATCTGGCAACCGCAAACGACAACCAGGCGATCCATCCCCAGTATCTGGCACAGCAGATCAGCCGCCACGCCGCTGACGACGCCATTTTTACCTGCGATGTCGGCACGCCCACCGTCTGGGCGGCGCGCTATCTGCAGATGAACGGCAAACGGCGCCTGCTGGGCTCGTTTAATCACGGCTCCATGGCCAATGCGATGCCGCAGGCGCTGGGTGCGCAGGCTATCGACAGAGAGCGTCAGGTTGTGGCGCTGTGCGGCGACGGTGGCTTCAGTATGCTGATGGGAGACTTTATCTCGGTAGCGCAGCTGAAACTGCCGGTGAAGCTGGTGATTTTTAACAACAGCGTGCTGGGCTTTGTGGCAATGGAGATGAAAGCGGGCGGTTATCTTACTGACGGCACCGACCTGGAAAATCCTGATTTTGCTGCGATTGCCACCGCCTGCGGCATCAAAGGTATCCGGGTTGAAAAAGCGTCAGATCTTAATGCGGCGCTGGAACAGGCTTTTGCGCATGATGGTCCGGTCCTGGTGGATGTGCATACGGCTAAAGAGGAGCTGTCGATGCCGCCGCAAATCAAAGCGGAGCAGGCAAAAGGCTTCAGTCTCTATATGCTGCGCGCCATCCTTAACGGACGCGGCAATGAGATCACCGAGCTGGCGAAAACCAACTGGCTGCGGTAAAACAAAGCTCCTGCCGGACAGGCAATAATGCGGGCGAACAGCCCGCTTTTTCTTTCAGGAGAGCCACGTGATCGATTTGCGCAGTGATACCGTAACCCGCCCGAGTGCGGCGATGCTGGACGCCATGATGAACGCCGCCACCGGAGATGACGTCTATCGTGACGATCCCACGGTCAATGCACTGGAAGCCGAAGCGGCGGCGATAAGCGGCAAAGCGGCCGCGCTGTTTTTTCCTACCGGCACTCAGGCTAATCTGGTGGCGCTGCTGTGCCACTGCCAGCGCGGCGATGAATATATCGTTGGCCAGCAGGCGCACAACTATAAATATGAAGCGGGGGGCGCGGCGGTGCTGGGCAGTATTCAGCCTCAGCCAATCCTTGCTGCCGAGGATGGCACCCTGCCGCTGGAAGACGTTGCCGCTGCGATTAAGCCGGACGATATTCATTTTGCCCGTACCCGCCTGCTGAGTCTGGAAAATACCCATCACGGCAGAGTCCTGCCGCTCAGCTATCTGGAGCAGGCGTGGCACTTTACCCGCGAACGCGGGCTGGCGCTGCATATTGATGGCGCACGTATCTTTAATGCCGTGGTGGCACAGCAGGTGACGCTGGCAGAAATTGCACGCTACTGCGATTCACTGACTATCTGCCTCTCAAAGGGGCTGGGCACGCCGGTAGGCTCGCTGCTGTGCGGCGACAGCGCTTATATCGGGCAGGCGCGGCGCTGGCGTAAAATGACCGGTGGCGGTATGCGCCAGGCGGGCATTCTGGCGGCGGCCGGACGCTATGCACTACAGCACAACGTGACCCGGCTGCAGGAGGATCATGATAACGCCGCGTGGCTGGCAGAGCAGCTGCGCACGCTGGGTGTGGAGGTGATAAGCCAGCAGACAAACATGCTGTTTGTGCAGGTTCCGCCAGAGCAGACAGAAGCGCTGCAGCGCTGGATGCACGCCGCCGGTATTCTTATCAGCGTGGGCACCCGGACGCGCATGGTGACCCATCTGGATGTGTCCCGCGCCGATCTGCAGCAGGTCGTCGCACGCTGGCAGGCGTTTCTGCAGTCAGCGGGCTGACCGCTAGCGCGCCGCGCCATACTGTGCCAGCAGCGCCCGGGCTATCGCCAGCGTCTCTGCGTCAGCAACACCCCGGTAGTCGCGCGGGCGGAAGTGCATCTGAAAAGCCGCAATCAGCCGGCGCTGCATCTCAGGCGTTGTCGCGCCCGCCACGTCATAGCCATACTGCTGCAGCGCTGCCAGCAGCGGCTGCGGATCCACAACGGCGCTGGCAGACTGGCCCGCCAGATAGCGTGCCACAACAGCCGGATCGGGCCAGGCGCCACTGCCCTGCGCGGCCAGCTGCTGCCAGGGAAAGAGCGGGCCGGGGTCCTGCTTGCGCTGCGGCGCGATATCGCTGTGGCCCACTATATTTTCGGGCGTAATACCATAACGCTGCTGCAGATCGCGCAGCAGCGCCGCCAGTACGGCGATTTGTTCGGCTGTATAAGGCTGCCACCTTAGCCCGGTCAGCGTACGCTGATAGCCTGCATTGACTATCTCAATTCCTACCGACGTGTCATTAATCCGGGTTGCACCGCGCCAGAAACTCGGTCCGGCATGCCAGGCAAGCTGCTGCTCCGGCACCAGCTGCCAGACCACTCCCCTGCCCGCTCTCTGCGGCGGCTGGCGCGGGATCAGATAGTGTGCGCTGACCTGCCGATCGGTCAGGGTTGCCAGCGAGGAGGAGAAATCGTCCGCGGTGTAGTGGATCACCACAACTTTAATGCGCGGTCGTGCCCCCTGCGCCGGATGGGTGGTATCGGCCCAGTAACCCTGACGCGCTTCCATTGGGGAGTGACAGGCGCTGAGCAGCAGCGCCATCGCTGTAACCAGCAGTAAACGCATTAGCGCACGATAACGGCGGTGCCGGAGACGCTCACCATCAGCATACTGCTGTCTTTACCCACGGTTTCGTAATCGATATCGATACCGACTACCGCGTTAGCACCCAGTGCTTTTGCCTGATCGCCCAGCTCCTTAAACGCAATCTCACGCGCCTTGCGCAGCTCTTTTTCATAGGCGCCCGAGCGGCCCCCTACGATATCGCGAATACCGGCAAAGAAATCGCGAAATATATTGGCGCCCAAAATCGCCTCGCCGGTTACAACGCCGCAGTATTCGGTAATGCTGTGGCCTTCCAGAGTTGGTGTCGTCGAAAATTTCATGGTTATCTCCTGAAGATGTCGATGGAACCCGCACGCATGGTGCTGAAAAAGCACGACTATACTCTATGCTAAAACCCATGCTTTGCCACAGAACAATAAGGAACCGGAGATGAGAATCAAAGCCCTTGCACTGCTGGCATCAGCAGCAACGCTGCTGAGCGCCTGTACCACCGTAGAGCCGGTTATCAGGGATAATGGCCCGCGCAGTGCGTCCTGTATCGATGGCGGGCCGGATAGCGTGGCGCAACAGTTTTATGATTTACGCGTGAAGGCTCCCTCAGCAGGCCTGCCTGACCCTGCGCTTCTGGCCAGATATCGCCCTTATCTGAGCGATCATCTTTATCAGACGCTGCTGCAGGCGCGGGAAAAACGCAATCAGCCGGCAGAGTGGCGTCAGGGCGATCTCTTTTCCAGCCTGGCGCAGGGGCCGGCCGCCGCTGAGGTTGACAGCGCCTCTTCAATCCCCAACCGCGATGCGCGAAATATCCCGCTACGCGTGACGCTAACGCGCGGAGATAAACAGTGGCGCGATGAGGTGCTGATGATCCGCGAAGGCGAATGCTGGGTGGTGCAGGATGTGCGCTATATGGCGGCGTGGCCCCACGCCGGTGGCGGTTCACTCAGCCAGCTGCTGGAGCAGAAAAAATAGCGCATTTTTTTGTTATCCCGTTCACACATTAGGGTGCCGCATCGGTAGAGAACCCCTGACCGGTGTTAACGTCGGACGTGGAAGTCGCGCAAACCACGCCTGACGCAGGCTGCACAATTTTCTACTGCACCGGAGCGGGTAAGCGCTGTTTAATAAATTTTAAGTCACCCGATTTGCATAACTATGCCGGGAACGTTAAGATTTGCGGCACTATTTGCTCTCTATATTTCCGCGCATGAGTATTCAATTAAACGCTATTAACTGCTTTTACGGTGCCCATCAGGCGCTGTCTGACATCAACCTGGAGTGTCCGCAGGGAGAGACGCTGGTGCTGCTTGGTCCCAGCGGTGCCGGTAAGAGCTCACTCCTGCGCGTACTCAATCTGCTGGAGCTGCCGCGTTCTGGTACGCTGCAGATTGCCGGTAACCAGTTTGACTTTACCAAAACGCCTGCTGACAGCGCGATTCGCGAGCTGCGCCAGAACGTCGGCATGGTATTCCAGCAATATAACCTCTGGCCCCACCTGACGGTTATGCAAAACCTTACTGAGGCTCCCTGCCGGGTGCTGGGCCTGACAAAAGAGGCGGCGCGCGCACGCGCCGATAAGCTGCTGGAGCGCCTGCGCCTGACACCTTATGCCGATCGTTTTCCGCTGCACCTCTCCGGTGGTCAGCAGCAGCGCGTGGCGATTGCCCGCGCGCTGATGATGGAGCCGCAGGTGCTGCTGTTTGATGAGCCCACCGCCGCGCTCGATCCGGAAATTACCGCGCAGATCGTAACGATTATTCGTGAACTGGCACAGACGCAGATCACGCAGGTTATTGTGACCCACGAGGTAGAAGTGGCGCGCAAAACCGCCAGCCGCGTGGTCTATATGGAGAATGGTCACATCATTGAACAGGGTGATGCCAGCCGCTTTACACAGCCGCAAACCGATGCGTTTGCACACTATCTCTCGCACTAAGTCAGGATGCTAATAATGAAAAAAGTTGTACTTGCTGCCCTGCTCACCACGCTGAGCCTGAGCGCTTCTGCTGCACAGACGCTGCGTTTCGCTACCGAAGCCTCTTATCCGCCGTTTGAATTCGTTGACGCTGAAAATAAAATTCAGGGGTTCGATGTTGATCTCGCTAACGCACTCTGCAAAGAGATGGATGCGACCTGCACCTTTACTAATCAGGCGTTCGACAGCCTGATCCCGAGCCTGAAATTCCGCCGTTTTGACGCGGTAATGGCCGGCATGGACATCACGCCAGAACGTGAAAAGCAGGTGCTGTTCAGCAAGCCTTACTACGATAACTCTGCCACCTTTATTGCGCAGAAAGGCAAACTGGCTGATGTTGCCGCCCTTAAAGGCAAGCGCGTCGGCGTACAGAACGGCACTACTCACCAGAAGTTCCTGACTGACAAGCATAGCGATATTACTATCGTGCCTTACGACAGCTATCAAAACGCCGTACTGGATCTGAAAAATGGCCGCATCGATGCCGTCTTTGGTGATACCGCCGTGGTTAATGAGTGGCTGAAGCAGAACGCAACGCTGGCACCGCTGGGTGAAAAGGTCACGGATAAAGATTACTTCGGCACCGGCCTGGGCATCGCCGTGCGTCAGGGCAACGCTGAACTGCAGGGTAAGTTCAACGCGGCACTGGATAAGATCAAAGCTGACGGCACCTACAAGACTATCTACAGCAAATGGTTCCAGCAGTAATCTCTGATGAATGAAATGATCTCTCTTGCAAGCGCCGCCGGGATAACCGTCGGCCTTGCTGTTTGTGCGCTGATCGCCGGCCTTGTGCTGGCGATGCTGTTTGCTGGCTGGGAGTCGCTGCGCATAAAACCGCTGGCGTGGGTCGGCACCGTGCTGGTCACGCTGATCCGCGGTCTGCCGGAAATCCTGGTCGTCCTTTTTATCTATTTTGGTGCCTCACAGCTGCTGCTGACGCTCTCTGACGGTTTCAGCCTTAATCTGGGCCTGGTAACCATTCCGGTGCAGCTGCAGATTGAGAACTTTGATGTCAGCCCGTTTCTCTGCGGGGTGATTGCGCTGGCTATGCTCTATTCCGCCTATGCGTCACAGACGCTGCGCGGCGCGCTGAAGGCGGTACCGGCAGGCCAGTGGGAATCAGGTCAGGCGCTGGGGATGAAAAAATCCGCCATCTTTTTCCGTCTGATTATGCCGCAAATGTGGCGACATGCGCTGCCGGGCCTCGGCAACCAGTGGCTGGTGCTGCTGAAAGATACGGCGCTGGTGTCGCTGATCAGCGTTAACGACCTGATGCTGCAGACGAAAAGTATCGCTACGCGTACGCAGGAGCCGTTTACCTGGTATCTGGTGGCTGCCGCTATCTATCTGTTAATTACGCTGTTCAGTCAGGCGATTTTACGCCGCATTGAATTACGCACCACGCGTTTTGAGCGGGGAGCCTGACGCATGCTCGACTATTTACCCGAACTGTTAAAAGGTCTGCATACCAGCTTAACGCTGACGCTGGCCTCACTGGCGGCCGCACTGCTGCTGTCGCTGCTCTGTACTGTCGTGCTGGCGCTGAAAGTCCCGGTCGCCAGCCTGCTGGTAAAAGGCTATATCACGCTGTTTACCGGTACTCCCCTGCTGGTGCAGATTTTCCTGATCTACTACGGGCCGGGCCAGTTCCCCTCCATCCAGAGTGTGCCCTGGCTCTGGCATCTGCTGTCGCAGCCCTGGCTGTGCGCGATGCTGGCGCTGTCGCTCAACAGCGCCGCCTACACCACCCAGCTATTTTATGGTGCGGTACGCGCAATTCCTGCGGGTCAGTGGCAGTCGTGCGCCGCGCTCGGCATGAACCGCAAAGATACGCTGCGTATTTTGCTGCCCTACGCGTTTAAGCGCGCCCTCTCCTCCTATTCCAATGAGGTGGTGCTGGTGTTTAAGAGCACCTCGCTGGCCTACACCATTACGCTGATGGAAGTGATGGGCCACGGTCAGATGCTTTACGGACGCACCTATGACGTAACGGTCTATGCGGCAGCGGGTCTGATCTATCTGGTGGTTAACGGCGCGCTGACGCTGCTGATGCGGCTGATAGAGAAACGCGCACTGGCATTTGAGCAGCGCAGCTGATCGCCATCGGAGCGGCTGCTTTTGCGCCATGCCGGCGTCAGAGCAGCCGCCCTTCGTAAAGCCTTACTTATCCAAAATAATTGCATAAAAATTCATTAAATGGCATTGTGTCATGCATTCCGCCTCTGGCTTGCTTATGAGAATGACATAATGAAAAAATGGATTATCGCCGCAGCGCTCGCTGCGATTACTGTGAATGCTTATGCAGCTGAAAAAATACGTTTTGCCGTTTCCGCTACCTATCCGCCGTTTGAATCACTGGATCACGACAATCAGATTGTGGGCTTTGATATCGATCTGGCGAAAGCGCTCTGTGCGAAAATCAAAGCGGAGTGCACGTTCACAAATAATGCGTTTGACAGCCTGATCCCGTCGCTGAAGTTCCGCCGTTATGATGCGGTGATTTCCGGTATGGATATTACCGCCGAGCGCAGTAAGCAGGTCGATTTCAGCCAGCCTTACTATGCTAACTCCGCTATCGTCATTGCCCGTAAAGGAGAGTTCAGCGATTTCAGCCAGCTGAAAGGCAAGCGTATCGGCGTAGAGAACGGCACCACCCACCAGAAATATCTGACTGAAAAGCATCCGGACGTGGTAGCGGTCGCGTATGACAGCTATCAGAACGCGATTCTCGACCTGAAAAACGGCCGCCTCAATGGCGTATTTGGCGACAGCGCCGTGGTGAGTCAGTGGCTGAAAGCCAATGAGGATCTCGCTACCGTAGGCGAGCACGTGACCGATGCCGCTTACTTTGGCACCGGCCTGGGTATTGCCGTGCGTAAAGGTAACAGTGCCCTGCTGAATGAGTTTAATACCGCGCTGGCGGCTCTGAAAGCTGACGGCAGCTGGCAGCAAATTAACCAGAAGTGGTTCCCGGAGTAACTTCTCTTCTCAGCGCGTGCTGCGTTATGCAGCACGCGCCCGATCGTTGCGCGTCAGCAGGCATAACACTTCAAAATGGGCAGTGTGCGGGAACATATCAAACAGCTGCACTCTTTGTATGTTGTAATCACTAAGCCGGGCAATATCCTGCGCCAGGGTGGCAGGATTGCAGCTGGAGTAGAGAATAGAAGCCGGAGACATGCTGCTTAAATAGTCGCACAGCTCGCTGCCAATGCCGCGGCGCGGCGGATTAACCAGCACCAGCTGCGGTACGTCTTCCCGTGAGGTCGCGAAACGGGTGGAATCCAGAGCGGCAAAGCGCACCTTTTCCAGCCCCAGCTGCTGCGCGGATTGCTGCGCACAGGCTATCGCTTCAGCGCTGATCTCAATGCCTGTCAGCGTCATCTCCGGCGTGGCGCAGTGCAGACCAAATCCCCCCACGCCGCAAAAGAGATCCCACATGCTGGTTACGTTCAGCTCCGCTACCCAGTCGCGCGCGGTGGCGTAGAGCGCGGCCGCCACCTGCGGGTTGGTCTGGAAAAAGCTTTGCGGACGGATATAAAGCGGCACCTGATTAAAGCGTTCCGGCAGCGCCTGCTGGGCGGTCAGCGCAATCTCTTCCTCCCCCTCCAGAATTGCCATATGTACCGGCTGAATATTGGCAGAGATCACCTTTAGCTGCGGCAGCTGCTGCTGCAGCCACGGCAGTGCCGCCCGCAGCTGCGGCACCTTACTGGCTGAACGCAGCACAAAACGCAGCATCATGCCGCCCTCGCTGCTTTCTGTCAGCAGCAGAAACTTCAGCTCGCCGCGCCTGCGCGTCACGCTGTAAGGCGTAAGACCGGCACGAGCGATAAAAGGTTTGAGCAGCGCAAACACCGGCGCAAAGCTGGCGGGATAGAGCGGACAGGCGCAGAGATCGACCGGGTCGCCATCAGGCGCCACCAGACCAAAAACCGGGCGCTCCACGCTGCCGCTGACGACCATTTTGGCCTTATTGCGAAACCCCTGCTCTGCCGACGTCACCGGACGCCGCCATTCGCTGACCGGCATCGCTGCAAGCAGCTGAGCAAGCCGCGCCTGCTTATCGCTGACCTGCTGCAGATAGGGTTTCTCCAGCCACTGACATGAACGGCAGCGGCCAGCGTCATAAAGCGCGCAATGCATGGAACAACCTGTACTCGGAGAAAAAATGGGGGGCGATTGTATCACCGGGCGCGGAAAAATGCGCGGCTGCTGGCTGGCACAAAAAGCAGCAGTACAATCAGCACGTCCGGCAGTTTCTGCTGCAGCGTGTGGTGAATAATCTGCAGATTGTTTTCGCCCGAAATACTGAATATCTCCGGATAGATCCAGCCGACCGACGCCATCAGCATATACAACAGCACCACAACCTGGCTGAGCGTATAGCCCCAGCGTCCGCGATTGCTGCCGCGCATCAGGGTAAAAGCACAGCGCAGTTCAAACAGAAAAATCAGCTGGCTGGCGATAAATATCAGGGTAGAGTCCCAGGCCTGTGCGCTGCGGTGCACAAAGTTAGCCATCTCCTCATAGCCCAGCTCGCCAGCCATCATCATTACGCTGAGACAGCGGGTAATAATAATCGCAATACCGGCAATCGTTACCGGCACTGGCGTTGAGCTCAACACAGCGTTTTTCAGCGTTTCCGACATCACCCAGGCTCCATAAGAAAAGGCTGGCAACGCCAGCCTTGCTTATAGTGGCAAACTCACGGGATTTCAGCCACGTTTTGCTTTCTGAATATCACGCAAACGCTGTTTTTCTTCATGCGCCATAAAACGCCAGGCGATGAAACCGACCAGCCCCACCACAAACAGAATAATCGACGCCAGCGCGTTGATCTCCGGATTCACCCCGCGTCGTACCGTGGCGAAGATCGCCATCGGCAGCGTGGTCGCCCCCGGACCGGTAACAAAGCTGGCGATCACGAGGTCATCCAGCGACAGCGTAAAGGCCAGCAGCCAGCCGGTTACAATGGCGGGAGCAATCATCGGCACGGTGATCACAAAGAACACCTTCAGCGGCGTAGCGCCCAGATCCATGGCCGCCTCTTCGATAGAGCGATCCAGTTCGCGCAGGCGGGCGTTAATCACTACCGCAACATAAGCGGTACAGAATGTGACGTGCGCCAGCCAGATAGTCAGCATGCCGCGGTCGCCCGGCCAGCCCAGCGTGTTCGCCATCGCCACAAACAGCAGCAGCAGTGAAAGACCAGTAATCACGTCAGGCATAACCAGCGGTGCGGTCAGCATAAAGGCGAAACCGCTGTGACCGCGAAAGCGGCCAAAGCGCACAATAATCACCGCCGCCAGGGTACCCAGTATCACGGCCATGGTGGCTGAAAGCCCGGCAATGGTCAGGCTCAGCCCGACGGCATCGAGCATCGCCTCATCCTGAAACAGCACGCGATACCAGTGAAAAGAGAAACTCTCCCACACCGTGACCAGTTGCGAGCTGTTAAAGGAGTAGACCACCAGCAGCAGCATGGGCGCATAGAGAAACAGAAAGCAGAGCACCAGAATAGCGGTGCGCCACGGCGAGCGAATAACCGGCAGCTGATTCATGCTTTCTCTCCCGCAGCGCGATTTTGATGCTTGTGGAACCAGATAATCGGCAGGATCAGGATCAGCAGAATGGTTACCGCCAGCGCTGAGGCCACCGGCCAGTCGCGGTTATTAAAAAACTCCTGCCAGAGAATGCGGCCAATCATAATACTGTCCGGGCCGCCCAGCAGTTCCGGGATCACATACTCCCCCACCGCCGGTATGAACACCAGCATCGATCCGGCGATAATGCCGCCTTTGGTCAGCGGCACAATCACGCTGAAAAAGGTCTTCAGCGGACGCGCGCCTAAATCCAGCGACGCTTCCACCAGCGAATAGTCGATACGCGTCAGCGCGGTATAGATCGGCAGCACCATAAAGGGCAGATAGCAGTAAACAATACCGATATAGACCGCCGTATTGGTATAGAGAATCACCAGCGGATGATCGATAACGNAAAAAGCGATTCAGGATGCCGTTATTATTCAGTAACCCCATCCAGGCATAGACGCGCACCAGGAATGAGGTCCAGGAGGGCAGGATCACCAGCAGCAGCAGTATAGTGCGCATCGACGGCTTGCTGTGCGCGACCGCCCAGGCGAGCGGATAGGCGATAAGCAGGCAAATTACCGTGGAGATCGCCGCCACTTTTAGCGAGGTCAGGTAGGCTTCAGCGTAAAGCGGATCGTCAGTCAGCGTGAAATAGTTGCCGAGGTTCAGCACGACATTCAGCTGGTCATCTGCCCAGGTCACCAGGTCGGTGTAAGGCGGGATGGCGCGGGCGATATCGGCAAAGCTTATTTTAAGCACAATCAGAAACGGCAGCAGAAACAGCAAAATCAGCCACAGGTAAGGCAGCGCAATCACCAGCTTGCGTCCGTGCTGCATCTTCATACGGGTTGCCCAGCGCTGCAGTGGCGTGCCCGCCAGGACCGGCTGAGGTCGTGGAGAAATCTGACTCATAACCGCCTCCTAGACCGTCAGAACCACACAGCTGTCCGCATCCCAGCAGAGACGCACTTCATCTCCCCAGACCGGCGCACCTTTGCGAAAACGATGCGCGTTCTGCAGCTGCGCGCTGATCATCTGGCCACTGTGCAGGCGCACGTGGTAAATCGACAGATCGCCCAGATAGGCGATATGCGCCACCTCGCCCACGGCAAAGTTGCAGCCGTCAGCCGGTACCGTGTCGCACAGCATCACCTTCTCCGGGCGCAGCGCAATGTGGACCGGGACATTGTCGACAATGGAGACATCCGTCTGCACCTTCAGCGGATGCATCAGGCCGGGGCTATCAATCACCACGCCATCGTCACGCCGCTCGCGCAGCAGCCCCTCAAATACGTTTACCGAGCCGATAAACTCTGCGCTATAGCGGCTGGTAGGGTGCTCATAAATCTCTTCCGGCTCGCCAATCTGCACAAACTTACCGCGATTCATGATGGCAATACGCCCGGCCATGGTCATCGCCTCTTCCTGATCGTGCGTGACCATGACGCAGGTAGCCCCCACGCGCTCCAGAATATCCACCACCTCATGCTGCATGCGATCGCGCAGTTTTTTATCCAGTGCGCCCATCGGCTCATCCAGCAGCAGCAGTTTAGGCCGTTTTGCCAGGCTGCGGGCCAGCGCCACGCGCTGACGCTGCCCGCCTGAGAGCTGATGCGGTTTGCGGCTGGCGTACTCCTGCATATGCACCAGTGCCAGCATCTCCGCCACGCGGCTGGCGATTTCTGCTTTGGATAATTTATCCTGCTTCAGGCCAAAGGCGATGTTTTGCTCCACTGTCATATGCGGAAACAGCGCGTAGGACTGAAACATCATATTGATAGGGCGCTGATAGGGCGGCACGTGAGAGAGATCCTGACCATCCAGCACAATCTGGCCGCTGCTCGGGATCTCAAATCCCGCCAGCATGCGCAGCAGCGTCGATTTGCCGCAGCCAGATGCACCCAGCAGGGCAAAGATTTCACCTTTGTAGATAGTCAGGCTGACATCATCTACGGCGTGCTGACCCTCAAACGACTTGGTCAGGTTACGGATCTCCAGCAGCGGCGTTAATGCCTTTGCTGATTTACTCTGGGGACGGGAAATCGCGTCGTTCACTAACATTTCTCCGGCGCTAAGCGGGGTAGCGCGGCACAGCCAGCCGCTGGAATGGCACAGCAGAGGCCCGTACTGCGCCTCTGCTGTGATTACCGGTCAGGGATATCGTTCAAAACGAATCACTTACCACTTTTTACTTTAGTCCATGCGCGGGTGCGTGCGCGATCCAGTTTCGGATCCTGGACCTTGAGCACAAACAGCTTCGCCATCGCGTCCGGCGTCGGGAAGATGCCCGGATTGTTGCGGACATCGGCGTTAATCAGCGGCAGCGACGCTTTATTGCCGTTGGCATAATTGATTTTGTTGGATACCTCAGCGATCACTTTCGGCTCCATGATGTAGTTCAGCCACTGATAGGCAGCATCCATATTTTTCGCATCTTTCGGGATCGCCATCATATCAAAGAACGCCAGTGCGCCCTCCTTCGGCACGCTATAGCCCAGGTGAACGCCGTTGTTCGCTTTTTCAGCCCGATCTTTCGCCTGCAGAATATCGCCAGACCAGCCTATCGCCACGCAGGTGTTACCATTCGCCAGGTCGTTGATATATTGCGACGAGTGAAAATAGCGAATATTTGGCCGCAGCTTCATCAGCAGATCGGTCGCCGCCCCGGTGTAATCTTTGGCGTCAGCGCTGTTGGGATCTTTGCCAAGATAGTTCAGCACCGTGGCGAAGATCTCTTCCGGCGCGTCCAGGAAAGAGACACCGCAGCTTTTCAGTTTTTCGAGGTTTTCCGGTTTCAGTACCAGATCCCAGCTGTTAACCGGCGCGTCCGCACCAAGCGCGGCTTTGACTTTCTCAACGTTATAACCGATGCCGGTGGTGCCCCACAGATAAGGAATCGCGTATTTATTACCAGGATCGTGCTGTGCCACTTTGGCCATCAGGTCTGGATCGAGGTTTTTGTAGTTCGGCAGTTTACTTTTGTCGAGTTCCTGAAACACGCCCGACTGCAGCTGACGCGCCAGAAAACTGGATGAAGGCACCACAACATCATAGCCGGTGCTGCCCGCCATCAGTTTGCCTTCCAGCACTTCATTGGAGTCAAAGACGTCATACACAACTTTGATGCCGGTCTGTTTTTCAAAGTTGGGCACCGTATCGGCCGCAATATAATCGGACCAGTTATAGACGTGCAGCGTTTTATCCTCTGCCTGAGCAGCAACAGCCGATGCCATCACCACACCAGCCACTGCGGCTGGCAACCATTTTTTTGTCTGGTTGTTCATCTGTTATTTTCTCCTGAACGGGTCAATAAACGCTGCATACAGCCGATCCGATGATTTCCTGTCTGAAAATAGCCAGACATACAATGAATCACTCTTCAGCGGACGTTAAATAGTAAATACCTATAGCCAGTACTGAGGGGGTGAGTCAGCAACCTGCAAATGGGTAGCTATGCAGACGCGTAGCGGCGGACCTTCCCTGAAATCAGTATAGCGCTGCTGAGCGGAAGCCTGTCCGGCACAGCTTCGCAAGAATAGCCCCCCTGATCTCTGCGCACCAGACCCCAGCGTAAAAAACGCCTTTTTACGATATTTTATGCACTTTTGTGCTATGTGGTCTGGCAGTTACGGCATAAAGCATGACTAAAATCTGGCGGGAGCGGGCAAATAACAGAATAAAAAATGGCAGGAGAAAAGCAGAAAGAAAACTGCCGCAGTCTGCGGCAGTGAATATAAAGCGGAATTAGTGCAAAACCCCTGAACTGCTGACCCCGGAAGGACGCTCCTCCTCCTCACCCATCATCAGCAGGTGATTTGCAAAGGCTTCCATAATCACCATAGAACCCCCCTCTTCACTCTGTTTCATAAAGTGCGTGAACTGACTGAAGGTGATGCCGGCGGTAACACTCAGTGACTGACAGACAATCAGCTTGGGCAGATTATCATCCTGAATATCGATAAAAGCTTTGATGGTCAGCGAGCTGGCATTAATTTGCGACAGATCGCCGACCAGCGGAATAAGCGCTGTGGGTTTCACTTCAGCCAGCGCAGAAAACAGAATAACGTTATCCACCAGGTCAATTTTTGCGTCAAACACCCCGTCAAAATTCTGCATGTGCGGCAGATGTAATGCCTGGCAGGCATCACACTCGAACCAGGTGATATTTTGTTGATCCAGCCAGCGACGCAGCATGTCGATGTCAGGAACGACCAGTGAATCCATCGCTATTTCCTGTGGGGTGAATAAATAAGCGCCTTAGCTTACGGAAAAATGGGGTCAGATGCCACGAAAACCACCGGAAAACGCTATCTAGCCACCGGTTTTAGGACGATAGCCGGGGCAGGCGTGCTGCTCAATCCAGTCGATCATCATAGTGGCAATATCCAGGCCGGTGCAGCCCTCAATACCTTCCAGACCGGGTGAGGCGTTGACCTCCATAACCAGCGGACCGCGGCTGGCACGCAGAATATCGACGCCTGCCACGGCCAGCCCCAGCGTTGCCGCAGCTTTAATAGCGATGTCACGCTCCCGATCGCTGATAGTAACAGGATGCGCGGTGCCGCCACGATGCAGATTTGAGCGAAATTCCCCCTCTTTTGCCTCACGTTCGATGGCAGCCACCACGCGATCGCCAATAACCAGACAGCGAATATCACGGCCCCGCGCTTCTTTAATAAACTCCTGCACCAGAATATGCGCATGAAGACCGCGAAACGCATCAATCACGCTTTCGGCGGCCTGACGCGTCTCCGCCAGCACAACGCCAATCCCCTGGGTGCCTTCCACCAGCTTAACCACCAGCGGCGCCCCGCCCACCATACGGATCAGATCGCCGGTATCATCCGGCGAGGAAGCGATACCGGTCACTGGCATATCGATGCCCTCGCGCGCCAGCAGCTGCAGCGAGCGCAGCTTGTCGCGGGCGCGGGTGATCGCCACCGATTCATTGAGCGGATAGCTGCCAAGCAGCTCAAACTGGCGCAGCACCGCGGTGCCATAAAAAGTTGTGGCCGTGCCGATACGCGGGATCACCGCATCAAAATGACCGAGTATCTCACCCTGATAATGCACGGCCGGCAGCGCTGCGTTGATATTCATGTAGCAGGAGAGCGGATCGATCATCGCAATCTGATGCCCGCGAGCCTCAGCGGCTGCGCGCAGCCGCTGACTGGAGTAAAGCGTGCTGTCGCGGGTGAGAAGCGCCATTTTCATGCGGCCGTCCTCCTGACTTAACGCGTGGCCCAGCCCTGACTGTGCAGATAGTCGAGCATAAACGGACGCGTCTCTTTAACGATCAGGCGCTGGATGAGATCGCTCCAGGTTTCGGAGCGCTGGTTGCTGTCGCGCTGCTGATAGTACTCCGTGATTTGCTGGTCATACTCTGCCAGCACCTTTTCATCTACCTGATGATAGCTGTTTTCATGAACCAGCATCGCCTGCGGCATACGGGGTTTTACATCCGGCGAGGCTGACGGATAGCCGATACAGAAGCCAAACAGCGGCAGCACAAATTTTGGCAGCTCCAGCAGCGCGGTTACGTCCGCAATGTTATTGCGGATCCCGCCGATAAAAACGCCACCCAGCCCAAGCGACTCGGCGGCCACCATCGCATTTTGCGCCATCAGTGCAGTATCCACACAGCCCAGCAGCAGCTGTTCAGCCCGTCCCAGCTGAGCATCCGGGCAGATTTGCAGATGGCGGTTAAAATCGGCGCAGAAGACCCAAAACTCCGGCGCATCCGTTACCCATGACTGGCCGCCCGCCAGCTCCGCCAGCGCGCTGCGCTTTGCACGATCGGTGATGCGTACGATGGATGAGCACTGCAGAAAACTGGAGGTAGAAGCCGCCTGCGCTGCAGCAATAATCGCGCGGCGCTGAGCGTCATCAATACCCTGCTCAGTAAAAGCACGAATGGAACGGTGGCTGCATAGCAGATCGATTGTCGGCGTCATTATGTTCTCCGGTTATTTCCTGGTGTGAGTATGATCAAAAAGGTGCGGTGCCATGACTTTGGCGGTACGCCACATAATCAGCCATGCCGCAGGCAGCATCAGTGCAATGCCCAGCAAAAAAAGTAGCGTAGCCAGCGGCTTTTGCCCAATAGCGGCAGGCGCTGGCAGCCAGTTATTCATCAGCAAAAGCGCGCCGGTTACCGCGCAGGCGCCCAGCGCCTCAAGCAGCAACACGGGTTTTGGCAATTTTGCAAGGTTACGCATTGTGATACCTCTGCTGTTTGCGGGTCTGGTCCGGCGTATCGCTGCTGTCAGCATAGCCCGTCAGGGATAGCGCACATCCATCAGAGTAACAGGTATTTTCTGCTTCTCTTAAGCAGCATGAGCGGGCATGATGTGAACCATTATTCACGCTGTGCTGTGACTTTGCTCACAAAACAGCAGCGGAAGGAGAGAAGCAATGATTGCAGTAATTTTTGGCCGTTCAGGATGCCCTTATTGCGTACGCGCTAAAGAGTTAGCCGCTAAGCTGACCAGCGACCAGGATAGCTTCAACTACCAGTATGTTGATATTCAGGCAACCGGCATCACCAAAGCCGATCTGGAGGCGCGCGCCGGTAAACCGGTGACCACGGTGCCGCAGATTTTTATCGACGATCGGCATATCGGTGGTTACACCGAATTTGCTGCCTGGACCAAAGAGAATCTTGGTATAGAGGCATAAAAAAACGGGCCATACGGCCCGTTTTTTTTAATCGATGCGCATAGCCAGCATAATGCGCAGCAGACGAACCAGTAGCGCACCACATCCTGCCCAGAACAATGCACTCAGGCTCCAGGCCAGCCCCATCAGCGGCGTATGACTGATCTGCTCTGTCAGCATCACCCAGCTCATCCCCAGCAGCGTTCCCGCTATCGCTGACCACAGCGTTGACACCATCGGACTGGCGGGCTGCAGCAGCGCAATCGCCACGCCGGGTAATAAAAACAGCAGAAGTTCTGGCTGACCATGCCGCATATGGAGCGGCACGCTCCAGAAGTGGTGGGCAAAAATAAACACCAGCGTATAAAGCGTCGCGCCTGACGCGAATGCGGACCAGCGATGGCTGCGCTGCAACATAACAATCCTCAACGTTAACGTTAAAACAGAACTTTTAATGCCTGGCGCACATGCGTGGAAATAAATAGAAACAGCTACAAACAGAAAGAGTGAGCAATGCGGATAGCTGAAGCAAATAATAATGTTTAGAATAATGTCGCTTCAGAATCGGGTGAGACAGGAAGGCCAGCCCCGACGTTTACCGCTCTGATTAAGATAGCTAAAAATCCTCCTCCTATCAACCTGTTACACGTGAATAAGAAGTTAAAACTGTGAACATTAACGTCGCAGAATTGTTAAGCAAAAATGACGTTCTGTTATTATTTGTCGTATTAGCGCTCGGCCTCTGTCTGGGAAAACTGCGTCTTGGTTCCGTCCAGCTGGGAAATTCAATTGGTGTACTGGTTGTTTCTCTGATTTTAGGCCAGCAGCATTTTGCGATTAATACCGACGCCCTGAGCCTGGGCTTTATGCTGTTTATTTTTTGTGTCGGCGTAGAGGCAGGACCCAACTTCTTTTCTATCTTTTTCCGCGACGGTAAAAACTATTTTTTCTTAGCCATTGTGATGGTGGTCAGCGCGCTGCTGGTCGCACTCATTCTTGGCAATCTGTTTGGCTGGGATATTGGCCTCACGGCGGGCATGCTGGCAGGGTCAATGACCTCAACGCCGGTGCTGGTGGGTGCCGGTGATACGCTGCGGCAGAGCATCAGCGATCCGCGTCAGTTAAGTATGATGCAGGATAATCTGAGCCTCGGCTACGCCCTGACCTATCTGGTGGGGCTGGTCAGCCTGATTTTCGGCGCCCGCTATCTGCCCCGGTTGCAGCATCAGGATCTGCCCACCTGCGCCCAGCAAATCGCCCGCGAACGCGGTCTGGATGCTGACAGCCAGCGTAAGGTTTTCTTACCGGTGATCCGCGCCTATCGCGTCGGACCGGAGCTGGTCGCCTGGAGCGGCGGCAAAAATCTGCGCGAGCTGGGTATCCATCGCCAGACCGGCTGCTATATAGAACGTCTGCGGCGTAACGGTATTCTCGCCAGCCCGGACGGCGATGCCATGCTGCAACTGGGCGATGAGATCTCACTGGTAGGTTATCCTGACGCCCACGCCCGGCTCGATGCCAGCTTTCGCAATGGTAAAGAGGTGTTCGATCGCGATCTGCTCGATATGCGCATCGTCACCGAGGAGATTGTGGTCAAGAATCACAATGCGGTAAATAAGCGGCTCAGCCATCTTAAACTCACCGATCACGGCTGCTTTCTGAATCGGGTGATCCGCAGTCAGATTGAGATGCCGATTGATGACAGCATCATGCTCAATAAAGGCGATGTGCTGCAGGTCAGCGGTGAAGCGCGCCGTGTTAAAAGCCTGGCCGATCGCATCGGCTTTATCGCCATACACAGTCAGATAACTGACCTGCTCGCTTTCTGCGCCTTTTTTATCATCGGCCTGATGATAGGAATGATCACGTTTCAGTTTAGTAATTTCAGCTTCGGTATCGGCAACGCTGCCGGCCTGCTGTTTGCCGGGATCATGCTGGGCTTCCTGCGCGCCAACCACCCTACTTTTGGCTATATTCCGCAGGGTGCGCTGACCATGCTGAAAGAGTTCGGACTGATGGTCTTTATGGCTGGCGTCGGGCTTAGCGCCGGCAGTGGACTGCAGCACGGGCTCGGCAGTGCCGGCGCCCTGATGCTGCTGAGCGGGCTGCTGGTCAGTCTGGTGCCGGTGGTTATCTGCTATCTGTTTGGCGCTTACGTGCTGCGCATGAACCGCGCGCTGCTGTTTGGTGCCATCATGGGCGCACGCACCTGTGCACCAGCCATGGAGATTATCAGCGACACCGCACGCAGTAATATCCCGGCGCTGGGGTATGCCGGTACTTATGCGATTGCCAATGTGCTGCTGACGCTGGCCGGTACGCTGATCGTGATTATCTGGCCGGTGCTGGCGGGGTAAATTATTTTTGTCTGCCGGGAACCTTTACCGGCCGCCAGCGTCTGAATAAGTGCCACTGCTTTTCTTTGAAATCCCCGGATTGAGGAGCCCGCCAGTCTTATTGACTGACGGGTTTTTTTATATCTGACGCGGGTGCCTTAAGGTTGCGCTAAGCGAATCGCGCCATGCTGTGATCCTGACTTTTTTAACGATCACTCTTCATGCAACTGTCATCAAAGTTAAACACTTCCACAACCTGCTACCGGAATCGGAGCGGGACTATTTATTCTTTGTCACGCCGCTTCTACGCTATCAACCTCATTTTACTGGCAATTCTGGCAGCCCTGTTTATTTACTTATCACGTAATGAGCAGCTTGACATCGCTATCAGCCAGTACTGGTTTGATCCGCTTACGCAGCGCTTTCCCTGGCAACATAGCCGCTGGCTGGATGTTATTAATCATCGTCTTGCCAAGGATGCGATCATTGCCGGAGCCGTACTGCTGCTGTTTCAGGGTATACGCGCCCGCCATGCGCGGCAGATGCTGGTTGCGCTGCTTTTTGGTCTCGGTCCGCTGGTGGTGGGAATAGTCAAAGCGCACAGCGCGCACTCCTGCCCCTGGGATCTGGCGATGTTTGGCGGCAAGGCGCTCTCTTTCCCGTTGCTGGGCAGTGTACCCGCCGGCAGCGGACCCGGCGGCTGCTTTCCGGGCGGACATGCATCGAGTGGCTTTGCGGTGATGGCGCTGTTTTTTCTCTGGTGGCCGGAGCGTCCACGCCGCGCCCTGCTGGCGCTGTTTGCCGGTGTCGCCCTGGGTTTACTGATGGGTTTTGGTCAGGTAATGCGCGGTGCGCACTTTTTTTCGCACAATTTATGGGCCGGCTGGTGGGTCTGGCTGGCACAGCTGCTGACAGTGGCCGGTATATCTTTTTGGGTTAACAAAACGAGGATAGCTAAACGGGATGGAAGCGATTAACCACACCCTTTTTTTATGGATCAATGCCACACCGGCATCACCGGCCTGGCTGCTAAATCTGGCAACCTTTATCGCTAAAGATCTTATTGCGATTGTACCGCTGCTGATTGTGGCTCTCTGGCTGTGGGGACCGCGTGAGCAGGTTCAGTCTCAGCGCGCTCTGGTACTGAAGACCGGAATGGCGCTGATCTATGCGCTGCTGATCTCCTGGTGTACCGGCCAGCTGCTGCCCCACCCGCGCCCCTTCGCTATTGGCCTGGGACACCAGTTTCTGATGCACGCCGCAGATGACTCCTATCCGAGCGATCACGGCACAACTATTTTTACTTTTGCCCTCGCCTTTATTTTCTGGCACCGGCTCTGGTCCGGCATCCTGCTGCTGGCTATCGGCAGCGCTATCGCCTGGTCGCGCGTCTATCTGGGCGTGCACTGGCCGCTGGATATGATCGGCGGATTCCTGGTCGGTATGCTGGGCTGCCTGGCCTCGCAGATGGCATGGCAGCTCTATGGCGATCGCCTGCTGGCGCTGACGCATCAGGTTTATCGCGTGCTGTTTGCAATGCCGATTCGTAAAGGCTGGATCAGGGATTAGGATCGCTGAGCAGCGCGGGGCTGGGCGCTGAGCAGCGCGGGGCTGGTTGCGGCAGCACGCGGCAGCGGAGGGGTTCCGCCCGCCAGGCTTCCGGCAGTTTCAGCGGCATTTCCGCACGCGGACGGGCTAAGGGGCGGGTGGGCGCGCCCCTTAGCAATCCGCGCCCCGCGCCGTCCTCGCGAATTCCCGGACTTATCCCTCCGGCCTTAACGGACCG
>NZ_VWUF01000028.1:0-4276 GCF_008631385.1 Pantoea sp. M_9 | reverse complement strand
CGGCTGCAGGCGGCGCAGCTGATAGGGGAAATCGGCAACCAGGCGGCGGACATCGCGCGCACGGAGGGGCAGATAAGGGCCACGAATGCTGGTAAGGCGGAGCTGGCCGCGAAGGATATCAGAGAGCCGGGCGAAGGCGCGCCGAAGGCGGATTGGGCTGACTACAACAAAGCGCTGGCCGCAACGGGCAGCTATAAAGCCGCCGCGGCGCCTTTTGGCACCGGCAGCGCCCTGCAGCAGGGTATTCAGGCGGCGACGGCGGCGGTGCAGGGCCTGGCGGGAGGCAGCCTGGCGCAGGCGGTAACGGGCGCGGCGGCACCCTACCTGGCAGAGGTTATTCATAACCAGACGCTGAACGCGGACGGTTCGGTAAACGTGCAGGCGAACCTGATGGCGCACGCGGTGGTGGGTGCGGTGACGGCTTACGCGGCAGGGAACAGCGCGCTGTCGGGGGCGTCGGGCGCAGCGATGGGCGAGTACATCGCACAGCAGATGTATCCGGGCACTGACCGCAGCGACCTGACGGAGACGCAGCGCCAGACCATCAGCGCGCTNGCGATGGGCGAGTACATCGCACAGCAGATGTATCCGGGCACTGACCGCAGCGACCTGACGGAGACGCAGCGCCAGACCATCAGCGCGCTGGGGACGCTGGCGGCGGGCCTCGCGGGCGGGGTAGCGGGCGACAGCACGGCGGGCGCGGTGGCGGGCGCGCAGGCGGGGAGGAATGCGGTTGAGAATAACTCGCTGTCCGGTGACCAGGCGCGTGCCACGGTGAAACAGGCAGCTGAATCGCTGAAAGAACAGGTCAGGGACAAGCTGGGTAATGGTACGACCTCTGCCATCGCAAACACCATCATTGGTACTATAGCAAATACCAGTGAGTCGGCATTAGGTGGCGTAGATTACGTAGCGGATGCTGCAATGGCGCTGGCGGCCTGTGCAACCGGAGACAGCTACTGTAGTAAAGCGTTAAGCGACCTGACCGGGAAGAACCAGGCGGTAGCCGACAGCGTGAAAGCGCTGCTGAAAAGTGAAACCTGGTCGGCAGTGGCAGACACGGTAAAACAGGCAGCGGACGGGAATCAGCTTGCACTGGAAGCGACGGGCGGGATGCTGGCCGGGATTATATTGCCGGGTAAGAAAGTTCCGGGAGTCGGAAACCGTATTGAAACGGTGCTTAAAGCTGAAAAGAATTGGGAAATAGCTAGAAATAAAGCCATAAATATGGTCGGTGATTTAGGTCTTGATTCAAAGCCTGTTATTGGTCGGTTAGAAGTGAGTGCTGGCAATGGAAAAGTTATTGGTCGTCAATCCAGTAATGGCAAGTTAGGTTGGCGTGTTGATTATGACCCAGAGAAAGGGACTCACATTAATACATGGGATTATTCGAAAGGTAAAGGACCTGGTAAAGCAGTTAAAATAGTCATACCTTTTGAAGGTAATGAAAAGGTTTTTGAAACTATATTGAAACAATTAAATAGGTAGAAATAATGACTTTATTTGATGAGTGTAAAGAAGCATTGTTTTCTGATTTTCATTTGGTTATCGGCGATGAGGAGAATAAAGCTATTGACTTACTTAATAAATACCCTATTGCCCCAGGGGGGGTTGTATGGAATGAGATAGAACATAGTGATTATGATAATTTGTATGATGTATTGAACGTAAGCATAGTAAAAAATAAAGGCGTATTTGTCTTGGCAGATGATGCTGGTATACCGATATTTAGGACGAATATTAAGCTGATTGCTGAAAATGTCTATGATGTTACGGCATTGTCACCAAAATTATTTATTTATAATAATGAAATTATAATACAACCTTTATTCCCATCCGAGAGGTTTCGTGTTGGGTCAAGACCTGGACGTTCGTGACGGGAGGCAGCCTGACGCAGGCGGTAACGGGCGCGGCGGCACCGTATCTGGCAGAGGTTATTCATAACCAGACGCTGAACGCGGACGGTTCGGTAATCGTGCAGGCGAACCTGATGGCGCACGCGGTGGTGGGAGCGGTGACGGCTTACGCGGCGGGAAACAGCGCGCTGTCGGGGGCGTCGGGCGCGGCGATGGGCGAGTACATCGCACAGCAGATGTATCCGGGCACTGACCGCAGCGACCTGACGGAGACGCAGCGCCAGACCATCAGCGCGCTNGCGATGGGCGAGTACATCGCACAGCAGATGTATCCGGGCACTGACCGCAGCGACCTGACGGAGACGCAGCGCCAGACCATCAGCGCGCTGGGGACGCTGGCGGCGGGCCTCGCGGGCGGAGTAGCGGGCGACAGCACGGCGGGCGCGGTGGCGGGCGCGCAGACGGGGAGGAATGCGGTTGAGAATAACAACCTGAGCGGCCTGGACGGGTTCGGCAGCGGCTTCTGGAATAATGTTCAGGCTCAGGGTTCACTGGTAAACAATACCAACCTTACGGTTGAAACGGGCAAAGTGTTGAATCCGGCATCACCAGAGCAAATTAAGTATGCCTCTGACAAGCTGGTGACGGGTGATTTGCCTGTCGGACAGAATGCGGCAACCGGCTTATTGACGGCATGGGGTGCAGGCGCAACTACGATTGTGGCACCTGTTCTGTTACCAGCTACAGCAACGGCGGGAAGTGTTATCGGTGCAGGCGCAATCGGTGGTTCGGCTAATGTGTTTAATCAGCTGAACAGCGGGGGACCATTCAGTGCCACTGATGCACTTATCGCCACAGGTATCAGCGGAGTAACTCAGGGGAAAGGATTCTGGTTTACGGAAGCAGCGAGTATTACCGGAGCGTATGCGGGGGCTAAGTTGCAGGGGAAAGATACGCTTCCGGCTGTGGTTGGTGCTGGTTTTGGTACAGCGGTTGGTGCAGCAGGCGGTAAAGCTTTAGAGGTTGGAAATAAATACTTCCCTCTAGTCTCAGATAAAACAGCCGGTATGGCCGGAGCCATTGGTGGTTCTGTCGCCAGTGAAATTACTGGTAGTAAAACCGAAAGTAAGCTGAAAGAAGCGGGAGATAATAAATGAAAAAGCGTAATTATGGGTTAACAACATTGCTGATTTTATTATTATCCTTCGTCACTATTATGACTCTTGTCGTTTTATCCGGATGTTTATGCGCTGCATTTTTAGTTTATTTAAAAAATGGAACTTTTATTTTGGGCTGGCAGGAAGACGTGCTTTTCTCAATTGAAAGGGGCTTTATAACAGGTATGCCTGTTGGTGCTGGCATCTGGATCTTGTCCAAGTTCAAAGGAAACAAAGAAAAAGAAGGACCCCCATAAGATCCCTAAAGATCTAACTCCGGCGCAGACCGGGGTTCTCTTCTCTGCCGATCACACCTCAGCCAGCCGGATAATCAACGGCCCCACTTCCGGATTTACCTAAATCTTCTGCCCGCTCGTAAAGCCTAGCGCCTCCAGCCAGCGGCCATTAATGGTGAGCTGCGGCAGCGGGTTCGCCTCGCCCCTGTTAGCCCGGTATCAGACTTTATAATAATGTACGGCGGTTGTGACCGTGCGGGTCCCTGATTTATGATGCGTATCAGCCATAATTAACTCCTAATCAGTTAGTTGTGGTCAGCGAGCTGGGAGTACGAACACCTCAGTGCCGATTCTGTTAACTACTCCGTTTTAACAATCACATTATCCAGCATCTCAGCAACAAACTTCTGTTTTGTCATGGGCATCTGCCGGATCATATCGATCTGCTGCTCCAGCTATGATGCCGGACCATGCTTCGCCGTTCGTCTGGCCGGTCGACCTGACGGTGCAGGGCAGCCAGCTGCAGGCGGGCAGAGACCTGCTGCTGTCGGCGAACCGGGATCTGAACCTGCTGTCGGCCGCGAACACCTCGTCGCTGGAGGGTAAAAACGAGAGCCACGGCGGCACGGCGGGCGTGGGGATCGGCGCGGGTCAGGGCGGCTGGGGCATCAGCGTTTCTGCCAGCGCAAATAAGGCAAAAGGCAGCGAACAGGGCAGCGGCGTCACCCATACTGAAACGCAGGTGAGCGCGGGCCGTGAGGTGACGCTGATAAGCGGGCGCGACACCACGCTTCAGGGCGCGCAGGTGAGCGGCGAAAAAATCAGGGCGGACGTGGCGCGCAACCTGACGCTGACGAGCGAGCAGGACAGCGACCGCTACGACTCGAAGCAGCAGAGCGCCAGCGCCGGGGGCAGCTTCACCTTCGGGTCGACGACCGGCTCGGCGAACGTGAACCTGAGCCGGGATAAGATGCACAGCACCTGGCAGAGCGTGGAGGAGCAGACCGGCCTGTTCGCGGGGAAAGGC
>NZ_VWUF01000027.1:0-4396 GCF_008631385.1 Pantoea sp. M_9 | reverse complement strand
CTGTCGATCTGGTCGAATGCACGTGCCTGGCCGCCGTTGGTTTTAGCCAGAACGGTGGTGATTGCTGCAGTCAGGGTGGTTTTACCGTGGTCAACGTGACCGATGGTGCCCACGTTTACGTGCAGTTTGTTACGCTGAAATTGCTCTTTAGCCATCGCTTGTCCCTCTAAGACACGAATATATCAAAGATATCGTCACATTAACCAGGCAGTGCCCGATGTTAGTTTTACAGAGAGAGAATCAGGAGAGAGATAAAGGAAGTGGTGCTGATACCCAGAGTCGAACTGGGGACCTCACCCTTACCAAGGGTGCGCTCTACCAACTGAGCCATATCAGCACATCTGGAGCGGGCAGCGGGAATCGAACCCGCATCATCAGCTTGGAAGGCTGAGGTAATAGCCATTATACGATGCCCGCATCCTGGAACTCGGCTACCTGTTCTTTCTGTAGCTTTTGAATAATAAAAGAAGACCTTTTACTATTCGAGCCAGTCAGAGTTTCCGACTGACCCTGACCACACAGATGTGCAATCTGAATCCGGAGGTGAGAGAGTTGAACTCACCCATCAGGTAAACTCTTACCTGATGCCCAACCAGGAGGCTGAGATGGTGGTGGGAGAAGGATTCGAACCTTCGAAGTCTGTGACGGCAGATTTACAGTCTGCTCCCTTTGGCCGCTCGGGAATCCCACCTACTTGATGGTGCCGGCTACCGGAATCGAACTGGTGACCTACTGATTACAAGTCAGTTGCTCTACCAACTGAGCTAAGCCGGCATCAAGTGACGCGCATTCTAGGAAGACCGGCTCCGAGATGCAACAAGAAAATCATCATTTTTATTCTTTTGCTTACTATTTGTGCAAAAGCTCTCAACAGCAGCCATTACTGCCGCTTCTGTATGCAGATTTGGTACAAATGTTCACCGCCGCGTTCAGCAGCTATACTCTGTTTTCTCTTGAGCTAAGCCGCCCGGGGTTAAACTATTTACTGGTTTTTTTAGGAGCTGATAGAGAAACTGCTTTTTTCATTCTATCAGACAAAAAATTGTGGTGTGTTCTGCGAAAGCGCTAGCAGGATCATCATTTTGCTTCTGTTTAAAGTGACACTGGTGTTAACCTCCTGCCCACTGTTCCCGTTAATTTATCTTCTATGACGCGCAATCGCGTTCAGGACGCTTCATGATGAGGCAGGGATGAACCAGACTTTGCGGTCAGATATATGCTTATGAGTAGAAAAACAACGCCACTGACCACCCCTTATCTGCAGTTTGACAGGCAGCAGTGGGCTACGCTGCGTGACTCAGTGCCTATGACGCTGGATGAGCGCGAAGTTGAGCGCCTGCGCGGTATTAATGAAGATCTCTCCCTGGATGAGGTCGCTGAGATCTATCTTCCTCTGTCACGTCTGCTGAACTTCTACATTAGTTCTAATTTACGACGTCAGGCCGTACTGGAACAGTTTCTCGGTACTAACGGGCAAAAGATCCCTTATATCATCAGCATTGCCGGCAGCGTTGCCGTCGGAAAAAGCACGACGGCACGCGTGCTGCAGGCGCTGCTGAGCCGCTGGCCGGAACATCGCAAAGTAGAATTGATCACCACTGATGGTTTCCTGCATCCGAATGCCGTGCTGAAAGAGCGCGGTCTGATGAAAAAGAAAGGATTTCCACAGTCCTACGATATGCATCGTCTGGTAAAGTTTGTTTCCGATCTCAAGTCGGGCGCCAGCCAGGTTACGGCTCCGGTCTACTCGCATCTGATTTATGATGTCATCCCTGATGGCGATAAAGTGGTTGAGCAGCCTGATATCCTGATTCTGGAAGGGCTTAACGTGCTGCAGAGCGGTATGGACTACCCGCACGATCCGCATCACGTATTTGTTTCTGACTTTGTGGATTTCTCAATCTATGTGGATGCCCCGGAAACCTTACTGGAACACTGGTACATCAACCGTTTCCTGAAATTTCGTGAAGGTGCTTTCAGCGATCCTGACTCCTACTTTCATCACTATTCACAGCTGCCGAAAGAGGATGCCGTCAACATTGCACGCGGGCTGTGGCAGGAAATAAACGGACTTAACCTGAAAGAAAATATTCTGCCAACGCGTGAGCGCGCCAGCCTGATTATGACGAAAGAGGCTAACCACGCCGTTCAGAGCGTAAGGCTGAGGAAGTAACAGCAAAAAGCCCTGCGTGCAGGGCTTGTATCATAGTGCTGTGACTAGGCGTTATCTGGCCTGAGTGAGATCTCCCCGCCAACCCAGGATTTAATTACCCCCTCCTGTTCCAGCAGTAAGCCGCCCTGCTTATCTATCCCGCGCGCAATGCCGTAAACTTCGCGCTCACCAATCAGTAATTTAACCGGACGATTGATAAAATTATCCAGTTTTTCCCAGCGGTGAACAAAGGGAGCCAGACCGTCGCGCTCAAAGAGCGGTAACGCCGCACGCAGGCTGTTGATGATACTGGCAGCCAGCTGATTGCGATCGATAGTCACGCCCGCTTCCTGCAGGTTGATCCAGCCCTGATTGATTTCTGAAGTGCCTTCGCCCCGCATCCCCAGATTGATGCCCGCGCCCATAACAATCTGCGCCGCATCACCGGTTTTGCCGGTGAGTTCAACCAGGATACCAGCCAGTTTACGATCGTTAAGATAGAGATCGTTTGGCCACTTCACACGAACATTCTCAGCGCCAAGCGACTGAATCACTTCCGCCATGACAATCCCTATGACCAGGCTCAGCCCCATCGCAGCAGCAGGCCCTTGCTCCAGACGCCAGTACATCGACAGATAGAGGTTGGCTCCAAAAGGCGAAAACCACTTACGTCCGCGGCGTCCGCGTCCTGCCTGTTGATACTCTGCAACGCAGGCGAAACCCGACTCAAGCTGATTCATACGATCAAGCAGATACTGGTTGGTTGAGTCTATAACCGGAATAACGGCGATGCCCGGGGTCTTCAGATGAGCCTGGATAAGCGCTTTATCCAGCAGCTGCAGAGGCGCAGCCAGGCTGTAGCCTTTCCCTGTCACAGTAAAGACATCCAGACCCCAGCTTTTCAGAGTCTGTATGTGCTTATTAACTGCAGCGCGGCTCATGCCCAGCGCTTCACCCAAATGTTCACCTGAATGAAATTCACCGTCAGCCAGTAACGCGGCCAGCTTGAGAGGAACGCTCTGATCCTTCATGCAATAACCTCAACTGCATTACGCTCGCCATCTGCGCCGATAAAACGCACTTCAGGCTCCAGCCAGACATTGAACTTCTTGCCCACGTGCTGCCGCACCGTATGTGCCAGCGCGACAATCTCCTGTGGCGTAGCGCGATCCTGATTGATCAGAACCAGCGCCTGCTGGCGATGTACGGCGGCGCCACCTACGCTGAAGCCCTTAAGCTGACACTGGTCGATTAACCAGCCTGCCGCCAGTTTTACCTCGCCATCAGGCTGAGGATAGTGCGGTATCGCAGGCCACTGCGCGAGCAGCTCTGTCAGCTGCTCAGCTGAAACCAGCGGGTTTTTAAAGAAGCTGCCCACATTGCCGGTAACGCGCGGATCGGGCAGTTTGCTTTGACGCATCTGGCATACGGCATGGTAGACATCCCAGGCGGTAGTTGTCGCCGGGTTAAGTTTTGCCAGATCGCCATAACTCAGTACCGGTTTCCACGCTTTCATCAGGCGCAGCCCGATCGCGACGATGACGTAATCATCTTTGAGCGCGTGTTTAAATATGCTATCGCGATAGCCAAAGCCGCACTCTTCACGATAGAGCCTTTTAGTGGCTGATGTAGGCAGATGGAGTACATCGACATAGTGACAGACATCTTTGAACTCTATGCCATAGGCACCGATATTCTGGATCGGAGCGGAGCCTGACATACCAGGGATGAGCGCCAGATTTTCCAGACCAGGGATCCCTTTTTTCAGGGTATACTCCACTAACTCATGCCAGTTTTCACCGGCGCCAGCGTGCACATGCCAGGCTTCTTCATGCTCTTCAGGCTGAATACCTTTAATGGCATTGATAACGACGGTGCCGTTGAAATCCTCGAGGAACAGGACATTGCTTCCTTCACCGAGGATGATAAAGGGTTGATTGCGCTGCTGGCTGGATTGCCACGCTGTGGTGATGGCTTCTGCGCTATCCGCGATAACCAGTGTTTGCGCGTCGATCTCAAGACCGAGCGTGTTACATGCTTTGAGAGAGGTACCTGGGGTGAACATTTCACGGCCTTTACTGAGTGATCTGGCCGTAGTTTACCCGATTGATTAAACAGGAGTGGGGGTTTTGATGGTTTTAGCAGGGAATTTTTGCTTTTCTGCAGACGTAAAAAAGCCCTGAACGCGTGTTCAGGGCTCTCTTACTGGATGGATGCCTGGCAGTTCCCTACTCTCGCATGGGG
>NZ_VWUF01000026.1:0-12441 GCF_008631385.1 Pantoea sp. M_9 | reverse complement strand
ATTTATGCCGCCCTGGGTCAGGTATATCGCATACACCAGGGGCGCATTAATGCGCCCCCTACAGATTGTGCAACCGCAGGGGCGGCATTTATGCCGCCCAGGGTCAGGTATCGTGCAATTACAGGGGCGGCATTCATGCCGCCCTGGGTCGGGTATCGTGCATTTGCAGGGGCGGCATTCATGCCGCCCAGGGTCAGGTATCGTACAATTGCAGGGGCGGCATTTATGCCGCCCTGGGTCAGGTATCGTACAATTGTAGGGGCGGCATTTATGCCGCCCTGGGTCAGGTATATCGCATCAACCAGGAACGCATAAATGCGCCCCCTACAGGTCGTACAACCGCAGGGGCGGCATAAATGCCGCCCCTGGGTGAGATGTATCGTGCCGCCCTGGATACTGCGGGCGGCCGGGATATTATGATGCGCTCAGGATGCGCAGCGATTCGCGGTTAAATGCCGGCAGATCTTCCGGGGTGCGGCTGGTGACCAGCTTGTCATCATCCACAACCACTTCTTTATCGTAAAAATCGGCACCCGCGTTACGCAGATCGATCGCAATCGCTTTCACACAGGTCATCTTGCGGCCGCGCACGCCGTTGGCGCTGATCAGCAGCTGCGGACCGTGGCAAATAGCGAAAATTGGTTTGCCGCTGGCAACAAACTCTTTGGTGAAATTGACAAAGCGATCGTCACCGCGCAGTGCGTCGGGGGAGTGGCCGCCCGGCAGCAGCAGTGCATCAAATTCTGCTGCACTGACGTGATCGATATCTTTATCAATCTTCACTTCCGCTTTGCCCTGTTTACCTTTTACCGTTTTTCCTGCCTGCATCTCAATGGTGACCACTTCATGGCCCGCCTGGGTGTAAGCATCCGCTGGTGAGGTAAATTCAGAATCCTCAAAATCATCGGTGATCAGAACCGCTATTTTCTTGCCCATCTTCTCTTCTCCATGTGGTTCACGAACGCAGGGTTCGTTGCATGAGTGACCTGACAAGTCTGGACGCTATTGGGTGAAACGCAAGCCCGACGGCGTAATGTCTTCCGCGGGCGGCGGCTGGCGTAACCACCAGATCTTTTGATTACGACTGCCGCGCCACTGCAGCCGTGCATCCTTTTCAGCCTCAACAAAGCGGCCATCAATCAGCACATCGATAGCGTCGAGTATCACCCGCTGAGCGGCAGAAAGCTCAGCCAGCTCATAGCCGGTCCAGAGCCAGATATCTTTACCGGGGCAGTCACGCCGCACGCGACGCACCAGCCGGCGAATATGCGGTACGTTGTGCGGATGCAGCGGATCGCCCCCGCTGAGCGATAAGCCCTGACGCGGTACGCGGGTATCGCTGAGATCGGCAATCAGCTGTTCTTCCATCTGCAGCGTAAAGGGTGTGCCCGTGTCGGTGCGCCAGGTGCGCGGGTTATAGCAGCCCCGGCACCGATGCTCGCACCCCGCGACAAACAGCGTGCAGCGCGTGCCCGGTCCGTTCACCACGTCAATGTCATAATAGCCATGGATACGCATCATTTCGGCAGCCTGCCACTCATGTGCTTCACGCGTCGCTGCACCTCCTGCTGTTTACCGGCATTGAAGGGACGGGCGTCGGGGCTGCCAAGATAACCGCAGACGCGGCGCGTGACGGAAACCCGGGCGGGGTCGCGATTGCCGCAGGCGGGACAGGTAAAGCCTTTGCTGGTGCAGCTGAACTCGCCGCTGAAGCCGCAGGCGTAGCACTCATCGATCGGCGTATTGGTGCCGTAATAGGGCACGCGGTGATAGCTGTAGTCCCAGACGTCTTCCAGCGCTTTTAGATTGTGCTGCAGGCTGGGATATTCGCCGTAACAGATAAAGCCGCCGCTGCTGATCGCCGGATAGGGCGCTTCAAAATCAATTTTGTCGTACGGATTCACCTTCTTCTCTACATCGAGGTGGAAGCTGTTGGTGTAGTAGCCTTTATCTGTCACGCCCGGAACCACACCAAATTCCGCTGCATCGAGGCGACAGAAGCGATCGCACAGGTTTTCGCTCGGCGTGCTGTAGAGGCTAAAGCCGTAGCCGCTCTCCGCTTTCCACGCGCTGGCCGCTGCGCGCAGGCGGGAAACAATCGCCACGCCTTTTGCCTGCAGTGCGGGCGAATCGTAAGGGTGCTGCGCATTACCGCTCAGCGCATTCAGCGTCTCATGCAGACCAATAAAGCCAAGCGAAACCGACGCGCGTCCGTTGCGGAACAGAACGCCAATCTCTTCATCCGCCTGCAGCCGTATGCCGCACGCTCCCTCCATGTAGAGAATCGGCGCCACGCGCGCTTTGGTGCGTTCAAGACGCGCAATACGCGTCATCAGGGCCTGCTTTGTCAGCGCCAGCCGCTTATCGAGCAGTTGCCAGAAGCGAGCGTCATCTCCCTGCGCCTCCAGCGCAATGCGCGGCAGATTGATCGTCACCACGCCGAGGTTGCAGCGCCCGTCATGAACCGGTTCTCCCTGCATGTCATAGCGGTCGAGAAAGCTGCGGCAGCCCATCGGCGTTTTAAATGAGCCGGTCACCGCCACAACCTGATCATAATTGAGGATGTCGGGATACATGCGTTTAGCGGCGCAGCGCAGCGCCAGCTGTTTAATATCGTAATTTATGTCGCCCGGTCGCCGATTAATCCCTTCGCGGATGGCAAAAACCAGCTTGGGAAATACTGCCGTTTTATGGTTTTTACCCAGCCCGGCGATGCGGTTGTGCAGAATCGCCCGCTGGATCATGCGCGCAGCTTCGCAGGTGCCAAGCCCGAAGCCAAAGGTCACAAACGGGGTCTGGCCGTTGGCGGTGTGCAGCGTATTAACTTCATATTCCAGCGACTGAAACGCGTCAAAGCACTCTTTTTCAGTGCGTTCCCGGGCATACTCCTCCGCGCGGGCGATCTGCCACGCCGCTGCGACCTGCCGATGCTTCGCCATGCTTAATTCCACAAACGGCGCCAGCACTTCATCAATGCGGTTAAGCGTCGTGCCGCCATAAATATGGCTGGCGACCTGCGCGATGATCTGCGCGGTGACGGCGGTGGCAGTGGCGATCGATTTCGGCGGCTCGATCTCCGCATTGCCCATTTTGAAGCCCCGGGTCAGCATGCCGCGCAGGTCGACCAGCATGCAGTTGAACATCGGGAAAAAGGGGGCGTAATCGAGATCGTGATAGTGGATCTCGCCGCGCTCATGCGCCTGGGCCACCGCACGCGGCAGCAGATGCTGCTGCGCATAATGTTTTGCCACGATGCCCGCCAGCAGGTCGCGCTGGGTCGGGATGACGTTACTGTCTTTGTTCGCATTCTCATGCAGCAGCGCGGTGTCGGTCTGCTCCACCAGCCCCCTGATCGCGTGATGAAGCCGGCTGCGCTGCTCGCGCGCCCGATCCCGGTCGTGGCGATACTCAATCCATGCGCGCGCCACCGCCGGTTTACCGGCATGCATCAGCACCTCTTCCGCCGCCAGCTGGATCTCATGGATATCGACTTCCGCGCGCGCGGCCAGCTGCTGACCAATCTGCTCAGCCAGCGCCCGGCACCAGGCGGGATCGTACTGCGCCACTGCCTCTGCCGCCGCCGCAATGGCCTGTTCAATACGCTGTATATCAAAGGGGACTCTGCAGCCGTCGCGTTTTATAACCGTCGTCGCCATTCACCACTCCTGAGCTATATATAGATATTTCAGCTAGTGTAATGACTATATGTTGTGTCCGGGCGGGATTAATTGCGTATGGCTTGATACGCCGCAAGGAAGTGGTGAGTCCCCCCTCCCGGCCGGGAGAGGGGCAGGGGATCAGCGACGTACGGCGATCGCTTCAATCTCAATTTTGACATCTTTAGGCAGGCGGGCGACCTCCACGCAGGAGCGCGCCGGGAAGCTGGCCTGATGCTCAGTAAAAAACGCCTCGTAAGTAGCGTTAACCGTGGCGAAGTCGTTGAGATCTTTGACAAAGACCGTGGTTTTGACAATGTCGCCAACCTGCAGACCGGCTGCTTCAACAATCGCCTTTACATTCTCCAGCGACTGGCGCGCCTGGGCTGCCACGTCATCGGCGACCGCGCCGGTTGCCGGATCGACCGGGATCTGTCCGGAGGTGATAATCATGCTGCCGAGATCCACGCCCTGCACATAGGGACCGATAGCGGCGGGAGCCTGTTCCGTACTGATTTCGCGAGACATCGTTTCTCCTCAGAAGTGCGCGGCCAGCGGGACGCCCGCCGCGTAAGCAAGGGTTCCCATTATAGGGAGCGGTCAGATGATTACCAGTGACCCAGCACCACATGGCGGGCAAACGACTTCTCACAATATTTACACTGCAGGTGGATATCATCTTCACGCTGCTTTACCGCAAAGCTGGAAAAAACCGGCTCGCTGCGGCTGATACAGTTGCTGTTCGGGCAGGTCAGCACCTGCTCAATGCGCGCCGGCAGCGTTGGGGTAATTTTGGCGACTACCTCATACTCTTCGATACGGTTTACCGTGGCGTGCGGCGCGTAAAACGCCAGCTGATTGATCTGATCCTCAGTAAGAAAAGTGTTCTCGATTTTGATCAGATCTTTACGTCCCATCTCGCCGGAAGGAAGGTTAAGGCCGATGGTAATGCGCTGATCGGTTTCCGTCAGGCGGAACAGCGACAGCAGCGTAAATCCCGTCTGGGCGGGAATATGATCGATTACCGTGCCGCGTTTAATCGCTTCTACCTGCAGTTTATTATCCTGGGTCATGATCGTCGGCTCCTTAGTCTGTCAGTTCGCTATTCAGTACCAGCGCCAGAAGCGCCTGGCGGGCAAAAATGCCGTTACCTGCCTGCTGGAAATACCAGGCGTGGGGCGTGCTGTCGACGTCGGTGGCGATCTCATCCACGCGCGGCAGCGGATGCAGCACCTTCATATTGCCGCGCGCGCCGTGCAGATCGGCGGCGCGCAGAATGAACTGTGCCTTAACGTTGGCGTACTCTGACGGATCGAGACGCTCTTTCTGAACACGTGTCATATAAAGAATGTCGAGTTCAGGCAGCACCTCTTCAATGCTGTCATGCCGCGTCCAGACGATGTTCTGTTCATCCAGCATATCGGTGATATAGGCAGGCATGGCGAGCGCAGACGGGGCGATAAAGTAGAAACGGTTGCCGGTGAATTTCGCCAGCGCCTGCGTAAGCGAGTGCACGGTGCGGCCATATTTCAGATCGCCGACCATCGCGACGCTGAGATTATCCAGCCGCCCCTGCGTTTCACGAATGGTAAAGAGATCGAGCAGGGTTTGCGTCGGGTGCTGATTCGCACCATCGCCGGCGTTGAGGATCGGTACGCCGCCGGAAAATTCCGTGGCCAGACGCGCCGCACCCTCCTGCGGATGGCGCATCACGATAGCGTCAACGTAGGTGCCGATGACGGAAATGGTGTCGGCCAGCGTTTCGCCTTTTTTGCCCAGCGAGGTATTACCGCCGTCGGCGAACCCGACCACCGATGCGCCCAGGCGATGCATCGCCGTCTCAAACGAGAGGCGGGTCCGGGTAGAGGCTTCGAAAAAACAGCTGGCAATCACATTATGCTTCAGCAGCTCAGGCTGCGGCTGCGCCTTAAGCCGGGCAGCGGTGTGCAGCACCAGCTCCAGTTCATCGCGATTGAGATCGTTGATGGAAATGATGTGTTTGCGATATAGCGGGTTAGCCATAGCTTTCTCCTCAGTGCTGCCGGATAGCGGACAAAAAAAAGCCCCTTTACAGGGGCTTTATTACGATCGGTGAATAGCGGAAAGAAACAGCGGTGCCGCCTGCGTTCAGGCGGACGGGAGCGGCAAAATGTGGCTGGCGCTGTGGCATATTTCCTCCGGCAAATTGTGGCGCATTATACGCATTCGCGGGCGGGCAGCAAGCGCTAAGTAAACGTTTGCCTGGCGTTAATCAGCGCTGAGCCAGCGTAGCCACCATCACCGCTTTGATGGTGTGCATGCGGTTTTCCGCCTGATCGAATACGACGCTGTGCGCCGACTCAAATACCTCGTCGCTGACTTCCATTCCCTCTTCCAGCCCGTACTGCGCCGCCAGCTGCTGGCCCAGCGTGGTTTTGTCATCGTGAAAAGCGGGCAGGCAGTGCAGAAACTTCACCTGCGGATTACCGGTCAGCGCCAGCATCGCGCTGTTAACCTGATAGGGGCGCAGCAGAGCGATACGCTCTTCCCACACCGATTTCGCCTCGCCCATTGAGACCCAGACGTCAGTATAGATAAAGTCTGCGCCCTGTACGCCTTCGGCGATATTCTCCGTCAGCGTAATTTTGCCGCCGGTTTGCGCCGCCGCGGCCCGGCACGTCTCCACCAGCCCGCTTTCCGGCCAGCACGCTTCAGGCGCTACCAGACGCAAATCGAGCCCCGTCAGCGCGGCGGCCTCCAGCATGCTGTTGCCCATGTTATTGCGCGCGTCGCCCACATACACCAGCGTCATGTCGCTCAGCGCTTTACCCGGCAGCTGCTCCTGCATCGTAAGCAGATCGGCCAGCAGCTGCGTAGGGTGAAACTCATCGGTCAGACCGTTCCACACCGGCACACCGGCGTGTTCAGCCAGGGTTTCCACCAATGCCTGACCATAGCCGCGATACTGAATACCGTCATAGAAGCGTCCCAGCACCCGGGCGGTGTCTTTCATCGACTCTTTATGACCAATCTGACTGCCGCCTGGCCCGAGATAGGTCACGTTTGCACCCTGATCGTAAGCGGCAACTTCGAAAGAGCATCGGGTACGGGTCGAGTCTTTTTCGAAGATGAGCGCAATATTTTTGCCGGTAAGGTAGCGCGGTTCACTGCCGCTTTTTTTGGCCTGCTTCAATTCAGCGGCCAGCGACAGCAGGCTGGCGATCTCTGCCGGAGTAAAATCCAGCAACCGCAGGAAATGTTTCGAATATAACTGGCTCATGCTTTGCTCCGTAAGCTGCTTAATAATGAATTAAAATTCAATTTAATGGTATGAATATTCATTTTCAAGCCCGGCGCAAATAAACTTTCTGTTTTGTGTAGTGGCGCGCGAGGCAGTATGGGAAAATAATTGCATTCACTGCCACCATTTTGAGGACTCACCCATGGCATACGAAGCATTGCTGGAAGAACAGCGCGAAGAGACGCGTCTGATCATCGAAGAGCTGCTGGATGACGGAAGCGATCCGGACGCGCTCTACACCATTGAACATCATCTCTCCTGCAACAACTTCGACTCGCTGGAAAAAGCGGCAGTTGATGCGTTTAAGCTGGGCTATGAAGTCACCGAGCCGGAAGAGCTGGAGCTGGAAGATGGCACTACGGTAATGTGTGTGGATATCCTCAGCGAATCCGCGCTGAAACCTGAACTGATCGATGCGCAGGTTGAGCAGCTGGTGAACCTGGTGGGCAAATATAACGTCGATTATGACGGCTGGGGCACCTACTTCGAAGATCCCAACGCGGAAGATGACGAAGACGAAGATGAAGAGATGGATGATGACGGCGAGGATAACGGCGTCCGTCACTGATCGTACCGGGCGGCGCACGCTGCCCGTTTTACTTACCTGCCCGTAAAGACCACCGATGAATTACGCCCCGCTATTAGCACCTATTCACCAGTTCCTGCACTGCCGCACGCCTGAGGCGTGGATCGCAGAGGCGCGCAAGCCGGAAAACCTCACGCTGCTGCTGACCGATCACATGGTATGTGAGCTGAAAGCGGCGCAGACCGCCGTATGGCTGATCCGTAAATATGTGGCGGATAAACCGAGCGGCGAGGCGATTCTGGCGTGGCTCGAACCTTATGAGGCGTTTGTCTTTGGCGAAGCGCACAGCAGCGACTTCATCAATGCGCATAAAAACCTGACCAAAAGCGTTATCGTGCGCAACGAACTGCCGTGGGCGGATGAGATGGTGGAGAAGATGGTGCTGCTGATCAAAGAGGAGCTGCACCACTTTTATCAGGTATGGGAGATCATGCAGGCGCGCGGTCTGATTTACCGCAAAATCACCGCCAGCCGCTACGCAAAAGGGCTGCTGCGGGAGGTCACCACCCATGAGCCCGATACGCTGGTGGATAAACTGATTTGCGGCGCCTATATTGAAGCGCGCTCCTGCGAACGGTTTGCCAGCCTGGCACCACATCTTGATGCGCAGCTGGAGAAGTTCTATATCTCGCTGCTGCGTTCAGAAGCGCGTCACTATCAGGACTACCTGGCGCTGGCAGCGCAGATCTCACCGCGCGATATTACACCGCGCGTGCAGGCGATCGGCGCAGCGGAAGCGCGCCTGATCGGCGAGCCGGATACGGAACTGCGCTTTCACAGCGGCGTGCCCGCGTTCTGAGTGCGGGCATTTACGCCAGCGCTTTAAGCATCCGCACTTCGCAATCCACGTGACCGGTACAGCCCATGGCGCGGTCAATGTGCGTAAATCCCAGCGCTTCATAAAGCGCAATCGCCCGCGTCAGGCTGGCGGTGGTCTCCAGATAGCAGCGGCGGAACCCCTGCGCCTGCGCAAACGCCAGCGCGCGCAGCGCCAGTTCACGCGCCAGGCCGAGCCCGCGCACCTGCGGCAGAAAATACATCTTCTGGAGTTCGCAGATATCGGGCGCGCTGCACGCCAGCGGCGCAATGCCGCCGCCGCCCACGACGCTGCCTTCCAGCTCCACGATCCAGTAGGCGCTACCTGGGACGCTGTAGAGTTCAAACAGGCTATCAAGCTGAGGATCGGCGACGGTATAGCCTTTATCCGCGGTCAGGCCAAACTCGGCTGACACCGTGCGGATCACCTGTGCAATCGGCAGGTTGTCCGCGGCGCAGATCGGGCGGACCTGCAGATTCAGTGAGGTGAGGGTGCTCATGGCAGAATTCCGGTGATAAAAAAGCCGGGCAGAGCCCGGCTTCGGTTAACGAACAGGTCTTAAGCGATTACAATGCCGCAATCACGCCCTGCTGTTCAATCAGTTTTGCTTTTGACTGCTCCATCTCCGCCACGCGCTCGCGCTCTTTCGCGACTACCGCTTCCGGAGCACGCGACACAAAGCCTTCGTTCGCCAGCTTGGTCTGGATCTTCTCAATCTCAACATCCAGCTTCAGCAGCTCTTTTGCCAGACGCTCCAGCTCCGCCTCTTTGTTGACCAGATCGGCCATCGGGATCAGCAGCTCTGCGCCCTCGACGATTTTCGTCACAGAGACCGGACCTTTGTCGCCCGCCGGCAGGATCGTCAGGCTCGCGAGACGCGCCAGACGGGAGAGGAAGTTGCGGTTCTCTTCCACGCGACGCTGTGCATCAGCGGAGCAGTCGCGCAGCAGCACATCCAGCGGCTTGCTCGGCGCAATGTTCATCTCAGCACGAATATTACGCACTGCCACAATCGCCTGCTTCATCCACTCGATATCAGCCTGCGCTGCTGTATCCTCATTCGCCACCTCATACTGCGGGAACGGCTGCAGCATAATGGTGTCGTGATCGATGTTTTTCAGCACTTTTACGCGCTGCCAGATAGTTTCCGTAATAAACGGAATAATCGGGTGTGCCAGACGCAGCAGGGCTTCCAGCACCGTTACCAGCGTGTTGCGCGTGCCGCGCAGCTCCGCTTCGCTGCCGCTGTTCATCACCGGCTTGGTCAGCTCCAGATACCAGTCGCAGAACTGGTTCCAGGTGAAGTCATACAGAATATTGGCCGCGATATCGAAGCGATAGCTGTCCAGCGCCTCACGGTATGCTTTCACCGTGCGGTTAAACTCGCTCAGGATCCAGCGATCCGCCAGCGACAGCTTCAGTTCGCCACCCTGCTGGCCGCAATCCTGCTCTTCGGTATTCATCAGCACAAAGCGGCTGGCGTTCCACAGCTTATTACAGAAGTTGCGATAGCCTTCAAGACGCTTCATATCCCAGTTGATATCGCGCCCGGTTGAGGCCAGCGCGGCCAGCGTAAAGCGCAGGGCGTCAGTGCCTGATGGCACGATGCCGTCCGGGAACTGCTTCTCGGTACGCTTGCGGATTTTTTCCGCCAGCTGCGGCTGCATCATGTTGCCGGTACGTTTCTCCAGCAGCGCTTCCAGCGAAATCCCATCAACCATATCGAGCGGATCGATGACGTTGCCTTTCGACTTCGACATCTTTTGTCCCTCTTCATCGCGGATCAGACCGGTCATATAGACGGTCTTAAACGGCACCTGCGGCTTGCCGTTTTCATCTTTGATGAAGTGCATGGTCAGCATGATCATGCGCGCGATCCAGAAGAAGATAATGTCGAAGCCGCTCACCAGCACGCTGGTGGGGTGGAAGGTGCGCAGCGCTTCGGTGTTCTCCGGCCAGCCAAGGGTAGAGAAGGTCCACAGGCCGGAGGAGAACCAGGTGTCCAGCACGTCATCATCCTGACGCAGCGCCACGTCTGCAGCCAGGTTATTTTCCTGACGCACTTCTTCTTCGGTGCGGCCGACATAGACGTTGCCGTCGTTGTCATACCACGCCGGAATGCGATGCCCCCACCAGAGCTGGCGTGAAATACACCAGTCCTGAATATCGCGCATCCAGGAGAAGTACATATTTTCATACTGCTTCGGTACAAACTGGATGTCGCCGTTCTCTACCGCTTCTACCGCGACTTTCGCCAGCGGGGCGGTACGCACGTACCACTGATCGGTCAGCATCGGCTCAATCACCACGCCGCCGCGATCGCCGTACGGCACCGTCAGGTCGTGTGGCTTGATCTCATCCAGCAGGCCCGCTTCATCCACGGCAGCGACAATCGCTTTACGCGCGGCAAAGCGCTCCATACCCTGAAACGCCGCCGGGATTTCATCGGAGCAGGCGGTGCTCGCTTCACCGTTGGTGTCAAACACCTCGGCACGGCTGCGGATATCGCCGTCAAAGGTCAGAATGTTGATCATCGGCAGCTTGTGACGACGACCCACTTCATAGTCGTTGAAATCGTGCGCCGGGGTGATCTTCACGCAGCCGGTGCCTTTTTCCATATCGGCGTGCTCATCACCCACGATCGGAATGCGACGATCTACCAGCGGCAGGATCAGCTCTTTGCCGATCAGATCTTTATAGCGTGGATCTTCCGGATTGACGGCAACGCCGGTATCGCCCAGCAGGGTTTCCGGACGGGTGGTGGCGACAACCAGATAATCTTTGCCGTCTGCCGTGGTCGCGCCATCCGCCAGCGGATAGCGGATATGCCACATCGAGCCTTTGCTTTCGCGGTTTTCTACTTCCAGATCGGAGATAGCGGTGCGCAGTTTAGGGTCCCAGTTTACCAGGCGTTTGCCACGGTAGATCAGGTTCTCTTTATAAAGGCGCACAAAGACTTCTTTCACCGCATTTGAGAGGCCGTCATCCATGGTGAAGCGCTCGCGCTCCCAGTCCACAGAGTTGCCGAGGCGGCGCATCTGGCGGGTAATGGTGCCGCCTGATTCCGCTTTCCACTCCCAGATTTTATCGATAAAGGCGTCACGACCATAATCCTGGCGCGTTTTCCCCTCTTCGGCGGCGATCTTACGCTCCACAACCATCTGCGTTGCGATACCGGCATGGTCAGTGCCCGCCTGCCACAGGGTATTTTTACCCTGCATGCGCTGGTAGCGGATCATGGTATCCATAATGGTCTGCTGGAAGGCGTGACCCATATGCAAGCTGCCGGTGACGTTCGGCGGCGGGATCATGATGCAAAAGCTTTCCTGGCTGGTGTCGCCATTAGGTTTAAAGTAGCCCTGCTGTTCCCAGTGCTCGTAGAGCGGCTGCTCGATATCTTGCGGGTTATATGTCTTGTCCATTTCTGCTATGTCGTTTGCGGCGGGGGTGGTGGCGCCGTTTTCAGTTGGAAACCAACGCTACGATAGGCTTTATAGCGATCGCGCGCCGGTTGTTTCAGGGATTCTTCATACGGTACGAAGTCTATCACTTCATGGAAAGCGGTGGCAAAATCTGCGAATGCCGGCAGCAGGCTGATCAGCAAATCGCGCGGCGCACTGCTGCGGCGCTGCGGCCAGGCAAGCTCTACCGGCGCACCGTAGCGCGGGCCTTCACCCGCCAGATTATGCGGCACAAAGGCGTTAGCCGGGCGCTGCCAGAGCGCCTCATCCAGCCGGTTCGCCTGCGCTTCGCTTTCACAGGCGATCAGGATACGTTTGCCTTCACGCCAGCGGGTAGCAGCCAGATCGCACACCAGCGCTTCAATAGCGCTAAGGCCATCACTGGCGCTTTCTGACTCTAAAACATAGAAGGTGGCGTTTTTCATGGCGGGCTCAATTCCATCAGTAACAACAGAGAGCATTGTGCGTCAGCGCGCGGCGTGCGTCCAACATTAAGGCCGATATCAGCAGCAGAGATGTTGTTAATGGCGTCATCACGGGAAAAAACGCCGCCACAGGGGGCGCATTTATGCGCCCCTGGTCAAACACCGCACCGTATTGAACGTCATCACGTCCCGTACGCGTATCAACCCGGGCGCCAT
>NZ_VWUF01000025.1:0-17476 GCF_008631385.1 Pantoea sp. M_9 | reverse complement strand
CCCGGGTTAAATCCCGTCGCGGGGTACGGCCAGGGGCGCATGAATGCGCCCCCTACGAGGTACGGAATCCAACATTCTCGTAGGGGCCGCATTAATGCGGCCCAGGTTAAATCCCGTCACGAGGTACGGAATCCAACATTCTCGTAGGGGCCGCATTAATGCGGCCCGGGTTAAATCCCGTCGCGGCATCCGGCCAGGGGCGCATGAATGCGCCCCCTACGAGGTACGGAATCCAACATTCTCGTAGGAGCCGCATTAATGCGGCCCGGGTTAAATCCCGTCGCGGGGTACGGAATTGAATATCCCCGTAGGGGCCGCATTAACGCGGCCCGGGTTAAATCCCGGCACGGCGTCCGGCCCGGGGCGCATTCATGCGCCCCCTACGATAAAAATGCAGGGCGCATTTATGCGCCGCGTACATACCAGCAATCACGGGAGGCACCTTGTTTCTGCCACAGGAAATCATCCGGAAAAAACGTGACGGGCAGCCGCTGAGTGAGGCGGAGATCCGCTTTTTCATCGATGGCGTGCGCGATGAAACCGTTTCGGAAGGGCAAATCGCTGCGCTGGCGATGACCATCTATTTTAACGATATGAACCTGCAGGAACGCGTTGCCCTTACCATGGCGATGCGCGACTCAGGATCGGTACTGGAGTGGCAGTCGCTGCAGCTCAACGGCCCGGTAGTGGATAAACATTCAACCGGTGGCGTAGGCGATGTCACCTCTCTGATGCTGGGGCCGATGGTCGCCGCCTGCGGTGGATATGTGCCGATGATCTCCGGACGCGGTCTGGGTCATACCGGCGGCACGCTGGATAAGCTTGAGGCCATTTCGGGCTTTGATATCTATCCCAGCGACGACCGTTTCCGCGACATAATCAAGCAGGTGGGGGTGGCGATCATCGGGCAGACCCGCTCACTGGCACCCGCAGACAAGCGCTTTTACGCCACGCGCGATATCACCGCCACGGTTGACTCCATTCCGCTGATCACCGCCTCGATTCTCGCCAAAAAACTCGCAGAAGGGCTGGATGCGCTGGTAATGGATGTCAAAGTGGGTTCAGGCGCTTTTATGCCTACCTTTGCCGCCTCGGAACAGCTGGCGCAGGCGATTGTGCGGGTTGCGAACGGTGCAGGATGCAAAACCACCGCGCTGCTTACCGACATGAATCAGGTGCTGGCTTCAACTGCGGGTAACGCTCTGGAAGTGCGCGAGGCGGTGCAGTTCCTGACCGGCGAGGCGCGCAATCCGCGTCTGTATGAGGTCACTATGGCGCTTTGCGCCGAGATGCTGATTTCCGGTCAGCTGGCAGCGAATGACACAGAAGCGCGGCAGAAACTGCAGCAGGTGCTGGATAACGGTAAAGCTGCCGAGGTATTTGGACGAATGGTGGCGGCACAGAACGGGCCGGCAGATTTTATCGAGCGCATGGATCGCTATCTGCCGGCACCAGCTTTCAGCAGGCCGCTCTATGCAGAAGAAGCGGGGATCGTCAGCGCGATGGATACGCGGGCGCTGGGCATGGCCGTTGTGGCGCTGGGCGGCGGGCGGCGGCGGGCCACTGATACAATCGACTACAGCGTAGGCCTGAGCGATATGATTGCGCTGGGCAGCCGCGTTGATACGCAGCGGCCGCTGGCGATGATCCATGCCGCCTCGGAAGCGCAGTGGCAGGAAGCCGCACAGGCGGTCAGAGCCGCCATCGTACTGAGCGACCAGGCACCTGAAACCACGCCCGTGGTGTATCGCCGCATCAGCGAATAGCGGCGTTACTGCGTGCCAGACAGTCGCCATTCAGGTATACTGATCTGATCGCTTTTTTTTGACTTGTCATCGCGCCCGGCGCGCAGGAGACTTGCATGAAACGTGCTTTTATTATGGTTCTCGACTCCTTCGGCATCGGTTCCAGTAAAGATGCTGATAAATTTGGTGATGCGGGTTCAGATACGCTTGGCCATATCGCTGAAGCCTGTTTTGAAGGTCGCGCAAACGAAGGGCGCGAAGGCCCGCTACATCTGCCAAACATGACCGCGCTCGGTCTTGGCAAAGCGGCAGAACTCTCGACCGGCCGCTTTCCGCCAGGGCTGGATCCAAATGCTGAAATCATCGGCGCTTACGCTTACGCCAGCGAACTCTCTTCCGGCAAAGATACCCCCTCCGGCCACTGGGAAATTGCGGGTGTCCCGGTTCTGTTCGACTGGGGCTACTTTAGCGATAAAGAGAACAGCTTTCCGCAGGCGCTGCTGGATAAGCTGGTGGAGCGCGCCGATCTGCCGGGCTATCTCGGCAACTGCCACTCTTCCGGTACGGTGATCCTCGATCAGCTGGGTGAAGAGCATATGAAAACCGGTAAGCCGATTTTCTACACTTCAGCAGACTCGGTGTTCCAGATCGCCTGTCACGAAGAGACCTTTGGTCTTGAGCGGCTGTATGAGCTGTGTGAAATCGCCCGTGAAGAGTTGACGGAAGGTGGCTACAACATTGGTCGCGTCATTGCCCGTCCGTTTGTGGGTGATAAAGCGGGCAGCTTTGAGCGTACCGGCAACCGTCACGATCTGGCCGTTGAGCCGCCATCACCGACCATGCTGAAAAAGCTGGTCGACGAGAAGGGCGGGGAAGTGATCTCAGTAGGTAAAATTGCTGATATCTATGCGCATCAGGGCATCACGCAGAAAGTGAAAGCGACCGGTCTCGACGCGCTGTTTGACGCCACGATTGAGCAGATGAAAAAGGCGCCTGACACCTCTATCGTCTTTACCAACTTTGTTGATTTCGACTCAACCTGGGGTCATCGCCGCGATATCGCAGGCTATGCCGGCGGACTGGAGCTGTTTGACCGCCGTCTGCCAGAGCTGATGGCGCTGGTGCAGGAGGGCGATATTCTGATCCTGACCGCTGACCACGGCTGCGATCCCAGCTGGGAAGGCACTGAGCATACGCGTGAGCATATCCCGATTCTCATCTACGGTCCGGGCGTTAAGCCGGGATCGCTGGGCTATCGCGATACCTTTGCCGATATCGGCCAGACCATTGCCGCGTACTTTGGCCTCTCCAGCATGGACTACGGCAAAAGCATGCTGTAAAACAGCGCACACTTTTTTGAAAAGGAATAAGAACCATGGCAACGCCACATATTAATGCAGAAATGGGTGATTTCGCGGACGTCGTACTGATGCCGGGCGACCCGCTGCGCGCAAAGCATATTGCTGAGACTTTCCTGGACGATGTTGTGGAAGTCAACAACGTACGCGGTATGCTTGGCTTCACCGGCACTTATAAAGGCCGTAAGATTTCGGTAATGGGCCACGGTATGGGGATCCCATCCTGCTCAATCTATACCAAAGAGCTGATCACCGATTTTGGCGTGAAGAAGATCATCCGCGTCGGCTCCTGCGGTGCGGTGCGTGCTGACGTGAAACTGCGTGATGTGGTGATTGGTCTGGGTGCCTGCACCGACTCCAAAGTAAACCGTATGCGCTTCAAAGATCACGATTTTGCGGCGATTGCTGACTTTGACATGGTACGCAACGCGGTTGACGCAGCAAAAGCGCTGGGCGTTGACGCGCGCGTCGGCAACATCTTCTCTGCCGATCTCTTCTACACGCCCGATCCGCAGATGTTTGATGTCATGGAGAAGTACGGCATCCTCGGCGTTGAGATGGAAGCTGCAGGGATCTACGGCGTGGCGGCAGAGTTTGGTGCGAAAGCGCTGACCATCTGTACCGTTTCTGACCATATCCGCACGCACGAACAGACCAGCGCGGCAGAGCGTCAGACTACCTTCAACGATATGATCAAAATTGCACTGGAATCGGTGCTGCTGGGCGACTAACTTCGCCTGTGTCCGGAGCGCATTGATGCGCTCCGGTCCTCCCTCCGTAAACATCTGACACACTTTTACCCAGGCTTGTGCATCTTCAGGCTGGCTCTGACGCTCACGCTGTTTATCATTAGCGCGATAATGAAGAGATCCTTTCCTGATGAATTTTCGCAATTTCGAAGCTGAAGAAAAACTGTTTGCCCGGCGGGCACTGGTGGCATTTGCGCTGGTGGTGACCTGCTTTACCATTCTGGGAATCAATCTCTATCGTCTGCAGGTCCGTCAGCACCGCTACTATCAGACGCGCTCCAACGAAAACGACATTAAAATGATCCCCATCGCGCCCACGCGCGGGCTGATATACGATCGCAACGGCATTCCGCTGGTACACAATGTCACCTGGTATGACGTACTGGTCACGCCCTATAAGGTCAGCGATATGGCGGCCACGCTCCGCGCCCTGACGCCGCTGCTTGATCTGACGCCGGATGACATTGACGCATTCAGGCATGCGCTGCAGCACAGCAGCCGCTATAAACCGGTCGAGCTGAAAGCGGAGCTTACCGATCGTCAGGTGGCGCGCTTTGCCGTGAACCAGTTTCGTTTCACCGGCGTCAGCGTGTCGACTTATCAGGATCGGGAATACCCCTACGGCGCTGACCTGGCGCACGTGGTGGGCTACGTCTCCAAAATCAACGACGCTGACTACAGGCGGCTGAACGAGGCGGGCAGAGGGGAGAACTACGCCGCGGACCATAACATCGGCAAGCAGGGCATTGAAGGCTACTATGAGGCGCTGCTGCATGGCAAAACCGGCTACCAGGAGGTGGAGGTCGACAACCATGGCCGCATCGTGCGCGTGCTGAAAGAGGTTCCGCCGGTGGCTGGCAAAAATATCTGGCTGACCCTCGATCTGCATCTGCAGCAGTATGTTGAGCAGCAGCTGGCCGGCCAGCGCGCGGCGGTACTGATTGAAGATCCGCACGACGGCAGCGTGCTGGCGATGGTTTCCAGCCCCAGCTACGATCCCAACCCGTTTGTGAAAGGCATCAGTTATAAAGCCTACAACGCGCTGCTGCAGAATAAAGATTTGCCGCTCATCAACCGCGTCACGCAGGGCCTCTATCCGCCCGCCTCGACGGTAAAGCCTTATATGGCGATCTCTGCACTGCTGACCCACACCATCACGCCCGCGACCACCTTCTTTGGCGGACCCACCTGGACCCTGCCCGGCACGCACCGCACCTGGCGCGACTGGAAAAAAACGGGCCACGGTATGCTGGACGTCACTAAAGCGATTGAGGAGTCAGCAGACACCTTTTTCTATCAGGTGGCATTTATGATGGGTATTGATCGCATTCACACCATGCTGAGCCAGTTTGGCTATGGCAAGTCAACCGGTATCGATCTCAACGAAGAGTACACCGGTCTGCTTCCTGACCGTGCCTGGAAAAAGCGGGTGCATAAACGGGCGTGGTATCAGGGCGATACGGTATCGGTCGGGATCGGGCAGGGCTACTGGATCGCCACCCCGATTCAGATGGTCCGGGCGATGGTCGCGCTGATCAATAACGGCAAAGTGATCACGCCGCATCTGCTGGCCAAAGCGCAGCGTGGCGGCTGGCAGCAGCCTTATCAGCCCGTCAGGCCGCAGCCGCAGATTGGCGAGGCGAGCTCGCCATACTGGGGGCTGGTGCGCCGGGCGATGTTTGGGATGGCTAACGCCCCTAACGGCACCGGGTATAAATATTTTCATACCGCGCCATACGGCATTGCAGCGAAGTCCGGGACGTCGCAGGTGTTCAGCCTGAAGCAGAACCAGACCTATAATGCGAAAGCGATCCCGATCCGGCTGCGCGATCATATTTTTTATACTGCGTTTGCACCGTTCAGCGATCCTAAAGTGGCGATTGCGCTGATCCTGGAGAACGGCGGAAACGAGAGCGTGAGCGCCGCGCCGGTGATGCGCAATATTCTCGATCATATCTTCCTGCCGCCGGCATCCGACGCGCCGCTGCAGACGGCAGGGCAGTAACGGCTACTCTTCTTTTAGCGTCGCGGTGACGTGGCCGATAGCGCGGACCACGTCACCTGAGCTGCCGCGGATCTCCGCCATCATGTCGCCCGCCTCCTGAGCAAGCAGTACACCCTGATCGGCACGCTTCAGGTTAGACGCAATGCCCTGCAGCGCTTTCTCTGCCAGCAGATGGTTATCGCGCACCCGGTTTTCGATTTCGGTAGTGGCGCGATTGATATTTTCCGCCAGCGCACGCACCTCATTCGCGACGACGGCAAAGCTGCGTCCATGCTGTCCGGCTCGCGCCGCCTCTACCGCCGCGTTCAGCGCCAGCAGATTGGTCTGTTCGGCAATACGGCGAATGCTTTCAACAATCGCGCCAATGCGATCGGAGGAGTCGCTGAGATTGGTAATATCACCGGAGATACCGTGCAGTTCGCCTGCCAGCGCATTCATGGTCTGCACGCTGTTCTCCAGTACTGTAGCGCCAAGGCGAGTGCTTTCGCTGGTCTGCAGTGCCGTCTGGTACGCCTGCTGCGCAGCGTCACGCTCCTGGTGGCTCTTCTCCACCTGCGAGGTCACATCAGTGGCGAATTTAACAATTTTATAGAGAGTGCCCGCCTCATCGAAAATCGGATTATAGGTGGCGCGCAGCCAGACGGTACGGCCCTGTTTATCCACGCGCTGAAACTGTCCGGAGATATATTCACCCTGATTCAGCTTCTGCCAGAAACGCCGATAAGCGTTGCTCTGCTGCGTTTCTGGCGGGCAAAACTGACTGTGGTGCCGGCCAAGGATCTCCTGCTCCCGATAGCCCATGGTTTTAAGAAAATTGTCATTTGCCATCAGCACTTCGCCCTGCAGATTAAAGGCGATAACCGCCATTGAGCGATCGATAGCCGCCGTCATGGCGCGCTGCTCCTGCGTATCCAGAATGTGTGCCGTAATGTCACTCGCCAGCTTAACAATCTTTATTACCCGGCCGCTGCGGTCCTGTACCGGCACATAATTGGCCTCCAGCCAGACCGGACGGCTATGTTTCGCCACGCGCAGAAACTTATCGCTGAACCCCTCGCCGCGGTTGAGCCGCTGCCAGAAATCGCGATATGCGGTCGAGTGCACCATGTCGGGCGTACAAAACAGAGCGTGGTGCTGCCCGACGATCTCCGGCAGGGTATAGCCCATGCGCTCCAGAAACAGATCGTTGGCGGTGATAATTTTGCCGTCCGGCGTAAACTCAATCATGGCGATAGCATCCTGCAATGAACTGAGCGTCGCGCGGCTGCGCTTTTGCCACGCAAGGCGTGACATAATACCTGATGCAATAGTGCTGAACATGGCGAACCTTTTTATGTTTATTGGATGTCAGCACGGTTATCGGCAGGCGGATGCGAAAATCCACCGCCACAACGTAGCAGAGTGTGTCAGAATTTGACCAGTAAGCGCAGCGGATGCTCTAAAAGTCAGCAGTCAGCGCGTATTTGCTGAAAAGCGTTTGACGCTGCGGCCGGGGTAGGGTTTAATGCGCCCCGTTGCCCGAATAGCTCAGTCGGTAGAGCAGCGGATTGAAAATCCGCGTGTCCCTGGTTCGATTCCGGGTTCGGGNAATGCGCCCCGTTGCCCGAATAGCTCAGTCGGTAGAGCAGCGGATTGAAAATCCGCGTGTCCCTGGTTCGATTCCGGGTTCGGGCACCACAATTCAGAAAACCCGGCCTTATGGCCGGGTTTTTGCTTTTCTGCGTCCCCATACCCGCTCTGTGCTCCGGCGTATACTCTCCACCCCTGGTCTGACACAGTCAGCTCCTTCATCTGCATAATCGCACCCCGGATACAGACAGCTGCGAACACTGCTTTCATTTAGTTACTTTTACACTGCGTGACTTTTCCTGAATCTTTGCCATTACTTAACAGGCGGACCCGCACTAAAAAATCAGGAACATGAGCAATGCCGATACGATCGCTGCAGGCGCTTTGTCTGGTGAGTTTTTTTCTCGCCGACGTGCGCGACGGGCTGGGACCTTTTCTGGGGATATTTTTAACGCAGCGTGGCTGGCAGCCAAATGATGTCGGCCTGGTGATGACGGCGGGCGGTCTGGCGGGGCTTATCGCCACGCTGCCCGCCGGGATCGTTACGGATGCCACGCGCTACAAACGTCTGCTGCTGCTGTGTGGCTGCGCGCTGATTACCGTTGCCACACTGTGGCTCTGGTATTCACAGCAAAGCTGGGTGGTGGCAATTACGCAGATCATCAGCGGCGTTTCTGCCGCGTTTATTGCCCCGGTGCTGGCAGGGATCACGCTGGGGCTGGCCGGACAGCGCGGCTTTAACCGGCAGATGGGGCGCAACGAAGCGTTTAACCACGCCGGGAATATGAGCGCTGCGCTGATTGCCGGGGCCGCAACCTGGTACTGGGGGACCGGCTCGGTATTTATCCTGATGACAGCGATGGCGCTGCTGACCTCACTCGCTATCCTGGCCATCCGTGGAAAAGATATTGATCATCAGGCAGCGCGCGGTCTGGATGCGTCTGCGGGCAGCGCGGTTCCCCGCCTCTCTGACCTGACGCGCAACGCGCCGCTGATGACCACAGGTATTACGCTGCTGCTGTTCCACCTCGCGAATGCGGCACTGCTGCCGATGCTCAGTATGCGCGTAGCCGCCTCGCCCGGCGGCATGAATCCCGGTGTTTACGCTGCTGCAACCGTTATTATCTCGCAGGCGGTGATGATCCCGGTAGCGCTCTGGACGGCGGCGCGCGCGGAGACGCTGGGGTATCAGCGTCTGATTATGCTGGCGCTGCTGCTGCTGCCGGTACGCGCCGTACTCGCCGCCAGTTTCACCAATCCCTGGCTGATGATCCCGGTTCAGGTGCTGGATGGCATCGCGGCCGGTACGCTGGGCGTTGCCGTGCCTGGCTACATTGTGCAGTTACTACGCGGCAGCGGCCACGTTAATGCCGGACAGAGTGCGGTGATGCTGATGCAGGGAGCGGGAGCCGCGTTTAGTCCGGCGCTGACCGGTATGATCGTCAGGCACTACTCCTATAGCGTGGCGTTCAGCACGCTGAGCGTGATTGCGCTGACAGCGCTGCTGATCTGGTGGCAGGCGAGGCGATTAACGCTGGCAGATGAGGCATAAAAAAGGCCAGCACAGAAGCACCTCACTGTGCTGGCTGGCCAGTTGGCCGATAAATAATATGCAATGTTAAAGTCCGGGGAAGAAATTCAAAGCACAGCTAACGCTATTTCTTAGCTTCCACGCCTGGTGTACTGGAGCGGATGAGGAACTGTTTTGTAACGTCGCCTAAATGATTGGCTGTCCAGTCGGCCATCGCCTGCTCCTGCTCGCGAATGCGGGTAAAAATTGACACGCTTTCGCTGTCGTTAAGCTGTTCCGCCGCGGCAATGAGCGCAGTGTAATTAGCGATCTCAAAGTTCTCAAAAACGTTGCCGCTGATAGCGCCTTTAACCACCTCATCTTCGGTCATCATGCCGCCGACTGCCTGGCCAAACGCCGACAGTTTTCCTGCGGCATCTTTGATCACCGAACGGGACGTGTCGTAACGGTCAATGACGCTCTGCACCAGCTGCTGCTGCTCACGTGTTTCATCAATGTGCTGCTCAATACGCGCTTTGAGATCGGGATAGTGTTCGAGCCGGGCTGCCATTTTTTCCAGCATGCTCTCCGCCTGCTTCTCCATAGCGTGTGCATCTCTGACCCAGTCAATAAAATGTTCTTCGTAAGTCATTAGATTCTCCCGTTAATGTTAAGCCTGTGCACCCTGTGCAGCATCTTTATCTGTGCCACGACGACTCTTTTTGCCCCCTTTACGGCCCGCTTCAATTGCGCGCTCAGGGTTATTGCGAAAGTTACCGCCGCTGACCTGACCGCCTTTTTTCCCCGCTTCGCGGGCACGTTCAGGATTCATGGCAAAATTACCGGCACCACCGCGTGGATTGCTCATCATTTACTCCTCAGAGGTCAGGGCATATTAAAGTATTTTGTTTGCAACTTAAGGTTAGCGTTATTTTTCGGATTAACAAGTGCACCAGCCAGGAATAATCTTAATTGATTTTTTTAGGTATTTATTTGTCTTTTTACACTGTGGGTTTTTAAATTTCGTGATTTTTTCTGTACAGAAAAATATAATTTGTACAATTATAATCGTTTCGCTTTTTTCTGTTTTTTATCTTATTTTACATGGATATAAGTTTATTTTTTCATTTTTTTTAAGTTGTACGGTTTTGCACACTATTGTACAGATTTTATATTATTGAGCCGTAAGCTTTTCTGTTAATCCGCTTAAGCGCAGCGGTTGCTGACATTGCAAAAATATAAACTGTTATCTTTTTTCAGCTAACGGGATGTGAATGCAATTACTTTGTGGCGCGCAATAATATGTTCTGGGGCAATCATTACCTGAATCTATACTTTCAGGTTATGCAGTGACTTAACGGGGCTCTGCACCTTATGATGGCGGCATCATTTATGCTCAGCCCGGTGAGCAAGCATGCAGGAATCACCCCGTAATGAATTTACTCAACGATCTCGATCTGCGTCAGCTGGAAGCGTTCGCAGCGGTTATTGCAGCGGGCAGCGTGACCGCCGCAGCGAAAGCACTCAACCGCTCACAGCCTGTGGTTTCACGCCAGCTGCAGGAGCTGGAACTCTCTCTGGGCTATCCGCTCTTTATCCGCAACGGACCGCGTATTCACCCCTCCGAAGAGGCGTTGCAGCTGCATCAGTATGTGCAGAAAGCGCTGCTCTCTTTGCAGCAGATCCGGCTGCGTGCGCAGGAGATTGCGCAGCAGCAGCAGCGGCCACTCAGCATTGCGGCCACGCCGGCGCTGGCGGCAGGGCTGCTGCCGCAGGCGCTGGCGGCGATTGGCCTGCAAAACAAAGTGCAGATTATCAGTGAGTCTGCTGCGCAAACGGCGCACGCGGTGATCACCGCCGAGGCGGATATCGGCCTCTGCAGCCTGCCGCTGGAGCATGATGCGGTGGTACTGCACTGGATCGGCCACGCGCACTGCGTGGTGGCGCTGCCGGACAGCGATCCGCTCGCGGCGCAGCCGCAGATATCGCTCAGCCAGCTGGCGGGACGGCGGCTTATCGCCCCCTGGAACCCGCAGCGCCTGCGCGGGCGCTATGAAAAAGCGCTGAAGCGTGTCAATACGCTGCTGCCGGAAACCATTGAAACCAACTCTTCGGCAAATATTCTGGGCTGCGTCCGCGCCGGGCTGGGCGTGGCTATTCTGGAGCCGGTATCCGGCTGGGGAATGCCGCTGGCTGGCGTCACTATTTGCACGCTGGAAGAGGATATTCCCTACTACTTTGGCGTGGTTACGCCGCAGGGACGGCAGATCACCGCGGCAGCACAGGCGCTGATAGAGGCCCTCGCCGCCGCCGCTGCCGCGCTGTTACCCGATTTTCAGCGGCTGGCCTCAAGCGAACACACCCGCGTTATGCGGCTTATCAATCAGCTTTAACGCCTCTGAAGAGGGCGGTGACGGGCTTATAACCATTCCGGCATAAGATATAAGAAATCCATTGGTTAAATGCTGAGCGCTATTATTGACTCCATCCAGCCGCAGGAGGAGTATGCAAAGCCTCAGCTTTTACTATGCGTATTGACAATTATAAGCCGGTAAATATGCGTTATCAGGATAATAAGGCCGGCGATTGTAGGTATGCGTTTGACAGCGTCTTCGCGCTGACATCAGGGGATACTTATATGACTTCAGCTGCCGATGGTCTGGCCGCGCTGGAAGCTCAGCTACAGCAGGATCTGGAATACCTTGAATTGCCCGCAAAACCCTGGGTGCCTGCGCATACGGTTGATAACCAGCCGGTGCGCGATGTTGTCGTGATTGGTGCCGGAATGTGCGGCCTGGCGGCGACGGCCCGGCTGCAGCTGGCGGGTATCACCAATAGTATTACTTACGATACCGCGCCGGCGGGGCAGGAAGGACCGTGGGTCACGTTTGCCCGCATGGAGACGCTGCGTTCACCCAAATCACTGCAGGGACCGGCACTCGGTCTGGCCTCGCTGACCTTTCGCGCATGGTATACCGCGCAGTGGGGAAAAGCGGCCTGGCAGGCGCTGGACAAAATCCCGAAAGAGATGTGGATGAACTATCTGGTCTGGTACCGGCAGGTACTGAATCTGCCGGTACAGAATGGCGTCCGCGTTACCGCCATTGAACCTGCCGGGTCGCTGATTGCGCTGACGCTGGAAGGCGCAGCGCCGGCACGCGTCTATACCCGCCGGCTGGTGCTGGCAACCGGCCGTTCCGGCCTGGGCGGCGTTGCCGTTCCCCCCTTTTTGCAGGGCGTCGATCGCCGCTTCTGGGCACACTCTGCTGACAACATCGACTTCAGTGCGCTGCAGGGTAAAAGGGTTGCGGTGATCGGTGCCGGTGCCTCGTCAATGGACAATGCCGCAACCGCGCTGGAGCAGGGCGCAGCCAGGGTGGATCTGCTGATCCGCCGTAAAGCGATGCCGCGCATCAATAAAATGACCGGTATCGGCAGTCAGGGCGTGGTACACGGCATGCACCAGCTGCCGGATAGGTGGAAATGGAAGTTTGTTGATTATACCGCTGCCACCCAGACGCCGCCGCCGCGCGCCTCCACCCTGCGCGTTTCGCGTCATGAGAATGCCCGTTTTCTGCTGAACTGCGCCATCAATGCCGTCAGGCCCGAAGGGGATGAGCTGGTCATTGAAACGACGCAGGGGCCGCTGCGCTATGACTACCTGATTGCGGCCACCGGTTTCAGCAACGATTTCAGCGGCAGATCCGAATTTGCCGCCATCGCTCCGCACATCCGCCGCTGGGCAGATGGTCGCTATCAGCCTGCCATGGGGCCGGCGCGCCAGAATATGCTGGAGGCGCCTGACCTGGGACCCGGATTTGAGTTTCGCGAGCGCGTCCCCGGCGCCTGCCCGATGCTTTCACATATTCACTGTTTCAATGATGCCGCGATGCTGACGCACGGCAAAGTCTCCGGTGATATCCCCGCGGTCAGCGCTGGTGCCGATCGGCTGGTGCGGGCGATTGCGGCCTCGCTGTTTGCTGAAGATGTGGAGCAGCACTATGCCAGCCTGCAGGCGTATGACACGCCTGAATTACAGGGCGATGAATGGGTGGACGCCACCCCCTTACTGAATCAGGAGAACGCGTTATGAGTGACGCTATCGATCGCGCCGCCGGGCTGACCCCTGACGCGGCGCTCTACCAGACGCGGCGGCTGCGGCCGGAGTTTGTTGATGGCGCAGAGGCGTGTCGTCGCTCCGTGCTGACACCGGAAGATGACCAGGGCCTCTCTGCAGCCCTGCGGCTGGCGCTGGCGCAGCGCATGGCGCGGCTGAATCAGGATAGCGCGCTGGAGCAGGCGTATCAGCATGAGCTGGGGCAACTGCAGCCGGCGGATGAGCTGCTGGCGCTGGCGGAAGGTGCGCTGCCGGCAGGCGAACCGCTGGCGACAATTGTGCGTCATACCGATCTGGTCACGTCTCAGCCGGTGCAGGCCACCGAGCAGCACATCCGGCTGCTGGAGCAGGCGGGGCTGAATAACCCGCAGATTGTGGCGCTCTCTGAGCTGATCGCCTTTGTTAACTTCCAGACGCGCGTTGCGGCTGGTCTGCGCCTGCTGAGGTCAGCATGATCCCTTCTGTTTCCCTGAAGCCGCTGCACTGGCACCCCTATATTGCGCCGGTCAGCGTAGATGACGCCACGCCGGCCCAGCGCGATGCGATGAAAATCACACCCTCCAATAAGAAGGTGTCGGAGTATGTCCGCACGCTGGTACACGATCCGGAGAGCTACACCGCACGCACCGGGCTGTTCAACGCCATCATGTATGTTGAGGGCGGACTGAATCGCGCCGATCGCGAGCTGGGCGCGCTGGGCGCGTCAATCGTGAACGGCTGCCGCTACTGCGCGGTGGTACATGCGCGCCGGCACGTACAGCTGGCTGAAAACGACGCGGTGGTCAGTGCAATCTATTTTGACCGCGCCGATGCGCTGGGCGAGCGCGACGCCGCGATCTATCACTTTGCCCGCCGCCTGTCGGTCACGCCAGCCGAAGCGACGGCAGAAGATATTGCGCCGCTGCGTGCGGCCGGAATGGACGATCGGGAGATTATCGACCTGATCCACGCTATCGCCATCTTTGGCTGGGCTAACCGTCTGATGCATGTGCTGGGCCATGCTGACCTGAATAAATAGGGCAACGCCATGTTAGAACTTAATAATATTACGCTCGCCTATGGTAACAACCCGATTCTGAAAGGGGTCGATCTGACGGTAAAGCGGGGCGATGTGGTGTCGATTATCGGGCCAAGCGGCACCGGTAAAACCACGCTGCTGCGCTGCATTAATTATCTGGCGAAACCCACAGCGGGGACGATCGCGCTCGATCAGATCCGCATGGACTATCGCAAACCCGATAAAGCGGCGATCCAGGCGATCCGCCTGCGTACCGCGATGGTATTTCAGCAGTTCAACGTCTTTAAGAACATGACGGTGCTGGAGAATGTGATGGATCCGCTGATCGTGATCCAGCGCAAAAGCCGCCAGGAGGCGCGGACCATCGCGCTTGAGGAGCTGGAGCGGGTCGGACTCGGCGCGAAAGCCGATCACTATCCTTCCCAGCTCTCCGGCGGACAGCTGCAGCGCACCGGCATTGCCCGCGCGCTGGCCGTGCGGCCGGAGGTGATTCTGTTTGATGAACCGACCTCTTCGCTGGATCCGGAGCTGGTGGGTGAGGTGCTGAAGGTGATCAAAGATGTCACCTCTTCAGGCATCACCTCGCTGCTGGTCACGCATGAGATGCAGTTTGCGAAAAGCGTCTCTAACCGCATTGTGTTTATGGATCAGGGGGTGGTTGCCGCGCAGGGTACGCCGGCAGAGATGTTTGAAAACCCGACCCTGCCGCGCCTTGCCCAGTTTCTCAGCTCAGAACGCGTATTCTAATAATCAGAGGAATCAAGATCATGCCTGCACTTAAAACAACATTACGCCGCCTGGCCGCGCCTGGCATCATCGCACTGGCGCTGGTCAGCGGCAGCAGCTTTGCCGATGCGGTTCGCACCATCAAAATCGCTACCGCTGCAGAGTCCAAGCCGCTCTCCTGGGGGGCGATTGGTCATGAGCCGCAGGGCTATGAGCCCGACGTGCTGAAAGCGATTAATGCCAGACTGCCGCAGTACAAATTTGTGATGGAAGGCGCCGCGGATATCGCTCAGGAGACCGGGCTGGCGACCGGCAAATATGATATGGCAACCGGCGGCTACTATAAGGCTCCGGCGCGCAGCAAGCAGTTCCTGATCCCGGATGCACCAATGGGCGCCAGCCTGATGAAGATCTACAGCCGCAGCGACAGCACCATTCAGGGCATGAAAGATCTGGTGGGCAAAAAGATTGTCCCGGTAACCGCTGGCGGTGGCGTCTACAAATTTGTGACGCAGTGGCAGCAGGATAATCCGGACGACAAGATCGCCATTAAAGCTTCCAGTGCTGGCGTGCCCTATCCGGATCGCCTGAAAGAGGTGCAGAACGGCAAGTATGACGCGCTGATCCTGCCATCAAATCTCGGCGAGCAGACGGTTATTGATAACCAGAAGCTGGCTATCAAAGCGAGCGAACCGGTGGCGATCAACAACACCTATGTGCTGCTGCACCGTTCGGCAGAGAATCAGGCGCTGAGTCAGGAGATTACAAAAGCGCTGCAGGATCTCAAGGCGGACGGCACGCTGGATAAGCTGGCGCAGAAGTGGTTTGGTGAAGACGTCACGAAATATATGCAGTAACGGATTCACAAGCAGATACCGCGCCGGCTCTCTGGCAGGCGCGGCTCTATAGTAAGCAGGAGTGTTTCACCGTGAATCTATCCGCCATGATCCCCGAGCTGCTGTCAGCGCTGCCGCTGACGCTCGGTATTATGTTTGTTGCGATGCTGGCTGGCTTTGTCCTGGCGCTGATCGCGACGCTGTTCCGCGTCCGTCGTATTCCGCTGATCAGCCAGCTGGCCGATCTGTACGTCTCCTATGCGCGCAGCGTGCCGGTAGTACTGCAGCTGTTTGTCGCTTTCTACGGTCTGCCGCTGATTACGCAGCAGCTCGGCTTTACGGATTTTGTTTCACCTAATCTGGCCGCCATGATTGGCCTGAGCTTCTATCACGGCGGCTATCTCTCCGAAGTGATGCGCCCGGCGTTTCTGGCGGTAGAGCGCGGTCAGCACGATGCGGCGGACAGCCTGGGTTACGGCTTTCGTCACAAGATGCTGCGCGTGGTAGGACCGCAGGCGGTGCACTTTGCGCTGCCGGGCTATGGTAACGCGATAATTTACCTGATCCATAACGTTGCGCTGGTGATGTATATCGGTGCCGCTGATGTCATGGCAACGGCGCATCTGATTATGGAGCGCGATTATAACCAGTATCAGTTTGGTACCTATCTGGTGCTCGCGGTGATCTATTCGCTGCTCTGTCTGGTCGCCTGGCTGATTATTCGTTTCTTTGAACAGCGTCATGCGAAGTACAGCGCCAAAGCGGCGCGCGTCAAGCTGACCGCCAGCGTCTGAGCAGGAGAGCGCGCATGTTTGATACTGAAGTACTACTGCCCGATTTCTGGAGCATTCTGGATGCGGTGCCGGTTACGCTGCTGATGGCGGTGACGGTGTTTATCTGTTCCACGCTGCTGGGCGGGCTGTTTGCGTATATTGAGCATCAGCGTATTCCGCTGCTGCGTCAGCTGGTGATGGTTTACAAAATTGCCTTTAAAGGCGTACCGATGGTGGTGGTGATTTTTCTCGCCTACTACGGTCTGCCATCCGCGCTGCATTTCTTCGCTACGCTGTTTAACGTTGAGGTGAATGCTCACTCGCTGCCTAACTGGGTGATTATCATCGTCGCGCTGAGCGCCTGCGTAGCGGCGTTTCAGGCGGAAGTGTGGAAAGGGGCGCTGAACTCGTTTGACAGCGGCCAGTCAGACGCTGCGCTGTCGCTGGGTTACAGCGGTGGCCAGCTGTTCCGGCGCGTGATGTTCCCGCAAATCATCGTGGCGGCGATCCCGGATCTGGCCAACGCCTTTATGGTGATTATGAAAGCGTTGTCGCTCGCCTTTGCTATCGAAGTGGTAGATATCTTTGCGCAGGCGCAGCTGACGGCGGCGCTGAACTTCTACTATCTCGAAGCGTTCCTGATTGCCGTGGTGTTTTATATGGTGATCGCGTGGGTGGTGACAAAGGTCGCCGATATGATTGAAGCGCGGCTGCGCGTCAGGACCTGAGAGAAGAGGGCGTTCGCCAGGGGGCCGGTTCCGTTCGCCACGGGGGCCGGTTCCGTTCGCCACGGGGGCTGGTTCCGTTCGCCACGGGGGCTGGTTCCGTTCGCCACGGGGGCCGGTTCCGTTCGCCACGGGGGCTGGTTCCGTTTGCCACAGGGGCCGGTTCCGTTCGCCACGGGGGCTGGTTCCGTTTGCCACAGGGGCCGGTTCCGTTCGCCACGAGAGCCGGTTCCGTTCGCCGTCAGCTGCGGCGGCAGCCTGTGTCCCGGCACGGCGACCGGGCAGAGGACGCCTGGCCGCGCCCTCTGCACTCCCCGGCCCTGCGCCAGCCCCGCCCGCCGCTGC
>NZ_VWUF01000024.1:0-19578 GCF_008631385.1 Pantoea sp. M_9 | reverse complement strand
TGCATCCATAGCTCAGCTGGATAGAGTACTCGGCTACGAACCGAGCGGTCGGAGGTTCGAATCCTCCTGGATGCACCATTCTCTGCTTTTTCCCCCATATGCTTCAGTTAAGTTCGTTACCGACAGTTTCAGTACCCAGGCTTTGATCTCCAAATCTCCCCGGCAGTACCAGCAGCTTGCGCAATTAATCCGTCTCTGTTCAGCGATTTTAGCGCCGCCAGAGTTCACTGGCGTTAATAGGAATGCTGACTCTCTTTTGTACTTTATTTTGAAAAGTGCTGCATTTACCGCCATTTATGCCCGGTTTTGTTCCCTGACCTTTTTCTGAAAACGAAAATTCCTAATGCTTTCAAAGCATTTGCGGTTAAGCCTGCCTGGCGACAACCTGAGCGCATTGAGCTAAAGTAATGGCTCATTTTGTCGTACGTGCGATATGCCATTACCGTGAATGATTTCCTGATTTATGGCTCGCTGCTGGGCAGCAGCTTTCTGAGCGCCACGCTGCTTCCGGGCAGTTCAGAGGCTGTACTGATAGCGCTGCTGGTTGCTCAGAAAGGATCGGTTTATGGCCTGTTGCTGGCTGCATCAGTGGGAAACACGCTGGGTGGCCTGACCAATATTTTTCTTGGTCGCCTTATGCCGCAGAACGGGCAGGGGCGATGGCATGACACAGCATTGACGTGGTTACACCGATGGGGCCCTGCGGCATTGATTTTTAGCTGGCTGCCGGTCGCTGGCGATCTGCTTTGCGTTCTCGCAGGCTGGTTGCGTTTCAGCTGGCTGCCTTGCGTGCTGTTTCTCGCTCTCGGCAAAACGCTGCGTTATATCTTTATCGCGATCGCCACAATACAGGGTATGGAGTGGTGGCATTGATTCGCACAGATTCGAGGCTACGGTTAACATTATGCTGAACAAAAATAAATTATTCTCACAGCGGGAGGTTAATGTGATCCCGGACGTATCAAAAGCGCTCTCCTGGCTGGAGGCGCATCCCGACGCGTTAAAGGGCATCGGCCGTGGCATCGAACGCGAAACGTTACGCGTCGGGCCCGATGGTCATCTGGCTACTACCGGCCATCCGGCATCGCTTGGCTCGGCGCTGAAGCATGACTGGATCACCACGGATTTTGCGGAAACGCTGCTGGAGTTCATTACGCCGGTCGATAAAAATATCGACCGTTCGCTGACCTTCCTGCGCGATATCCATCGCCATGTGGCAAAACAGCTGGGTGAAGAGCGTATGTGGCCCTTCAGTATGCCCGGTCACGTTGACGATACCGATAAAATTGAGCTGGCGCAGTATGGCAGTTCAAACGTGGGCCGGATGAAGACCCTCTACCGGCAGGGGCTGAAAAACCGCTACAGCGCGCTGATGCAGATTATCTCTGGCGTGCACTACAACTTCTCGCTGCCGCTCTCTTTCTGGCAGGAGTGGGCAGATGTGAAAGATGCTGAGAGCGGCAAAGAGACCATCTCTGCGGGCTATCTGCGCCTGATCCGCAACTATTATCGTTTCGGCTGGGTGATCCCTTATCTGTTTGGTGCCTCGCCGGCGATCAGCTCCTCATTCCTTCAGGGACGTGAGAGCCAGCTGCCGTTTGAAACGGATGGTAAAGACACGCTGTGGCTGCCGTATGCGACCTCTCTGCGCCTGAGCGACCTGGGTTATACCAATAAGTCACAAAGTAATCTCGGTATTACCTTCAACTCGCTGGAAGGGTATGTAAGCGCGCTGAAGGCCGCAATCAAAACCCCTTCTGAAGAGTACGCAGCCATGGGCGTCAAAGATGCTGAAGGCAACTGGCTGCAGCTTAATACTAATGTGCTGCAGATTGAGAACGAGCTGTATGCGCCTATCCGTCCGAAGCGCGTTACCCGTTCGGGAGAAGCCCCTTCTGATGCGCTGCTGCGCGGCGGCATTGAGTATATTGAAGTGCGCTCGCTTGATATCAATCCATTCTCACCGGTAGGTGTGGATGCCGATCAGGCGCGCTTCCTCGATCTGTTCCTGATTTGGTGTACGCTGGCCGATGCCCCTGAACTGAGCGCCAGTGAGCTGCTCTGCAGTCGCAAAAACTGGAACCGCGTGGTGATGGAAGGACGCAAGCCAGGACAGGTTATTGGCGTTGGCTGCAGCGACACAGAACATTCGCTGGTTGAAGTAGGCAAAGCGCTCTTTGCCGATTTGCGTCGCGTGGCGGAGGTGCTGGATAGCAATGAGGGCAGCACGCAATATCAGCAGGTCTGCGATCAACTGGTAGCTTCTTTTGACGATCCTGAGCTAACCTACTCGGCGCGCATTCTTCACGCTATTAAAGAGAACGGCCTGACCGGCGCGGGTGTTGCCCTGGCGGAGCAGTACCGGCAGATGCTCTGTGCGGAGCCGCTGGAAATTCTGACCGAAGCGGATTTTACTCAGCAGGCGCAGGAGTCTGTTGCTGCACAGCAGGCGCTGGAAGCGAGTGATAGTACAAGCTTTGAGGATTATCTGGCAGGTCGGGAAGGCTGAAAAAGAAAATGGCCACATCACTGTGGCCAAAATTAACATCTCTGTTGTCAGGGATGATGATAACAAATGCGCGTCTTTCATATATTCAGACGCAGAACGACGAGAAAAGTTTCATCGTTCAGAAAAAATTTTTCAAACAGGAGGTGACGTATGCCACTACTGGACAGTTTTACCGTTGATCACACCATCATGGCCGCGCCGGCAGTACGCGTGGCAAAGACCATGACAACTCCGCATGGCGATACCATCACCGTTTTCGATCTGCGTTTTTGCCGGCCAAATATCGACATTCTGACCGAGCGCGGGATCCATACGCTGGAGCATCTGTTTGCCGGCTTTATGCGCGATCACCTCAACGGTGACGGCGTGGAGATCGTGGACATCTCCCCAATGGGATGCCGTACCGGTTTCTATATGAGCCTGATTGGCACGCCAGACGAGCAGCGCGTGGCGCAGGCGTGGAAAGGGGCGATGGAAGATGTTCTGAAAGTAAAAGATCAGAATCAGATCCCGGAGCTTAATGAGTATCAGTGTGGCAGCTATAAGCTGCACTCTCTGGACGAAGCGCAGCAGATTGCGCGTAATGTTCTGTCACACGAGATCGGCGTTAATCGCAACGAAGATCTGAAGCTGCCAGCAGAGAAGCTGAAAGAACTGCATATCTGATTAGCCCTTTCTGCAAAAACGCCGCATATTCTGCGGCGTTTTTTTTCACGATCCCACTGAGCTTTTCAGCGGCTGCTGCGGCGTAACCCGCACCTGCTTCACCATATTGTCCTGCACGTCGAGAATATCGATGTCATAGCTGCCAACCTGTACCCGCGTTTCAGTCTGCGGGATCTCTTCCAGCGCCTCAAGCAGCATGCCGTTGATGGTGCGCGCTTCCTCTTCCGGCAGCGTCCAGTTGAACGCCTTATTGATTTCACGCACGTTTGCGCTGCCTTCAATCAGCACCGAGCCATCATTCTGCGGCATCACCTCTTCTGCGAGAGAAGGGGACATGGAGGTAGTAAAGTCGCCAACGATCTCTTCCAGAATATCTTCGATGGTGATAAGCCCCTTGATATCGCCATACTCATCCACCACCAGACCCGCTTTTTTCTTATTGCGCTGGAACTTAACCAGCTGCACATTCAGCGGCGTGCCTTCCGGCACATAGTAGATCTCATCAGCAGCGCGCAGCAGACGATCCTTATTGAACTCCTTTTTTTCCGTCATCATGCGCCAGGCTTCGCGCACGCGCAGCATGCCCACGGTATCGTCCAGCGAATCGCGAAACAGCACAATACGCCCATGCGGTGAGTTACTCAGCTGACGCTCAATCGATTTCCAGTCGTCATTGATATTGATACCAACAATTTCATTGCGCGGCACCATGATGTCATCCACGCTGACTTTTTCCAGATCGAGTACGGAGAGCAGCATATCCTGATTACGCCGGGACATCAGCGAGCGCGATTCATAGACAATGGTGCGCAGCTCCTCTTTGCTCAGCGCGGAGTTTACGGAGCCTTCTGCTTTAATCCCTACCATCCGCATCAGCATGCGCGTAATGGTATTAAGCAGCCAGACCAGTGGCAGCATCACATACTGCAGCGGCGCCAGTAAAACGCTGCTGGGGTAGGCCACTTTTTCAGGGTAGAGCGCTGCGATGGTTTTAGGCAGGACTTCGGCAAAGACCAGAACAACAAAGGTCAGCACGCCGGTAGCGATAGCGACCCCGGCATCACCATACAGACGCATCCCGACGATAGTGCCCAGCGCGGAGGCGAGAATATTGACCAGGTTGTTGCCGATTAAAACCAGACTGATCAGGCGATCGGGCCGGCGCAGCAGTTTCTCAACGCGCCGTGCAGCACGATTACCGCTTTTCGCTTTGTGCCGCAGCTTATAGCGGTTGAGCGTCATCATGCCGGTCTCAGAGCCGGAGAAGTACGCTGAGACCAGCACCATGATGACAAGGATGATAATCATCGTGGTGGTTGAAACATGTTCCAACGAAAAATTCCTTAGTGGGAAGTGAGAAGATGCTGCAGTACGCGACTGCCGAAGTAGGCCATGGTCAGCAGTAGCGCACCGCCGCAGTTAAACCAGACCACGCGCCGTCCGCGCCACCCTTCACGGTAGTGCCCCCAGAGCAGCACGATATAGACGAACCACGCAAGAATGGAGAGCACCGCTTTATCGATGTTCTCTGCGCTAAACAGGTTATCCATGAAGAATAGCCCGGTGCAGAGCACCAGCGTCAGCAGCACCACGCCAATCTGCGTGATATGAAACATTTTGCGCTCAATGCTTAACAGCGGCGGCATATCCTGCGTAAAGGCGAGCTTTTTGTTTTTCAGCTGATAGTCGATCCACGCCAGCTGCAGCGCATAGAGCGCGGCAATAATCAGCGTGGCATAAGCAAACAGCGAGAGACCGATATGCACCATCATGCCCGGCGTGGTTTCAAGGTGGGTGATAAAGGCATTTGGAACAAAGGTGGCAAACGCCAGATTAATTAGCGCAAAGCTATAAACCACCGGCAGCAGCAGCCAGCCACGGTTACGTGAAGCCACAATAGTCATAATGGCGCAAATCAGCAGGCTCACCAGCGAGCCGATATTAAGTAAGCTGAGATTTTGCCCGCTGTCGATAGCAAATATCCGCTGCTGCAGCGCGACAGCATGCGCAATCAGCGCAACGCAGGCGGACAGAACAGCAAATCGCCGCCAGCCGCTGTTACGTTTCAGTAAGCTGGGGATGATAAGTGCAAGACTGAGGGAGTAGGCGAACAGCGCCACGATCGCGAAAACGAACATAGATCCTTTCTGAGAGTGATGAGATAAGGAAAAAAGCAGTATAGCGTCAGCGGCAGTATGCTCCAAACGATCTCACGGTCAATTGCAGAGATCGCTCAGGCTTCGTGTTATAATCCGGCGCATTGTGTCGCTCAGGCGGCCTCGCTACGGTATTAAGTGAGAGAGCATGTTTGATAATTTAACCGATCGTTTGTCGCAAACCCTGCGCAACATCAGCGGCCGCGGACGGCTGACCGAAGAGAACATCAAAGATACCCTGCGCGAAGTGCGCATGGCGCTGCTGGAGGCGGACGTTGCGCTGCCGGTGGTACGTGAATTTATCAACCGCGTAAAAGAAGCCGCGGTCGGACACGACGTCAATAAAAGCCTGACGCCGGGTCAGGAGTTTATCAAGATTGTCCGCAACGAGCTGATTGCGGCAATGGGTGCTGAAAATAATACCCTGAACCTGAATGCGCAGCCGCCGGCCGTAGTGCTGATGGCGGGCCTGCAGGGTGCCGGTAAAACCACCAGTGTGGGTAAGCTCGGTAAGTTTCTGCGTGAAAAGCACAAGAAAAAAGTGCTGGTGGTCTCAGCTGACGTCTATCGCCCGGCGGCGATTAAACAGCTGGAGACGCTGGCGCAGCAGGTGGGGGTGGATTTCTGTCCCTCCGATCTCAGCCAGAAGCCGGTTGACATCGTTAAGCATGCGCTGAAAGAGGCGAAGCTGAAGTTCTACGACGTGCTGCTGGTGGATACCGCAGGTCGTTTGCACGTAGACGAAGCGATGATGGACGAAATCAAACAGGTCCACGCCGCCATTAATCCGGTGGAAACGCTGTTTGTTGTCGATGCCATGACCGGTCAGGATGCCGCGAACACGGCTAAAGCATTTAATGAAGCGCTGCCGCTGACCGGGGTGATCCTGACCAAGGTTGATGGTGACGCACGCGGCGGTGCCGCGCTGTCGATTCGTCACATCACCGGTAAACCGATCAAGTTTATGGGGATGGGTGAAAAAACCGAGGCGCTGGAAGCGTTTTATCCTGACCGTATCGCCTCGCGCATTCTGGGCATGGGCGATGTCCTGTCGCTGATTGAAGATATTGAAAGCAAGGTTGACCGCGATCAGGCGGAAAAGCTGGCGAAAAAGCTGAAAACCGGCGACGGTTTCGATCTCAATGACTTTCTTGAGCAGCTTAAGCAGATGCGGAATATGGGCGGTATGGCCAGCCTGATGGGCAAACTGCCGGGTATGGGGCAGCTGCCGGACAACGTCAAATCGCAGATGGATGACAAGGTGCTGGTGCGCATGGAGGCCATCATCAACTCCATGACGCGTAAAGAGCGTGAGAAGCCTGAAATCATCAAGGGTTCACGCAAGCGTCGCATCGCGACCGGTGCCGGCATGCAGGTGCAGGATGTCAATCGGCTGCTGAAGCAGTTCGATGATATGCAGCGCATGATGAAAAAGATGAAGAAAGGCGGCATGGCAAAAATGATGCGCGGCATGAAGGGTATGATGCCGCCAGGCTTCCCGGGCCGTTAAGATATCGCTACACAGCCAGAAAAGTATGCTACTGCGGTTGCTTTTTGCGCCAAAATGAGTAAAATTTTCGGGCTTTTTATATTGCACCCGGGCCCCGTTCCTCGATGGGGCCCGGTTGTTTTATTAACTAAAGAGGATGTTATGGTAACAATTCGTTTGGCACGTCACGGCGCAAAAAAGCGTCCGTTCTACCAGGTCGTCGTCACTGACAGCCGCAATGCACGCAACGGTCGCTTCATTGAGCGCGTTGGTTTCTTCAACCCGATCGCATCTGGTCAGGCTGAAGGTCTGCGTCTGGACCTGGACCGTATTGAGCACTGGGTTGGCCAGGGCGCAACGCTTTCCGATCGCGTTAACGCGCTGATCAAAGAAGCAAAAAAAGCAGCTTAATCTGTCACGGTGGTGAGCATGACCAGTAAACCTGCCGCACAGCCTCCTGTTAACCCCATCGTTTTGGGCAAAATGGGTGCCGCTTACGGAATTCGGGGCTGGCTCAAAGTGTTTTCCTCCACTGAAGACGCTGAAAGCATCTTCGACTATCAACCCTGGTTTATCCAGCGCGCCGGTAAATGGCAGCAGGTAGAACTGGAAGGTTGGAAGCACCACAATCAGGACCTGATTATCAAAGTCAACGGCATTGACGATCGGGACGCGGCGGCACAGTTAACCAATTGTGAAATCACGGTTGACTCCACGCAGCTGCCTGCGCTGGGAGAGGGCGATTACTACTGGAAAGACCTTATGGGTTGTAAAGTAGTTAACCTCGACGGCTATGAGATGGGTAAAGTCATTGATTTGATGGAAACCGGCTCAAACGACGTACTCGTCGTTAAGGCGAACCTGAAAGATGCATTCGGTGTACAGGAGCGGTTAATACCGTTTCTCGATGAACAGGTTATCAAGAAAGTCGATCTCGCTACTGGCACTATTGAAGTAGACTGGGATCCTGGTTTTTGATCTCCGGACAATCCGGTAACGTAACGGCGAACGCGATGTGGATTGGTGTTATCAGCCTGTTTCCAGAGATGTTTCGCGCTATTACCGAGTACGGGGTAACTGGCCGGGCAGTTAAAAATGGCCTGCTCAACATTGAGAGCTGGAGTCCTCGTGATTTCACGCACGACCGGCACCGTACCGTGGACGATCGTCCTTACGGCGGCGGACCGGGAATGTTGATGATGGTGCAACCCTTACGGGATGCGATCCACGCAGCGAAAGCAGCGGCGGGAGAAGGTGCTAAGGTGATTTATCTGTCACCTCAGGGGCGCAAACTTGACCAGCAGGGCGTTTGCGAACTGGCGACTAACCAGAAACTTATTCTGGTCTGTGGTCGCTACGAAGGTATTGATGAGCGCGTGATCCATACAGAGATTGACGAAGAGTGGTCAATCGGTGATTACGTTCTCAGTGGTGGTGAGCTGCCAGCCATGACGCTGATTGACTCCGTCGCCCGGTTTATTCCCGGCGTACTGGGCAAGCAGGCGTCCGCCGATGAAGACTCATTCTCGGATGGTTTGCTGGATTGCCCGCACTATACCCGGCCTGAAGTGTTAGAAGGGATGGAAGTACCGTCAGTTCTGCTGTCGGGCAACCATGCCGATATTCGCCGCTGGCGCCTGAAACAGTCGCTAGGCCGTACCTGGCTAAGAAGACCTGAACTTCTGGAAAACCTGGCTCTGACTGAAGAGCAAGCAAGGTTGCTGAATGAGTTCCAGCGGGAACAGCAGCAGCAACAAAACGATGAAGCGGAAGAGTAATCTTCCCTGACTATCAGTTTACCCAGGATATGAGATTTAATTATGAGCAACATTATCAAGCAAATTGAACAAGAACAGCTGAAACAGGATGTACCTTCATTCCGTCCGGGTGATTCCGTGGAAGTGAAAGTATGGGTCGTTGAAGGTTCTAAAAAACGTCTGCAGGCATTCGAGGGCGTGGTTATCGCTATTCGTAACCGCGGTCTGCACTCTGCATTCACTGTTCGTAAGATTTCCAACGGCGAAGGCGTTGAGCGTGTCTTCCAGACTCACTCTCCGGTAATTGACAGCATTACTGTCAAACGTCGTGGTGCTGTGCGTAAAGCCAAACTGTACTACCTGCGTGAGCGCACCGGTAAGTCAGCTCGTATCAAAGAGCGTCTTGGCGCGTAAGCGACATCTCAAAGTTAATAGCAAACAAGGGGTTGGCATAATGCCAGCCCCTTTTTTTATGGACGCTTTAAGCGATAAACCGCGGCCTCAACCGGCCCGTCCGGCAGCACAATCAGCCCGTGCTGGCAGCCTGTAAGCGTAAACCCGCTGCGCAGTGCCACGGCGCGGCTGGCGACGTTATCTGTGGCGGCCAGGATTTCCAGTTCCGTGATATCTGGCCGGCTAAAACCCAGAGCTATCAGCTGCGCTACCGCGCGCGTTGCCACGCCCTGACGCTGCGCATCACTGCGTACCCAGTAGCCCAGTGCTGCAACCTCTCCAGGCTGACGGGCAAAACGGATCCCGGCCCCTCCCAGCAGACGATGGTTACTGTCTGCGATCGCAAACCTTTCGGCTTCACCTTTAACACGCTCTGCCTGGGCGAGGTTAAACCAGTTCACTGCCTCTTCTGGCCGGTAATTTTCATGCGCCCATGTCATCCAGGGTAACAGGGTATCAAGAGAGTGGTTTACTGCCTCAGCAAAAGCAGTTGCATCAGACAGCGCAAAGGGACGCAGGATTATCTCAGGCATAATCAGTCAGCCTTCATAAATTGTGAGGAATTACAGAATATTAACTGAGTGCGCAATGAAAAACGAATCGCAGCTCTGCATCTATGTAATCTTATGTTTACACATTTCCAGGTAGCTGCATAGTGTCATTTATTTATAATTATATGATAAATATAGTTTTATATATCATGTTATGCGTAATGATTTGCGGGTGGTAAAAATAGTGTACATTTGTGGATTGCATACAATACAGCCTGTGGTAGAGTAAGTGTCATCCTCAATGAGGATCCAAACCGCACAGACGAGTAAAAAGGATCGCCATCATGCAGAAAGACGCGCTGAACAACGTACACATCGCTGACGAACAGATTTTGATTACGCCGCAGGAGCTGAAAGCACGCTTTCCGCTAACGGCAGAGCAGGAGGCGCAGATTGCGGCTTCACGTAACACCATTGCAGACATTATTGCCGGTCGCGATCCGCGTCTGCTGGTGGTCTGCGGTCCCTGCTCAATTCACGATCCGGAAGCAGCGTTAGCATACGCCCGTCAGTTAAAAGATCTCTCTGTGCAGCTGAAGGATCAGCTCTATATCGTCATGCGCGTCTATTTTGAAAAACCCCGTACCACCGTAGGCTGGAAAGGGCTGATCAACGATCCTTATATGAACAACTCATTTGACATGGAAGCCGGGCTGCACATTGCGCGTCAGCTGCTGGTAAACCTGGTTGAAATGGGTCTGCCACTGGCGACAGAAGCGCTGGATCCTAATAGCCCGCAATACCTCGGCGATCTGTTCAGCTGGTCAGCCATTGGTGCGCGCACCACGGAATCACAAACGCATCGTGAAATGGCGTCCGGTCTCTCTATGCCGGTAGGTTTTAAAAACGGTACCGATGGCAGTCTCGGCACGGCGATCAACGCTATGCGTGCGGCAGCGATGCCTCACCGTTTTGTCGGCATTAACCAGGCAGGGCAGGTCTGCCTGCTGCAGACGCAGGGCAACCCGGACGGACACGTGATCCTGCGCGGCGGTAAAGCGCCTAACTACGGCCCGGACGATGTTGCACAGTGTGAAAAAGAGATGCTGAAAGCAGGACTGCGTCCGGCCTTAATGATAGATTGCAGCCATGGCAATTCTAACAAAGACTATCGTCGTCAGCCTGGCGTAGCCGAATCGGCTATTGCGCAGATCAAAGATGGAAACCGCTCTATTATTGGCCTGATGCTCGAGAGTAATATTCACGAAGGCAATCAGCCTTCAGAGCAGCCGCGCAGCGAAATGAAGTATGGTGTCTCAGTGACCGATGCCTGCATTGACTGGAACACCACCGAAACGCTGCTGCGCACTATCCATCAGGATCTGCAGGGAGTGCTGTCGGCGCGTCTGTCACACGAGGTATAAAGAGTCATGGTGGCTGAACTGACCGCATTGCGCGATCAAATTGATGAAGTCGATCAGGCGCTGCTTGGGCTGCTGGCAAAACGGCTGGAGCTGGTGGCACAGGTTGGCGAAGTAAAAAGCCGTTACGGCCTGCCGATTTATGTACCCGAGCGCGAAGCAAGCATGCTGGCGTCACGCCGGCAGGAAGCAGAAGCGCTCGGCGTATCTCCCGATCTGATTGAAGATGTATTGCGTCGTCTGATGCGGGAATCCTATACCCATGAGAATGACAAAGGTTTCAAAACCCTCTGTCCTTCACTGCGTCCGGTGGTGATCGTTGGCGGCAGCGGCAAGATGGGGCGCCTGTTTGAAAAGATGCTGACGCTGTCTGGTTATCAGGTGCGCATTCTGGATAAAGAGGACTGGGATCGCGCCGATCGGCTGCTGCAGGATGCGGGTATGGTGATCATCAGTGTTCCGATCCATCTTACCGAGAAGATCATCGCCGATCTGCCTGTGCTGCCGGACGACTGCATCCTGGTCGATCTTGCCTCGGTAAAAAACAGGCCGCTGCAGGCCATGCTTGCCGCGCACGCCGGACCGGTACTGGGGCTGCACCCGATGTTTGGGCCCGATAGCGGCAGTCTGGCAAAACAGGTTGTGGTCTGGTGCGATGGTCGTCAGCCGGAAGCGTATCAGTGGTTCCTTGAACAGATTCAGGTCTGGGGAGCACGGCTGCACTGCATCAGCGCCGCAGAGCACGATCAGAACATGGCCTTTATTCAGGCGCTGCGTCACTTTACGACTTTTGCTTACGGCCTTCACCTGGCTGAAGAGAATGTGAACCTGGATCAGCTGCTGGCGCTCTCTTCACCTATTTACCGGCTGGAGCTGGCCATGGTAGGGCGGCTGTTTGCGCAGGATCCGCAGCTCTATGCTGATATCATTATGGCTTCAGAGAGTAATCTGGCACTGATAAAACGTTATCATCAGCGCTTTGGTGACGCTATTGCGCTGCTGGAACAGAGCAATAAGCAGGCGTTCATCGACAGTTTTGAGCGTGTGGAGCAGTGGTTTGGCGATCACGCCCAGCGTTTTCTGGTTGAAAGCCGCAGTCTGTTACGCTCGGCTAACGATAGCCGGCAATAAAAAAAGGCACCCTCAGCGGTGCCTTTTCTGCTTATATGCGGGGTTCAACCGGAACCACATTTTCACCGGGATAGCAGCCCAGCACTTTCAGCGAGCGCGTCAGCTGACGTAATTCTTCCAGCGCCAGCTGCATATTTTCTGACTGCAGATTGCCCTGCACATCAATATAGAACATCTCTTCCCACGGGTTACCGTTAATCGGGCGATTCTCCAGCCGGCTCATAATCAGGTTATGGTTGCGCAGTACCAGCAGGGCCTCTACCAGCGCGCCCGCCTGCTGACCGGTGGCCATGATCAGCGTGGTTTTGGCCGGAACCTGCACCGAAACATCAACCGGCTTGCGTGCCAGTACGATAAAACGCGTGTGATTCTGCTGCTGATTTGCCAGGTTACGCTCCAGCACCTGCAGCCCGTAGAGTTCACCGCCTGCTTCGCTGCCCAGCGCGGCAACGTCCGGGGAATTAAGCGCGGCGACTTTCTCCATGGCTGCGGCGGTGCTTTCGGTATACTCAATTTTCCACTGCGGGAAACGGTTAATAAACTGACTGCACTGCTGAAAAGGCTGGGGATGACTATAGACGGTTTTGATCTGTTTAAGCGTGGTGGTCTCTTTTACCAGTACACAGTGCTCGATAGGGATGGTCAGTTCGCCAATGATCGAGAGCGACGTCTGCTGCAGCAGATCGTAAACATCATTGATAGAGCCGGAGCTGGTGTTTTCAATCGGCATCACCGCATAGTCAGCCTGGCCAGCCTCAACCTGCTGAATAATATCCTGAAATTTCAGACAGCCGTTTTCAACATATGAAGCAAAATGGCGTGACGCATATTTACGGGCAGCCAGATGCGAATAGGAGCCCTTAGGACCCAGAAAAGCGATACGGGGCGCCAGCGCGTGGGGATGGTTCAGGTTCTTCTGCAGCAGCGCCTGCTGTGTCAGTACCGAATCTTCAATAATCAGCTGAAACAGACGGGTAATGTAGTGAGCATCGAGCTGCTGCTGCTTACCGAGGGAAATCAGATTTTCCAGCAGGGCTCGCTCCCGCTCAATATCACGTATGGGCCGCAGCGTGGTCAGTTTCGCCTGGGCAACTTCAATTGCCAGCGACCGTCGCTCGGCCAGCAGCGTAAGTAATTTGCTGTCTACCGCGCTGATTTTATCACGCAGCGCCAGCAGTGGATTATCGATACTCATTAAGCTCACCTGTAAATACAGTTAAAAAAAAAGCCTCCCGGTGGGGGAGGCTTTGTCATTCGTCTTCGCATTCATTTTCGCATGACGACGCGCCTCCCGTTCAGGGGAAGGTAAAAAAGAATGCGAAGAAAAATGGCTGATGTTTCATGGTTTATTCCGGCAGGTAAGTGTTCTGAGAGTAATCGTACTGCTTAAAAGCTGTCAATAAAAAACGCGCCAGCTGGCGCGTTTTTTGTAACTGCAGAGTTTATCCTGCCGGAATGAAATCTTTAACACTGCTGGCAGCGCGGCGTGCTTCAGGCTTGTGCTGAGCTTTATTTAGCTGGCGCTCCAGCTTCGCGATCAAATCGTTGATGGCGGTATACATATCATCATGTTTAGCACTGGCAACCAGAGTACCGTTGGGCGTGTTAATGGTGGCATCCGCTACGAACTCTTTGGGCTCTTTTGACAACACGATGTGAGGATTGATGAGGTGGGCTTGCCACTTTTCCAGTTTAGCGAGACGGTCTTCGACATGGCTGCGAATTGCTGCAGTGATTTCCATTTGTTTGCTGGTAATGTTCAGAATCATAGTTAAACCTCTCTGTCATTTCCGTCTGGGTAGAGTCAGCATACCGCGCCACACAGGAATTTATGTGATCTGGATCACATACGAACGTCACATTTTGTCAACGCAAGAGATTTGCGAGAAAGACCGGAGATTATTTAAAAAATGCTTGAAGCCAGCACTGCAGCAGGGCAGGATTGACAGGTTAACCGCAACGCAGAGACCTTTTGCGGACATAAAAAAAGCAGCCCGGGGGCTGCTTTTAAAAGAACGATTCACTCATTTCTGGCTGTTGTTGGCTGCGATAATTTTCGCAACTTTGTCAGCTTCTGCCGTTAACTGCAGCTGGCGATAAGCATTCTCCATCAGCGGCAGCGCATCGCGTGTCGCCTGCGTATCCTGATAATCACGCATCATGCCTTCCACACGATTAACAACAGCGACATAGGCCCCGCGCTTGGTATAGAATTGCGCCACCGAGAGTTCATATTTCGCCAGACGATCTTTCAGATAGGTCAGGCGTTTCTGGGCATCCGCAGCGTACTGGCTATCTGGATAGCTCCGCAGCAGCTGGGAGAAGTCGCGGAAGGCATCGCGCGCGTGGGTAGGATCGCGATCGGAGCGATCGATACCAAAGAAGCCCTGCAGAGCTGAATCATCCAGGGCCATATCCGTCAGGCCTTTCATATAGATGACGTAATCGATATTTGGATGGGTCGGATTGAGTCGCATAAAGCGCGAGATAGCAGCCTGCGCCAGCGGAAGATCGGCATTTTTGTAATACGCGTAGATTAAATCCAGCTGCACCTGCTGCGAGTAAGGACCAAATGGATAACGATTATCCAGCGCTTCCAGTTGCTTAATTGCCGCTTTGAAGTTACCGTCCTGCAGCTTTTGCTGAGCTGTGGCATAAATTTCAGACGGCGGGCTGTCCGGAACCGGATCAGATGAGCCGGAGCAGCCTGCCAGGGCCAGGCTCAATGTGGCGGCAGCCACCAGATGTTTCATACGCGTCATGACGAAATGATTATCCTCAAAATGTTATGGCGGAAGCTGTCCGTATAGCTCCCGGTAATGACCAGTACGATAGCACATTATATTAAACGGCATCGCCGTAAAACCCAACGTTAACGAAGAAGCTGTATATGGCACAACAAGTTCAACTCACCGCAACGGTGTCCGAAGCACAGCTTGGACAACGTTTAGATCAGACTTTGGCGGAATTGTTCCCTGATTATTCACGCTCCCGCATAAAAGAGTGGATCCTCGATCGCCGCGTCAGCGTCAACGGCACTATCATCGACAAACCGAAAGAGAAAGTTCTGGGCGGTGAGCAGGTGGCTATTGATGCTGAAATCGAAGAGGAACAGCGCTGGGAGGCGCAGAACATTCCTCTTAATATCGTTTATGAAGATGACCATATTCTGGTTATCAACAAGCCCCGCGATCTGGTGGTGCATCCTGGCGCAGGTAACCCTGACGGCACCATTCTGAATGCACTGCTCTACCACTTTCCGCCGATCGCTGATGTACCGCGTGCCGGTATCGTACATCGCCTGGATAAAGACACCACAGGGCTGATGGTTGTGGCAAAAACGGTTCCGGCACAGACGCACCTGGTAGAAACGCTGCAGCTGCGTGAAATTACACGTGAATATGAAGCGGTTGCCATCGGTACGATGACGGCTGGCGGCACCGTTGATGAACCTATGGCGCGACACTCCACCAAGCGTACTCACATGGCAGTTCATCCGATGGGGAAACCGGCCACCACGCACTATCGCATCATGGAGCATTTCCGGGCACATACGCGCCTGCGCCTGCGCCTGGAGACCGGCCGTACGCATCAGATCCGCGTTCATATGGCGCATATCAACCATCCGCTGGTGGGCGATCCGCTCTACGGTGGCCGGCCGCGTCCGCCAAAAGGGGCGTCAGAGGCGTTCATTGATACGCTGCGCGGATTTGATCGTCAGGCGCTGCACGCGACCATGCTGCGTCTTTATCATCCGATAACCGGTATTGAAATGGAGTGGCATGCTCCGCTGCCGCAGGACATGGTTGATCTGATTGACGCCTTAAAAGCCGATACGGAAGAGTTCCGCGATCGCATGGACTGGCTATGAGCAAATGGATCATCCCGGACTGGCCTGCTCCGCAGCACGTTCGGGCCTGCTCCACTACCCGGCGGGGCGGTCATAGCCTGGCCCCCTGGGATTCGCTCAACCCGGCAGCACACGTTGGTGACGCGCCTGCTCACGTAATGCGTAATCGCCAGCACATCGCAGAAACATTATCGCTTTCTGCGATGCCGCAGTGGCTGGATCAAATACATGGCAATGCGGTAGTGCGTCTGCCTGCAGCCTGTGCGCTGCCCCAGGCTGACGCGGCCATTACCCGGGAGCCAGGCGTGGTGTGCGCCATTATGACGGCTGACTGCCTGCCGGTGCTGTTTTGCAGTAAAGATGGCAGTGAAGTGGCAGCAGCCCATGCGGGCTGGCGCGGCCTCTGCAACGGCGTGCTGGAACAGACGCTGGCGCAGTTTCACTGTCCGGCCAGCGAGGTATATGCCTGGCTGGGCCCGGCTATCGGACCCGGTGCGTTTGAAGTCGGGGCGGAAGTACGTCAGGCATTTATGGCCCACGATGCGCGCGCAGAAGTGGCCTTTCGTCCGGCAGGCGCAAAATATTTTGCGGATATCTGGCTGCTGGCCGAACAGCGTCTGCTTAGCGCAGGCGTAACCTCTGTCAGCGGTTCACGACGCTGCACGTTCACAGAAAAGCAGGATTTTTTCTCCTTTCGCCGCGACGGTGTTACCGGGCGTATGGCTACATTAATCTGGCTGCAGTAACCCTACGCCCTGAGACGATCCGGGCAGCCTGTTTTTTGCTCACAATATCAGGTCAGAAACCTTGAAAATTTGAGGCCTGACCTCATCTTAATCTCCAGTAGCGTTTTGACCTGTAACGGGAGGAATTATGCGTCTGGATCGTCTTACCAACAAATTCCAGCTAGCCCTTGCTGATGCCCAGTCCCTGGCTCTGGGACAGGATAACCAGTTTATTGAACCGCTTCATGTGATGAGCGCTCTGCTCAGCCAGGAAGGGGGATCGGTGCGTCCGCTGCTTAGTGCAGCAGGAGCTGATGTCGCCACTCTGCGTAGCAGTATTGAACAGGCAATCCACCGTCTGCCTCAGGTCGAAGGTACCGAGGGAGATGTACAGCCCTCAGCCGATCTGGTGCGGGTGCTGAACCTGTGTGACAAGCTGGCGCAAAAGCGCGGCGATAACTTTATCTCATCTGAATTATTTGTTCTGGCGGCTCTGGATTCACGCGGTTCGCTGGCGGATCTGCTTAAAGCTGCCGGCGTGACGTCTGACAAACTCGCGAACGCTATCGAACAATTGCGTGGAGGCGAAAACGTGAATGACCAGGGAGCTGAAGATCAGCGCCAGGCACTAAAGAAATATACCATCGATCTCACCGAGCGCGCCGAACGTGGCAAGCTGGACCCGGTAATCGGACGCGATGAAGAGATCCGCCGTACCATCCAGGTGCTGCAGCGCCGTACCAAGAATAACCCGGTATTGATTGGTGAACCCGGGGTGGGTAAAACCGCCATTGTTGAAGGGCTGGCTCAGCGCATTATCAATGGTGAAGTGCCTGAAGGCCTGAAAGGCCGTCGCGTGCTGGCGCTGGATATGGGGGCGCTGGTAGCGGGAGCCAAATATCGTGGTGAATTTGAGGAGCGCCTGAAAGGGGTGTTGAACGATCTCGCGAAGCAGGAAGGCAATGTCATTCTGTTTATCGATGAGCTGCACACGATGGTAGGCGCAGGCAAAGCGGATGGCGCGATGGACGCAGGAAACATGCTGAAGCCGGCTCTGGCGCGTGGTGAACTGCACTGCGTTGGCGCAACCACGTTGGATGAGTATCGTCAGTATATAGAAAAGGATGCTGCTCTGGAGCGTCGCTTCCAGAAAGTGTTTGTGGCAGAGCCCAGCGTCGAAGATACCATCGCTATTCTACGCGGTCTGAAAGAGCGTTATGAGCTGCATCACCATGTGCAGATCACCGACCCGGCCATTGTGGCAGCAGCAACGTTGTCACATCGCTATATCGCCGACCGGCAGCTGCCAGATAAAGCGATCGACCTGATTGATGAAGCTGCATCCAGTATTCGTCTGCAGATCGATTCGAAACCTGAACCGCTCGATCGTCTGGAGCGCCGTATCATCCAGCTGAAACTGGAGCAGCAGGCGCTGAAGAAAGAGTCTGACGATGCCAGCGTCAAACGTCTGGAGATGCTGGAGACGGAGCTGAATCAGAAAGAGCGCGAATATGCAGAACTGGAAGAGGAGTGGAAAGCTGAAAAGGCGTCACTCACCGGTACGCAAAATATTAAAGCGGAGCTGGAGCAGGCAAGACTGACGCTGGAACAGGCGCGACGCACAGGCGATCTGGCGCAAATGTCTGAGCTGCAGTATGGCAAAATTCCGGCGCTGGAAAAGCAGCTGGCGAGTGCCACTCAGGCTGAAGGCAAAATCATGAAGCTGTTACGCAACCGCGTAACGGATGTTGAGATTGCCGACGTACTGGCGCGCTGGACCGGTATCCCGGTAGCACGCATGATGGAAGGTGAGCGCGACAAACTGCTGCGTATGGAGCAGGAATTACATGCGCGGGTTATCGGCCAGAACGAAGCGGTAGACGCGGTTTCAAATGCTATCCGTCGCAGCCGGGCGGGCTTATCCGATCCCAATCGCCCGATTGGTTCATTCCTGTTCCTCGGTCCAACCGGGGTAGGTAAAACCGAGCTGTGTAAAGCGCTGGCAAATTTCCTGTTTGACAGCGACGATGCGATGGTGCGAATCGACATGTCTGAGTTTATGGAGAAACATTCGGTTTCGCGGCTGGTGGGTGCACCTCCGGGATATGTCGGATATGAGGAGGGCGGTTATCTTACTGAAGCGGTACGCCGCCGGCCTTACTCCGTAATCCTACTGGATGAAGTTGAGAAAGCGCATCCGGATGTATTTAACATCCTGCTGCAGGTCCTGGATGATGGACGACTGACAGATGGTCAGGGGCGAACCGTAGATTTCCGCAACTCAGTGGTGATCATGACATCGAACCTGGGATCGGATTTAATCCAAGAGCGCTTCGGTGCGCTTGATTACCCGGCGATGAAAGAAACGGTAATGACGGTAGTCGGCCACCATTTCCGTCCTGAGTTCATCAACCGTATCGATGAAGTGGTGGTGTTTCATCCGCTGGGAGAGCAGCACATTGCCTCTATTGCGCAGATACAGCTGCAGCGGCTTTATCAGCGTCTGGAAGATCGTGGCTATCAGCTGCACATCTCTGAAGCAGCACTGAAACTGCTTGGTGAGAATGGCTACGATCCGGTTTACGGTGCGCGTCCGCTCAAACGGGCTATCCAGCAGCATATAGAGAACCCGCTGGCGCAGAAGATACTTTCCGGTGCGTTTGTGCCAGGAAAAACCATCGAGATGGATGTGAGCGAAGGCGAAATTGTCGCTCACCAGTAAGGGTTGTGCATAAAAACGGGCCTGCGGGCCCGTTTTTTGTTGCTTTAGCATACAGCTGAGCCGGTTTTTACAACGCATTGCCTGGAAAGTAAGCACTCGAGCAAAAAAGTTGAAATTAGCACTTGTCACCCGGCGAGAACTCCCTATAATGCGCCACCACTGAGACGGCAAAGCGGCAACGCAGACGAACTCAGCAGGGCGTGAAGCG
>NZ_VWUF01000023.1:0-20660 GCF_008631385.1 Pantoea sp. M_9 | reverse complement strand
CCGTCCCGCGGGTTATCGCGAGGATATACCACCGTAGGGGGCGCATTTATGCGCCCCTGGTCAAACCGATGCGCTCCTGCTCAATAACCGTACCGTTTGAACGTACGATACCGGTTAATCGTCGCCGTTCAGACCCGCACGGTTCAGCAGGAACTGAGAGAGCATCGGCACCGGACGACCGGTAGCGCCTTTGGCTTTACCGGAGCGCCATGCGGTGCCGGCGATATCGAGGTGCGCCCAGTTATATTTGCGTGCAAAACGCGCCAGGAAGCAGGCGGCCGTAATCGCACCGCCCGGACGTCCGCCGATATTCGCCATATCGGCAAAGTTCGACTCCAGCTGCTCCTGATACTCATCGGCCATCGGCAGCCGCCACGCGCGGTCGCCTGACTGTTCAGAAGCGCTGATCAGCTCATGTGCCAGCGGGTTGTGGTTCGAAAGCAGGCCGCTGACGTGATGACCCAGCGCAATCACGCAGGCACCGGTCAGGGTCGCCACGTCAATCACCACTTCAGGCTCAAAACGTTCAACGTAGGTGAGGGCGTCGCACAGCACCAGACGACCTTCAGCATCGGTATTCAGCACCTCAACCGTCTGGCCTGACATCGTGGTCAGAACATCGCCCGGGCGCATTGCGCGGCCATCCGGCATATTTTCACAGCCCACCAGCACGCCCACAACGTTCAGCGGCAGATTGAGCTCTGCCACCATGCGCATTACGCCATAGACCGAGGCCGCGCCGCACATATCATATTTCATCTCATCCATGCCCTCAGCAGGCTTGATGGAGATGCCGCCGGCGTCAAAGGTCAGCCCTTTACCCACCAGCACGATAGGACGCGCGTCCGGATCGCTGTTGCCTTTGTACTCAATGACCGACATCAGCGACTCATTGTGCGAACCGGCACCGACCGCAAGATAGGCATTCATGCCCAGCTCTTTCATCTGCTGTTCGCCGATAACACGGGTCGTAACATTTTTGCTGTAAGCGTCCGCCAGCTGGCGCGCCTGCGAAGCGAGATAGGCCGCATTACAGATATTTGGCGGCATGTTGCTGAGATCTTTTGCCGCTTTCACGCCGGCTGCTACGGCAAGGCCATGCTGAATAGCGCGCTCACCGCTGGTGAGTTCGCGACGCGTCGGGACGTTGAACACCAGCTTGCGCAGCGGACGACGCGGCTCAACTTTATTGCTTTTCAGCTGATCAAAGTTGTAGAGCGCCTCTTTCGAGGTTTCGATAGCCTGGCGCACTTTCCAGTAGGTGTTGCGGCCTTTAACATGCAGTTCGGTCAGGAAGCAGACCGCTTCCATGGAGCCGGTGTCATTCAGCGTATTAATGGTCTTCTGGATCACCTGCTTATACTGACGCTCGTCCAGCTCGCGCTCTTTGCCGCAGCCAATCAGCAGAATACGTTCAGAGAGAATATTCGGCACATGGTGCAGCAGCAGCGTCTGGCCGACTTTGCCCTCCAGTTCGCCGCGGCGCAGCAGCGCACTGATATAGCCGTCGCTGATTTTATCCAGCTGTTCGGCAATAGGCGATAAACGGCGCGGCTCAAAAACGCCTACAACAATGCAGGCGCTCCGCTGTTTTTCCGGGCTGCCGCTTTTTACACTGAACTCCATGCACTCTCCTGAATCTTAAAGACAACGGCCGTAGCTGTCGTTAGAATGTAGCGCGTTCGTCACCCATTATTTGGCGCGACGCCATGACAATTTAACGCCGCTGGTCATAATGAGTGGGGTGACTATGTGATGTTTTTTCACCACCCTGACGCATTAACAGGCCATTTTAGCGACCAATATGGCCATTGATGAAGAAAAATGGCTGATAAGCGTTGAAACTAGCGATTTTCCTGCAAAAAGACAAGTTTTCACAGGCGTACTAAGCGTGATCATTATTAGATATCTGGTTCGGGAAACGCTCAAAAGCCAGCTGGCTATCCTGTTTATCCTGCTGCTAATCTTCTTTTGCCAGAAGTTAGTCAGGATCTTAGGGGCGGCGGTGGATGGCGAAATCCCCACAAATCTGGTTCTGACCTTGTTAGGACTCGGTGTGCCTGAAATGGCGCAACTTATTTTACCCTTAAGTCTGTTTCTGGCGATTTTAATGACGCTGGGTCGGCTATACACCGAAAGTGAAATTACGGTGATGCACGCCTGCGGCCTGGGTAAAGGGTTACTGGTTAAAGCAGCGATGATCCTGATGCTGATGACCTCGCTGGTGGCGGCGGTCAACGTGATCTGGCTCGGTCCCTGGTCATCGCGTTACCAGGATGAGGTTACGCAAAATGCCAAAGCTAACCCGGGCGCCGCTGCGCTGGCCGCGGGCCAGTTCCAGACCTCCAGCGACGGCAATACCGTGCTGTTTGTCGAGGATGTGAAAGGCAACACCTTCGGCAACGTGTTCCTGGCGCAGCTGCGGCCTAAAGGCAACGCGCGTCCGTCGGTGGTGCTGGCGGACAGCGGCCATATGGAGCAGCGCAAGGATGGCTCGCAGGTGGTGACGCTGGATAAAGGCACCCGCTTTGAGGGTACCGCGCTGCTGCGTGATTTCCGCATCACTGACTTTGTGAACTATCAGGCGGTGGTAGGCTATAAAGAAGCGACGCTCGATCCTAACGATGCCGATCAGGCCGATCTGCTTACGCTCATCAACACCAAAACGCCGCAGTTCCAGGCTGAGCTGCACTGGCGCCTGACGCTGGTCTTCTCGGTGCTGATTATGGCGCTGATGGTCGTGCCGCTTAGCGTGGTCAATCCACGTCAGGGCCGCGTATTGTCGATGCTGCCTGCGATGCTGCTCTATCTGATCTTCTTCCTGCTGCAGAGTTCGCTGCGCTCCAATGCGGCTAAAGGCCGCTTCGATCCGGCTATCTGGATGTGGACCGTCAACATTGCGTATCTGGCACTGGCGGTGGCGCTTAACGCCTGGGATACCGTGCCGATGCGACGTCTGCGGGCGCGTTTCAGCCGCGGAGGGTCAGTGTGATGTTTAAGGTTCTTGACCGCTATATCGGTAAAACCATTTTTAACACCATCATGATGACGCTGTTCATGCTGGTGTCGCTGTCGGGCATTATCAAGTTTGTCGATCAGCTGCGTAAAACCGGGCAGGGCGCGTATTCTGCGCTGGATGCGGGCTACTACACCCTGCTGAGCGTGCCGAAAGATATCGAGATCTTCTTCCCGATGGCGGCACTGCTTGGCGCGCTGCTTGGCCTCGGCACGCTGGCTCAGCGCAGCGAGCTGGTGGTAATGCAGGCGTCCGGCTTTACCCGCCTGCAGGTGGCGCTCTCCGTCATGAAAACCGCGATCCCGCTGGTGCTGCTGACCATGGCCGTTGGCGAGTTTGTGGCGCCGCAGGGCGAGCAGATGGCGCGTAATTTCCGCGCGCAGCAGCTTTACGGCGGGTCGCTGGTCTCCACGCAGAATGGTCTCTGGGCGAAGGATGGCAACGACTTTATCTATATCGAACGCATCAAGGGCGATAACGAGATTGATGGGGTCAGCATCTATCGCTTTAACGACGCCCGCCGCCTGCAGAGCGTGCGCTATGCGGCCACCGCGACCTGGGATCAGGCGCGTAAGCGCTGGGAGCTGGCGCAGGTGGATGAGTCAGACCTCACCGATCCAAAGCAGATCACCGGTTCGCAGAGCCTGAACGGCGAGTGGAAAACCAACCTGACGCCAGACAAGCTGGGCGTGGTGGCGCTGGATCCGGACGCGCTCTCCATCAGCGGCCTGTATAACTACAGTAAATATCTGAAGCAGAGCGGGCAGGAGTCAGGTCGTTATCAGCTCAATATGTGGGGTAAAATCTTCCAGCCGCTTTCGGTAGCGGTCATGATGCTGATGGCGCTCTCCTTTATTTTCGGACCGCTGCGCAGCGTATCGATGGGCGTGCGCGTGGTGACGGGTATCAGCTTCGGCTTCCTGTTCTACGTGCTGGATCAGATTTTTGGTCCGCTGAGCCTGGTCTACGGCCTGCCGCCAATATTAGGGGCCATCCTGCCCAGCGGCGCTTTCTTCGCTATCAGTCTCTATCTGCTGCTGAAACGACGTTAAGCGGGAGAGATCCAGGGGCGCATGAATGCGCCAGGGCCTCATTAATGAGGCCCCTACAGATAAACGCAGGGCGCCATTCATGGCGCCCTGGGTTAATGATGGCACCCCGATTTTCTGGTATTCGGCCTGGACCAGGGGCGCATGAATGCGCCCCCTACGTTATCCTGTAGGGGCGCCATTCATGGCGCCCTGGTTATTTATGGCANCCTGGACCAGGGGCGCATGAATGCGCCCCCTACGTTATCCTGTAGGGGCGCCATTCATGGCGCCCTGGTTATTTATGGCACCCTGATTTTTGGTATTCGGCCTGAACCAGAGCCTCATTAATGAGGCCCCTACAGGGTGGGTAACGTAGGGGCGCCATTCATGGCGCCCTGGGTTAATGATGGCGCCCTGGCTCACCCTCTGCGGTTCAGGGCAGGGTCTGCAGAAGCGCGGGCAACTGCGACAGCAGATAGAGCAGCAGGCCGATGGTGCCGCCGACCAGCGTGCCGTTGATGCGGATAAACTGCAGATCGCGGCCGATATTCAGCTCAATCTGCTGTGACATATCGCGTGCGTCCCAGCTTTTAACCGTATCGCTGATATGACGCGTCAGAAAAGCAGCAAACTCCGGGGCCACGCTGCGCGCCGCATCCTCCAGATGCTGATTCATCGAGCTGCGTAACGCCTCATCGGCCAGCAGGGTCTCTCCCAGCCACAGCGCCGCCAGCCGCACCCGCTCCTGTACGCGGGAATCGTCGCTGCTGAGATCGCGCTTCAGCCAAGCGCGCAGATCCTGCCACAGCTCACCGATATAGCGATTCAGCGACTCATCCTCTTTCAGCCACTGCTTCACTGACTCCGCGCGCGCTGTCATCTCCGGATCGCTTTTCAGCCGGTCAATCAACCGCTGCACCGCGCGATTAAAGCCGAGACGCAGCTCGTGCCCCTGATCGCGTGCCACGTCGTCGAGAATGGAATCTACCGCGTTAGCGACCAGCGTGGCGCTGTGTTCACCCAGCCACTCGGTCGGCAGCACTTTGGCTTTGACCGGATGCTCACGCTTCAGCCAGCGCACAATCTGCAGCGCGATAAACTCACGCGTGCCGGGCTTATGCAGGAGCAGCAGCAGCTGTTCAATCGCCGCATCCAGCAGCGCCTGATGGCGGTTATTTTTGGTCAGACTGTCGAGGATCATCGCACTGGACTGCGTGAGATCGACCTTATCCAGCGCGCGGTGCACGGCGCGCCGCATAAACTGCTGAATGCGGGCATCGTCAGTGAGATCGAGAAAACCGCGCATGACCTGCAGCAGATGACGCCCTACGCGATCGGCGTTGCCCGGCGCGTTCAGCCACTGCGCCAGCAGCTGTGCCGGATTGTTGCGGCGGATCAGCGCCAGCAGCGAATCGGTATCGAGAAACTTCTCCTGCACAAAGCGACCGAGGTTTTCGCCGATGCGATCTTTATTACGCGGAATAATCGCCGTATGGCGCGCAATCAGCGGCAGCGGTACGCGGCGAAACAGGGCCACCACCGCAAACCAGTCGGCCAGTGCGCCGACCATAGCCGCTTCAGCGATCGCTTTAACGCCCAGCACCCAGAAATTAGCGGGCAGAAACAGCGTAACGATAAAGGTTGCCGCTGCCGCCAGCAGCAGCGCCAGCGCCAGCTGTTTGCTGCGCTTCAGTTGTTGATATTTATCCATCATCCGATCTTAGCAGAGAGTCCTTAACGGCGGCGCCCGCCGAGCAGGCTGCCCAGCATGCCGCGCACGATCTGGCTGGTGACCTGGCGCGCTGCGCTGCGGGCCACGCTCTGAACCACGCCGTCGCGTTTACCGCCGCGCGGTCCGGTCGTGCCAAACAGAATATCTTTCAGACCGCCAAGAATGCCGCTGTCTACCTTTACGTCAGCGCCTTTAACGTCCGGCGCCGCTGACTGCTGCGGTGCGGCGGCGATCCCCTGCTGCAGGCGCTCAAACGCCGACTCGCGATCGACCTCATCATCATATTTGCCATAAAGCGGCGAATGGTTGATCAGAACGTTGCGCTCATCCTGCGTCAGCGGCCCCATGCGTGAGCCGGGGGCGATCACCATAGCGCGTTCCACGATGGATGGACTGCCTTTCTCATCGAGGAAAGAGATCAGCGCCTCACCGGTGCCGAGCGCCTGAAGCGCCGCGACGGCATCAAACGCCGGGTTGGCGCGCAGGGTCTCAGCGGCACTTTTCACCGCTTTCTGATCGCGCGGCGTGAAAGCGCGCAGGGCGTGCTGCACGCGATTGCCGAGCTGGCCTGATACCTTGTCCGGAATATCTGACGGGTTCTGCGTCACGAACCAGACACCCACGCCTTTGGAGCGGATCAGGCGGATGACCTGCTCGATCTTTTCCAGCAATACGGGCGGTGCATCACTGAACAGCAGATGCGCCTCATCAAAGAAGAAGACCATTTTCGGCTTATCCAGATCGCCCGCTTCCGGCAGCTGCTCATAGAGTTCCGCCAGCAGCCACAGCAGGCTGGTGGCGTAGAGTTTAGGCATCTGATAGAGCCGTTCTGCTGCGAGAATATTGATATAGCCGCGGCCCTGCGCATCGCAGCGCATCCAGTCGCGGATATCGAGCATCGGCTCACCAAAAAAATGCTCCGCTCCCTGCTGCTCCAGCGCCAGCAGGCCGCGCTGAATCGCCCCCACTGATGCGCTGCTGATGTTGCCATACTGCGTCTGAAAGGCTTTGGCGTTGTCGCCGATATACTGCGTCATTGCGCGCAGATCTTTGAAATCGAGCAGCAGCAGCCCCTGATCGTCTGCAATGCGGAAAATAATCTGCAATACGCCCGACTGCACCTCATTCAGCCCCAGCAGCCGCGCCAGCAGCAGGGGGCCCAGATCGGTGACGGTGGCACGTACCGGATGGCCCTGCTGACCGAAGATATCCCACAGCATCACCGGGTTGTCATGCGGCTGCCAGTCGCTGACGCCAATCTGTGCCAGCCGCGCCTGCAGCTTCTCAGAGGCGCTGCCGGGAGTGGCAATGCCGCTTAAATCGCCTTTGACGTCAGCCATAAATACCGGCACGCCGGCCTGTGAAAAGGATTCTGCCAGCTTCTGCAGCGTAACGGTTTTGCCGGTACCGGTGGCGCCAGCGATCAGCCCGTGGCGATTGGCCATCGCCGGGAGCAGCGACAGCCGGATATCGTGGGTTTGAGCAATCAGCAGTGGAGTGGTCATAATCTCTCGCTCTTCAGCAATGCGTTATGACACCAAGGATAGCAAGCGCAGCCTGCGGTAGCGCAACTGATTGCGCAGAAAAGGAGAAGCCCTCCGGTCGTGCCGGAGGGCAGAGGGCGACTTATCCTTTACGGACCGTATCGAAGAAGAGCAGGCTGACGCCGATACCCTGCTGGACGTGGGTCACGTTTTGCCGGATCGCCACCTGCTGCGCACCCTGCAGCGTGACCACAAACGGGGAGTCCTGCTGTACGCGCTGCTGCAGGGCGGTATAGAGCGCCCGGCGTTTTACCACGTCGCTTTCACCCGCCGCCTCCCGCGTCTGCGCGCTGAGCTGCGGAATATCCCAGCCCACCCGCCACGCCAGCGTTTTAGCGCCGCCCGGTACGTTCCAGGCAAAGGCGCTGGCGTTGGTATTGGGATCAACATAATCTGCCCCCCAGTAGATAAAGATCGACTGGAAGTCGCGGCCGCGCATTTTACTCCACAGTGCCGACTCTGCTACCGGCTGCAGATCGATATCGATATCTGCTTTAGCAAAACTCGCCTGCAGCGCCTGCGCTACATCAATATAGGGCGGCTGGTTGATGACCGTCAGCGCAATGCGCGTGCCGGGCTGAATGCCGCCCTCCGCCAGAATGGCTTTGGCTTTCGCAACGTCATAGTGAAACGGCGTCTCCTCCAGTGCGCCGTCAAATCCCTGCGGCAGGAAACTCTGATGGATGCGGTATTGTCCTTTCAGCAGCTGCTGTGAGATAGCCTGATAATCCACCAGCCAGCGCGCGGCGCGCCACAGCGCCGGGTTAGCCAGTGCCGGCTGCGCGGCGTTGCGGGCATTGAACGCCAGGTAGTAAATCAGGCTGGAAGGAAAGGCTTCAATACGCAGGTGCTTATCCTGTTTCAGCGCGTCGATCTGATCGGGGCCGAGCTGATAGGCGACATCGACATCGCCCTGCTGGATCAGCAGGCGGCGTGCGCCGGCATCCGTCACCCCTTTGAGCAGCACGCGCCGCAACTGCGGTGCCGGTCTGGCCTGCGGGCTGGCGCTCAGCACCACCGCCTGCTGCGGCACATACTGCTGCAGCGTAAAAGCGCCGCTGCCGGCGGAGTGGGTGTGCAGCCAGCCGTTGCCGCTGTCACCATTAACCGCATGCTGCTGTACCGTTTTGCTGTCAACAATCGACGCCACCGGCGCGGTGAGCAGGCGCAGCGCCAGATCCTGTCCAATCGCGGCCGGCCAGCGGATCTCCAGCTGTGTGTCGCTCAGCACCTGAAACTGGCTGGCGATATTGGCAGGGGTCCAGCCAAACTCCGCCAGAATAAACGCCGGCGCTTTGTTGAGCTGTATCGCCCGCGTCAGAGAGAACACCACATCCTGCGCTGTCACCGCGTTACCGCTGGCAAAGCGCGCGTCGGGCCGCAGGGTAAACCGCAGGCTGTGCGGCGTACTGCCGGGCTGCCATTCGCTAGCCAGCAGCGGCGCAAGCTGCTGCGGCGCGTTGCGGTCCGGCTCGGTCAGGGTCTGATAGAGATTGCGTTGCACGCTGTTGCTGACCGTCTCAAAACTCTCCGCCGGGTCAAAGCTGATGATGCCATCCAGCGGTACCGCCACTACCAGCGTATCCTCTGGCGTGGCGGCATGCAGGGTAAAGGCACTACTCCAGACCGCTGCCAGTAAAATCAGTAAGCGCATTATTATTATCCTCAGAGGGAGAGACGCTGAATTTAACGCGCGGCGGGCAGAGTCAAAATGCCGGTTTGTTCTGAGCTTTGTCAGAATATAAGATTAATACCGGGTATTAATTATGTTGCCGCTTTTTTACGCATTAAACGGGCAAATAAAACGCAGAGGGATGAAAAGCGAACTGAGGCTTAATGAAGCTGAATATTTATGCTAATCGTTACTGCAGCGCAAGCGTGATTTATTTTCAACAGTTGCGCCGGGCGATTATTTCTTTGCTGCAACGCTTTTAGCAAAATATCAAGGTAAAGCGCTAAAAACCCCTGCTTTTGGCAGGTTTAAACCACAATTTCAGTTAATAAGTGGCACTGTTGCACGCGCATGACGCTGCAAAGAAATAACCATCCTTCACTTAAACACATTTTAAATTTAATTTTTACATCCTGAAATATTTGTATCCATAAGATTGCCCGCTTGTTTGCCGATTTATAACGTCATTAACAAAAATATAAATTATCTTTCTTAGCTAGTGAGAATTGTCGCGCCATGCTGTTAGAAAAACCCACCACCAGACGTAAATTTTTACTCGGGGCGCTGCTGGCTTTGCCGGTCAGCGACCTTTTATTAAAGGGCGTGAGCGCCGCGCAGGCGGCAGAAATGGCCGCGCCGGACCTCGCCGATTATAAACCGATTTTTTTCAGCGCCAGTGAATGGCAGTTTATCCTGGCGGCAACCGACCGTCTGATCCCGGCTGGCGGCAGCGGCAAGGCGCCCGGTGCGCTGGAAACCAACGTGCCGATTTTTATCGACCAGCAGCTGCACACGCCGGAGTTTGGCGCAGAAATCTATCTGCAGGGGCCGTTTGATGTGCACGCCCCGGCGACCATGGGCTATCAAATCCCGTTTACGCCGCAGCAGATGTACCGCACCGCCATCAAGCTGGTGGAGCAGTGGACGCAGACCACCTATCAGAAAGCCTTCCACGAACTGAGCACGGAAGAGAAAGATGCCGTGCTGACCCGTATCAACAAGAATGATGGCATCGATTTTGCGGCGCTGGGCGAACCGTCGCTGAAAGCCTCACAGTTCTTCAGTCAGCTACTGGCTGATACCAAACATGGTTATCTTGCCGACCCGATGTACGGCGGTAATAAAGGCATGAAGGCGTGGATCGCTATCGGCTTCCCGGGCGCCCGCGCCAGCTTTACCGAATGGGTGAAGCAGCACAATGTGCCGTATCCGCTCGGACCGGTCAGCCTGCTGGGCCAGCGCGCCTGAATTCCCCTATTTGGTATATGAGAAAGAACTAACATGGCACAGATTACAAAAAAAGAAGTCGATGTCGTTGTGTGCGGCCTCGGCTGGGCCGGCTCGCTGATGAGTATCGAGCTGGCGCTGGCCGGACTTGAGGTGCGCGCGCTGGAGCGCGGCGGCGAGCGCGACTATCCCGACTTCGCCTACCCGAAGCCGGCCGATGAATACGCTTATAACGTGCGTAATAAAGTCTTCGCCACACCAAAAGAGGTGGCGGTGACGGTGCGTTACAATATGGACCAGACCGCGCTGCCTACCCGCAAATGGGGCGCCTTTGCACCCGGCACCGGCGTGGGCGGCGCAGGCATGCACTGGACGGCAGTACTGATCCGTCCGACCCCGACCGATATCAAACTGAAAACCTATGTTGATCAGGCGTATAAACCAGGCATTCTGCAGGATGATATGCGCGTTATGGACTTCCCGTTCAGCTGGGAAGAGATTGAGCCTTACTTCTATAAATTTGAGCTGATCTGCGGGCAGTCCGGCACCACCGGCAACCTGCGTGGTCAGATCCTCGAAGGCGGCGATCCGTTTGAAGGGCCGCGCTCAGAGCCTTACCCGCTGCCGGCGCTGGACGATACGCTCAACAACGTGATGTTTAAAGAGGCGGCGAAGAAGCTCGGTTATCATCCGTTCCCGAACCCTTCAGCCTGCGTGTCGCGCGCGTGGAAAAACCCTTACGGCAACCAGATTGCACCGTGCAACTACTGCGGCTACTGCTCCAAATATCCGTGCCTGAACTACTCCAAAGCGTCACCGCAGACGGCGGTGATGGATGCGCTGAAGCGTCTGCCGAACTTCTCTTACGAAGTGAACGCTGAAGTGGCTAAAGTCGTGCTGCACGATGATGGCAAAACCGCAAAAGGCGTGATCTACTACGATGCCGACGGCAACGAGGTATTCCAGCCAGCCAAAATTGTGGTGCTCTCCAGCTTCCAGCTCTACAACGTGCGTCTGATGCTGCTCTCCGGTATCGGCAAGCCCTATAACCCGATCACTGAAGAGGGTGTGGTAGGGCGCAACTATGCGTTTCTCTCCAACGGCGGCGCCACGCTGTTCTTTAAAGATAAGAACTTTAACTCTTACGCCACCGCCGGCGCGACCGGCCAGATGTTCAATGACATCTCGCCAGGCAACTTCGACGGCCCGGGCCTCGGCTTCCTCGGCGGCGCCAAGATCCACAGCTCGCAGGCGACCGGCACGCCGATAGCCGCTGCGCTGCCGAAAGGTACGCCCGCCTGGGGTATGGGCTACAAAGAGGGTCTGGAGCAGTGGTACAACCATTCGATGAAGATCAGCATCACCACCACCTGCCAGTCCTATCGCGATATCTATCTCGATCTCGATCCGCACTACACCGATCATCGCGGTAACCCGCTGCTGCGTATGACCTTTAACTGGAAAGAGAACGAGCTGAAGCTGCAGCAGCATCTGAAGGGCATCGTGGGCGATATTGCCAAAGAGCTGAACCCGGACAGCATGAGTATGAGCTTCCTGCCGATGGGCGCCGATTTTGACCTCACCAAATATGTCTCAACCCACAACGTGGGCGGTGCGGTGATGGGCGATAACCCGAAAACCTCGGCGCTGAACAAATACCTGCAGAGCTGGGACGTGCATAACGTCTTTGTGCCGGGCGGCAACGCCTTCCCGCAAAACTTCCAGGCGAACCCGACCGATACCATCGGCGCGATCACCCTGATGGCGGCGCAGGCGATCAAAGAGCAGTATCTGAAGAACCCCGGCCCACTGGTACAGGCATAAGCAGATGAAAAAACTAACATTACTGGTAGCGCTGGCGCTGAGCGGCGTGGCGCTGCAGGCGCAGGCGGAAGATGAAGCGGCCCTGATTAAGCAGGGTGAGTATCTGTCGCGGCTGGGTGACTGCATGGCATGCCACAGCGTCGCGGGCAAAGCATCCTACGCGGGCGGGCTGGCGATTGAGTCGAACCTGGGGACGATCTACTCCACTAATATCACGCCGGACAAAGCGCACGGTATCGGTAACTACAGCGAACAGCAGTTCTCTGACGCGGTACGTAAAGGGGTGCTGCCGGATGGTTCACGCCTCTATCCGGCCATGCCGTACCCGGACTATGCGAAGATCAGCGATGCTGATATGCACGCGCTCTGGGTCTACTTTATGAAGGGCGTAAAGCCGAGCAGCGAACAGCCGCAGGAGACGAAGCTGAGCTTCCCGTTCAGCCAGCGCTGGGGTATGCGCTTCTGGAACTGGGCGTTTACCTCCGACAAGCCGTTTCAGCCGATTGGCGGCGCCTCTGCTGAGGTGAATCGTGGTGCCTATATCGTCGAAAGTCTTGGCCACTGCGGCAGCTGCCACACGCCGCGCGGTCTCGGCATGAATGAGAAATCGCTCGACAGCAGCGACAAAACCTTCCTCGCCGGCGGCAGCCTGAATAACTGGGATGTGCCGTCGCTGCGCGGCATGCCGCACTGGAGCGAGCAGGAGGTGATCGATTACCTGCAGACCGGGCGGAACGATAAAGCTGCCGTGGGCGGTGAGATGAAGTCGGTGATTGAGCACTCCAGCTCCCACATGACCGATGCCGATCTGAAAGCGATTGCTGCTTACCTGAAGTTCCTTGGCGGCAATCCGCCGCTGCAGGCTTACAATGTGCAGGCGCAGCAGCAGACCGAAGCGAAGCTGACGGCAGCGAAGAACCTGAGCGAAGGCGAGCGTCTCTATCTGGACAACTGCGGCGCCTGCCACTTCGTGACCGGCAAGGGTGCGCCGGGGATCTTCCCCGAGCTGGATCAGGCAACGATCGTGAACGCAGGCGATCCGACGGGGCTGATCCACACGATCCTCGTCGGCGCGCAGCAGCCGTCAACGGCTAAAGCGCCGTCGACGCTGGCGATGCCGGGCTTCGGCCAGCGCCTGAGCGACGAAGAGGTCGCACAGCTCGCCACTTTCGTTCGCCAGGGCTGGAGCAACCGCGCCCCGGCCGTGACCAAAGAGCAGGTCGCCGACGTCCGCAAAACCCTGCATTAACCGATAAACGGGGACGCATTCATGCGCCCCTATATCACCCCGTAGGGGCGCCATTAATGGCGCCCTGGTTAATGCCCGCACGGAATTTGATGACGCCATTCATGGCGCCCTGGCCAATGCCCGCACGACATTCCACGACATTCAATGACACCCGGATTCAACCAGGGGCGCATAAATGCGCCCCCTACGGGATTCGTACGACATTCGATAATATCCATCCCCGTAGGGGCGCCATTNCCGCACGGAATTTGATGACGCCATTTATGGCGCCCTGGCCGATACCCGCACGAAATTCGATAACGCCCGGATTCAACCAGGGGCGCATAAATGCGCCCCCTACGGGATTCGTACGACATTCGATAATATCCATCCCCGTAGGGGCGCCATTAATGGCGCCCTGGTTAATGTCCGCACGAAATTTGATGACGCCATTCATGGCGCCCTGGCTGACACCCGCACCAAACTCAATGAAACGTGCGCACCACTTCCAGCACGCCGTTGATCACGAACTGCACGCCCATACAGACCAGCAGAAAACCCATCAGGCGTGAAATCGCTTCAATGCCGCCTTTGCCCACCAGCTTCATAATCGCGCCGGAGCTGCGCAGTGAAATCCATAAAATCAGGGCTACTACCAGAAAGGTCAGCACCGGGGCGACCATCACCACCCAGGCGGGGAAATCGACGCCCGCTTTCACCGTTGAGGCTGAGCTGATGATCATCGCAATGGTACCCGGGCCGGCGGTGCTCGGCATCGCCAGCGGCACAAAGGCGATATTGACCGTCTCGCGCGGATCGTCACTGGCATCCTGCTCATCTTTTTTATGGCGCGCCTCTACCGAATGGCCGACCGGTTTTGCCGGAAACAGCATGCGAAAGCCGATAAAGGCGACGATCAGCCCGCCCGCCATGCGCAGGCCGGGAATCGAGATACCAAAGGTGTGCAGCACCGCATTGCCGGCGTACCAGGCGACCATCATGATCAGAAACACATAGACCGACGCCTGCAGCGCCTGACGGTTACGCTCCTGAAAATTCATCTCGCCCGCCAGCCCTAAAAACAGCGCCACGGTCGTCAGAGGGTTGGCCAGCGGCAGGATCACCACCAGCCCGAGGCCTATCGCTTTGAAGAGTTCCAGCATCATGCATCTCCGCAGGGCAGGGCCGCGTGTGCAGCCCTGTGACAGGATGTATTACTCAGTGCTTTGGCGTATCGAGCGCTTCGATCATTTCGGGGAAAAAATCTTCGAGCAGCTCGGGCGTCATCAGTTCGGGGTAGTTAATGAGGTGTTCACGAATGCGCTCATTGACCTCCGGCAGCAGGCGCTGCGCGGCATCATCAGCGCTGATTTTTTTCTGCTTCATCAGGCGCAGCACGTTATCCGGCAGGCTATCTTCATCCTCCACCTCATCCACGCCTTCCAGTGCGTCGAGCTCATCCAGCAGATCCATCAGTGCTTCAATCTGCGGCGTGCGCGACTCATACTCCGCCGGGCGTTCGCTCTCCAGATAGCGCAGCAGGGCGCGCACCGGCGATCCATCCGGCGTAGCGGGCGGCTCGCTGGCGAACCAGCTCAGCAGGTCATGCTGGCTCACCTGATGGACGTGATAGCCGTTATCGGTCAGCTCATCGGCGAGGATATCAGCGGTGTCGTGCTCAATCAGGCAGATATGGGTGCGCTTTGGCGTGTACTGTTCCAGCCACTGATAGATCTCTTCAATGACGCTATCGTCATACTGAAAGGTCTGGTTGAGGTAGCTGTCATCCTGCTCATGTACGCAGAGTCGAATCAGATCGGGATCGAAGTAAATCGCTATATTGATGCCTTTCATGCGCGCTGTCCTGTTTGCTGCAAAATCTCACTATAGCGTCAGGGCGCACAGAAAAACATGGGGAGGCCAGCAGCGTGCGCATCTGGCCATAAAAAATCTCATTCATCAGCACGATAAGGCCGGGACAGCGGCCCGGCACACGGCGCTGATTACATGCCGATATATTTTTTGCCCTGCTTCAGCACGACATCACACGCTTTGGTTTTAAGCTTCTCACCCATTGGCGAGTTGCTCAGGCTCTGCAGGTTAAGCTGCTGGCCGTTACCGGTATTGAGCAGGCCCGCGATTCCCTGCTGATAATCAGTTTTCTGCTCCTGCGCCGCCGGCGTGCTCAGGCCGAGTTTGCTCAGCACCTGCTCTTTCACCGACTTCACGTTGTTATCCACCACGTTATGCTGAACGCAGTACTCCATCACGCCCGCCGCGTTGGTCATATTGCTGGCGCTTACCGCTTTATCGCCGCCGTTCAGCAGGCCGGTCAGCGTGGAGAGCGACAGCCCGCCGCTCTGCGCACCATTGCTGCTGGTGGTATTGCTGTTTTGCTGCTGCGAGAGCTGTGAAGCGGCGCTGCTCAGCTGATCCTGCCAGCTCGCCGCCGACGCGCTGCCCGCGACCAGTGCTGCTGCCATACCCCATGCCCAAACGCCGCGTTGCATTGATTTACTCATGTATAACCTCATGGTTTCGTCTTTCAGACGCCGATAATGCAGGATATGAGGAGGAAGATCTCAGAAAGTTCCGGAGAAGCGGGCAGGGCCATGCAGATTGAGAGTGTTCTGGTTTCAGAGGAGATGATGACGCTGTTTTTTTCAACGCTCAGCGCACGCGCTGTTCAATAGCGGTTGCACACCCCACGGGTAACGGTATAATCGCCAGCGTTTTCCGTATCCTTATCCATGCCGGAGTGGCGAAATCGGTAGACGCAGTTGATTCAAAATCAACCGTAGAAATACGTGCCGGTTCGAGTCCGGCCTTCGGCACCAAAGGTTACAGCTAAGTCGCTCATGAGCGGCTTTTTTTGTGTCTTAAATCCAGTCTTCGAAAAGCTTTTTCTGCTTTCGACATAGTTAGCACGCTATTATCGACCAGCGTCAAATCTGATAAAATAAGCAAGCTGCCGCTACTGTGCGCTTTACCACCTAAAGCGATTTGACCGACTATACCTCAGGCAAGATATTGCCGGTACGGTTGCTACTACAATGAGACAGTATTGGGCTGCTCTGGAATCAAATCGTGTTCTGAATCATTTCTCCACATCGACCGTTAATCTGGCAGGCCGTTAAACCGTCTGCTGACTGAACTTACTTTGTTGGTTTTCATTTATTCAGTCGAGCTGCATTTGACCGTTGGTCAGAAGTGAGTTTTGAACGGCTATATGAACTATTTCCGGTGAAAGTGAACGGCTGGAAGGTGTTAAGCATATCCAGCGTGGTCCAAAGATGTGGACGCCTGATTTTGCTTCATTGTCGTGACATGCCTTAACCATTCTGGAAAAGACAAAAACCATGAATGGAAATTGAGAGCTGATTGTGTGGGTGATGATGATTGATGTAAACCAATAAGAATGAATAGGGTGAAAAAGAGTCTGCGACTAATGGCTAAGACAGGAAAACGGAAGTGTGGATATGGTTTTAGGACGATAGTTTGTAGTTCGTTGATTGAATCGGGATTCTTTTCAGGAAATGCGACAGGAGGACAGATTAATCATCAGGAGCGTAGCCCTGCGCGAGGGGCTTACATTTATAAGGTCGAACATCTGGATGAGCGCAAAATAATACTGTGATAGCGGACTGACTTCCTGGATGCGAATCGGGAGAAAGCGGTGAGTCCGTTTGATTTTGCGAAGATTAATCGGGGTAATGTTGAGTTAATTGAATGTCTTTATTGCTCGGTTGATGTTTAAATTAAAATGACCAACCATCCTGATTAGGGGTGGATCGTCTTTCTATTTTTATCGTTATTATCATAATTTCATTCAACACGTAAAGAGGCGACAGAAAAAGATGTCTGCAATAATGCCTTGAACGTTTACAAAGTTGCGAGCATCATCGCAAATATGTGCTCATGGATTTTCAACGTAATGACCTCTGACAAAACTCTAAAGCAAGCGATATCGAATATTACTATCTGGCGCAAAGGTGAACAGCGTGCGCCACATAAGCCATTATTGCTGCTGCTCGTCCTCTCACACTATCGGCAAGGCCATGATCGCCTGTTCAACTATGGATCTGAAATCTACAAGCCCCTGTTGGATTTACTGGAACGTTATGGGCCGCAGCGCCAAGATCAGCGCCCGGACATGCCGTTCTGGCGTCTGAAGGGTGATGGTTTCTGGGAACTACAAAATGCGGAACTGTGCTCAACCAATGGTAGCCGCCAGCCGCCCAGACGTGAACTCATCGAATATAATGTCGCGGGTGGGTTTGACGCCTGTAATTTTGCGTTGGTGACAAAAAATCACAGGTTAATTGATACGCTAGCGCAGCATCTCCTGGAGGCACATTTCCCTGCCAGTATTCAACAAGACATCGCTGATGAGATGGATTTTGAGATTCGCACCTCTCTCCGTCAACGCGATCCGAAATTCCGCCAGATGGTGCTGCGTGCCTATAACTATCAGTGCGCTATCTGCGGCTTCAACATGCGCCATGACAATGCGCCGATTGCTCTGGAAGCTGCCCATATCAGATGGAAGCAGCATCATGGCCCTTGTGAAGTATCTAATGGCCTTGCATTGTGCGCAATCCATCACAAGGCGTTTGATCGTGGTTCGATTGGTTTGGATGAAAATATGCGTGTGATGGTTTCAGGCGCGGTAAATGGTGGTGGGTTGGTACAGCGGCTGTTCTGGGATTTTGCGGGAAAAGCGATTGCGTTGCCACCGGTTAAAGAAAATCATCCGGGCGAGCAGTTTGTGGAATGGCACAAGAAAGAGGTATTTAGAGGAGAGCATTGATATTGAGTAGGGAAGTTATTTTGCGTATGGCATGGAAGCTATTTAGCTTTATTAGATTGAATTTTTCTTGAGATATCTTCATTATAAATTACATGTACTGATTTAAAAAAATATGCAGCTTAAGCATTTTTGTAGCTTTGGTGTTCTTTAAATTTTCGAATGAAATTCATTTAAATATCCGCCCCAAATTTTAATAAAATTTTATTGGATTTCTTATTCTTCAATAGGTGATTATTTCCTTCTTTCAACTTTGATAAGATCATTTTTATTGTAGCGAGCTTTCAGTATCCCCGCGTACTCGTTTTAAACAATTGAATGAGAATGCTCAGGTACTAACAGCAACGTATTACTACTCTCGAAATATCCCATGTACCACCCTCAGCAGAAAACCACAAACCTGATCCCGATCAAAACAAGCCGCTTTTTCTCTTTGCCGCGCTGCGCTTTTAAGAATCTGTTAAGAACCCGCCGTATAATAAGCGCTTTACTCTACCTTCAGGATGAAACCATGAAAAGAACAGCGATTGCATTGATTACCCTGGCAGCAGCGCTCTCTGCCAATGCCGCGCAGGCTGCCGGCGGCTGTCAGCAGAAACAGCAGTCGATCCAGCAGGAGCTGGAGATGGCGCGGGAATCTGGTAATAAGGCGCGCATTAACGGGCTGGAGAAAGCGCTGCGTGAAAATCAGCAGCACTGCACTGATGCGGGCCTGCTGCAGGAGCGTCAGGAGAAAGTGGCGGAGAAGCAGCAGAAAGTGGCTGAGCGCGAAGCGGATTTGCAGAAAGCGCAGACCAGCGGCCGCCGCGATAAGATTGAAAAACAGCAGCGCAAACTCACTGAGGCGCGTGAAGAGCTGGCTGACGCGCAGGCGGAACTGAGCCGCTAAGCGCTGAGCGGCAGAGGTGCGTGCGCCTCTGCCGCTGCAAAAATTCACTTCTCCTGCCTGCAAAAAATCCTCACACTGCTGCTTTATTCTGATGGAAAACATGGCATGAAGATACGGTTGCTGCTGGCGCTCCCTCTGCTTAACGCCCTGATGGTACCGGCGATAGCTGAAGAAGGCGTCTCGTTTGCTCACAAAGAGTGGGAGCTGGCGTGCGATAACACGCTGACCTGTCGTGCGGCGGGCTACAGCGCGGAAGAGGGCGCTGGGGGATCGGTGCTGCTGACGCGGGCGGGCGGGCCGGATACGGCGACGCATGGCCGGGTGGTGCTGGCGGATACCGGCGATGATGACTCAAAGCAGGTGGATACGCTGACGCTCTGGATCGACGATCGCTCGCTGGGTGAACTGGCAAAGGCTGATAACGATGAGTGGACGCTGACCGATGCGCAGACCCGGTCGATTGTCACTGCCATTAAAGGCAGCGGCAGCGTGGAGTTCCGTGGCGGTGCCGAGCCGTTTGATCTCTCTGCAAACGGCGCTTTTGCCGTGCTGCTGAAAATGGATGAGGCGCAGGGGCGCATCGGCACGCCGGGTGCGCTGGTGCGTAAAGGCAGCAAGCCGGAAAGCAGCGTGCCGCCCGCCGTACCCATGCCAGTGATTATCCAGGCCAGAACCGTTGAGGCAAAGCCGCGTCCGCTGACGCCGCAGGAGCTGGCGCGGATCAAGCCGGCGCTTATCGCTACGCTGACGGATGATGACAGCTGCGATAATCTCGCACCGACAGACGGTCAGCCGGAAGAGGGCGCAGAGCCGCCGACGCTGACCGCTGTGGATGCGGACCACGTGCTGATCGCCGCCCTCTGCTGGCGTGGCGCCTATAACGAAGGGTATGGCTACTGGCTGATGGATAGCGCGCTGCAGGGTTCACCGCAGCTGATCACCGACTCCGGCTCCGAATATCACGCCGGGGTGATTAGCGAAGCGCAGAAAGGCCGCGGCATTGGCGACTGCTGGAGCACCGCCGCATGGGTCTGGGATGGCCGCAATTTTGTACAGAGTAGTGATGCCACCACCGGCATGTGCCGCGCCATCCGCGCCGGCGGCGCCTGGCAGCTGCCGGTATTAGTCAGCGACGTCAGACCCGCCCCCTGATTGCAGAACGCACGGCGCCCCTGTGGATATTGCTGTAGGGGCCGCATTTATGCGGCCCGGGGGCATGTGCCGGATGTGGCCAGGGCGCCATGAATGGCGCCCCTACGGATATCAATGTAGGGATCGCATTTATGCGGCCCGGGGTCAGGTGCCGGATGTGGCCAGGGCGCCATAAATGGCGCCCCTGTGGATATTGCTGTAGGGGCCGCATTTATGCGGCCCGGGGGCATGTGCCGGATGTGGCCAGGGCGCCATCAATGGCGCCCCTGTGGATACCAATGCAGGGGTCGCATTTATGCGGCCCGGGGGCAGATGCGTGGTGCGGCCAGGGCGCCATAAATGGCGCCCCTGTGGTGGCATTTATATGGGTCAGGTGCGCGGTGTGGCCAGGGCGCCATGAATGGCGCCCCTGGGGATACCAATGTAGGGGTCGCATTTATGCGACCCGAGATAAAATGGAGCGCGATACCCGTAGGGGCCGCATTAATGCGGCCCAGGGTGGATTGAGCGCGATACCCGCAGGGGTCGCATTTATGCG
>NZ_VWUF01000022.1:0-25570 GCF_008631385.1 Pantoea sp. M_9 | reverse complement strand
GCGTTGAGATGGTCATGCCGGGCGACAACATCAAGATGGTTGTTACCCTGATCCACCCAATCGCGATGGACCAGGGTCTGCGCTTCGCAATCCGCGAAGGCGGCCGTACCGTTGGCGCGGGCGTTGTTGCTTCTGTTATCGCTTAATTGTGTTAACGCCGGCAGCGGTTTTTTACTGCTGCCGTAGCAATCAGAAAGAGCACTTCGGTGCTCTTTTTTTTGCCTGCCAAAAACCAGCGTACCAATCGATAACCCTATAAACGCTGCGTTGTAATAACAACCATTCTCATTTACACTTTGATCAGAAATTGTACCGGAGTCGAATCTGAAATGTACGTTTGTCTGTGTAATGGTGTAAGTGATAAAACGCTGCGTGAGGTGGTGCGCCGCTATCAGCCAAAATCGATCCAGCAGCTGCGCCAGCTGGTCCCTGTCGGGAAGCAGTGTGGTAAATGCATTCGGGCAGCGCGTGAAATCATGGATGATGAACTGCAGCATGCACCGCTCTATAAAGAGATCGCCTGACATTACGCGCAGAATGTCGTAATACCCACAAAAACTGTCACGCCTTTTTGACTTCTTTCTCCCTGCATCTACTATCTGGTTAACTGAAGAGGGGAGGGGTGATATGAAGGGCGACGTCAAAGTCATTGCACATCTCAACAAACTGCTTGGAAATGAGCTGGTCGCGATTAACCAGTATTTTCTGCATGCGCGCATGTTTAAAAACTGGGGGCTGATGCGCCTCAACGATATCGAATACCACGAATCGATCGATGAGATGAAGCATGCCGACAAATACATTGAGCGTATTCTCTTTCTCGAAGGTATCCCCAATCTGCAGGATCTGGGACGTCTGCGCATAGGTGAGGATGTACCTGAAATGCTGCAATCCGATTTGCAGCTGGAGCTGGAAGGTGCAAAAGACCTGCGTGAAGCTATTGCCTGGGCGGATAAAGTTCACGATTACGTGAGTCGGGATATGATGATTGAAATTCTGGCTGACGAAGAACATCACATCGACTTCCTGGAAACCGAACTCGATCTGATTCAGAAAATCGGCCTGCAGAACTATCTGCAGTCGCAAATCAGCGAAAAGGCGGACGAATAGCGGCCTGCGCATACCTGTTCTGTAAACCCGCCCCGCAGTCATGCCCGGCGGGTTTTCTTTTGCCTGAATTTTTATGGTTAAAAACAGAGCACGGGTTGCTTCCTGAGCGTAATTACGTATAATACGCCGGCCTGCCGACATTGGTATGGCGCGATTCGAGCAGAATCGCAGGCGACAGTGCTAGGTGTGTCGCCTGACAATACTCCCAATTGGGGAGTTATATGCTGAACGATTACACTCCCCCATCAATCGTAATGGGTGTGGGTAGTAATTTTTTTCGTTTATAAAATGTTTGGAGCCTTGGTCTCATGTCGAACCAAAGAATCCGTATCCGTCTTAAAGCGTTTGATCATCGTCTGATCGATCAATCAACCGCGGAAATCGTTGAGACTGCCAAGCGCACTGGTGCGCAGGTTCGTGGTCCAATTCCGCTGCCAACCCGCAAAGAGCGCTTCACCGTTCTGATCTCTCCGCACGTTAACAAAGATGCGCGCGATCAGTACGAAATCCGCACTCACAAGCGTCTGGTAGACATCGTTGAGCCAACTGAAAAAACCGTTGATGCTCTGATGCGTCTGGATCTGGCTGCCGGTGTTGACGTGCAGATCAGCCTGGGTTAATCAGGTCATCGAGCGATTGAGAGGTTGATACAATGATTGGTTTAGTCGGTAAAAAAGTGGGCATGACTCGCATCTTCACTGAAGAAGGCGTTTCAATCCCAGTAACCGTAATCGAAGTTGAAGCAAACCGCGTTACCCAGGTCAAAGGTCTGGAAAACGATGGTTACCAGGCGATCCAGGTTACCACCGGTGCTAAAAAAGCAAACCGTGTGAGCAAGCCGGAAGCAGGTCATTTTGCTAAAGCTGGCGTTGAAGCTGGCCGTGGTCTGTGGGAATTCCGCACCGAAGGTGAAGAGTACTCCGTAGGTCAGAGCATCAGTGTTGAAATTTTCGCTGACGTTAAAAAAGTAGACGTTACCGGTACCTCTAAAGGTAAAGGTTTCGCAGGTACCGTTAAGCGCTGGAACTTCCGTACCCAGGACGCTACACACGGTAACTCCTTGTCTCACCGCGTTCCGGGTTCTATCGGTCAGAACCAGACTCCGGGCAAAGTGTTCAAAGGCAAGAAAATGGCTGGTCAGCTGGGTAACGAGCGCGTAACCGTTCAGAGCCTGGAAGTAGTACGTGTTGACGCTGAGCGCAACCTGCTGCTGGTCAAAGGTGCTGTTCCGGGTGCAACCGGCAGCGACCTGATTGTTAAACCAGCTGTGAAGGCGTAAGGGGATAGCAATGGAATTAGTACTGAAAGACGCGCAGAGCGCGCTGACTGTTTCCGAAACTACCTTCGGTCGTGATTTCAACGAAGCGCTGGTTCACCAGGTTGTTGTTGCTTATGCCGCAGGTGCTCGTCAGGGTACTCGTGCGCAGAAGACTCGTGCTGAAGTAACTGGTTCAGGCAAAAAGCCGTGGCGCCAGAAAGGTACCGGCCGTGCGCGTTCAGGTTCTGTTAAGAGCCCGATCTGGCGTTCAGGTGGCGTGACCTTCGCTGCTCGTCCACAGGACCACAGTCAAAAAGTTAACAAAAAGATGTACCGCGGCGCGCTGAAAAGCATTCTGTCCGAGCTGGTACGTCAGGACCGTCTGATCGTTGTCGAGTCGTTCTCTGTAGAAGCACCGAAAACCAAGCTGCTGGTACAGAAACTGAAAGACATGGCGCTGGAAGACGTGCTGATCATCACCGGTGAACTGGATGAAAATCTGTTCCTGGCTGCGCGTAACCTGTACAAGGTTGACGTGCGTGACGCAGCAAGTATCGACCCAGTTAGCCTGATCGCCTTCGACAAAGTCGTTATGACTGCTGAAGCAGTTAAGCAAGTTGAGGAGATGCTGGCATGATCCGTGAAGAACGTCTGCTGAAAGTACTGCGCGCGCCGCACGTATCTGAAAAAGCATCAACCGCGATGGAAAAAACCAACACCATCGTTCTCAAAGTTGCGAAAGATGCGACCAAAGCAGAGATCGTTGCTGCTGTTGAGAAACTGTTCGAAGTAGAAGTTAAAGACGTAAACACCCTGGTTGTTAAGGGTAAAGTTAAGCGTCACGGACAGCGTATCGGTCGTCGTAACGACTGGAAAAAAGCTTACGTTACCCTGAAGGAAGGCCAGAACCTGGACTTCGTCGGCGGCGCTGAGTAAGTCGGAGGAGAAAGACAATGGCAGTTGTTAAATGTAAACCGACATCTCCGGGTCGTCGCCACGTAGTTAAAGTGGTGAACCCTGAGCTGCACAAAGGCAAACCATTTGCCGCGCTGGTTGAAAAAAACAGCAAATCCGGTGGTCGTAACAACAATGGTCGTATCACTACCCGTCATATCGGTGGTGGTCACAAGCAGGCTTACCGTATTGTTGACTTCAAACGCAACAAAGATGGTATCCCGGCAGTTGTTGAGCGTCTTGAGTACGATCCGAACCGTTCTGCGAACATCGCACTGGTTCTGTACAAAGATGGCGAGCGCCGTTACATTCTGGCCCCTAAAGGCCTGAAAGCTGGCGACCAGATTCAGTCTGGCGTTGATGCTGCGATCAAAGCAGGTAACACCCTGCCGATGCGTAACATCCCAGTTGGTTCTACCGTGCATAACGTAGAAATGAAACCAGGCAAAGGCGGTCAGATTGCTCGCTCTGCTGGTGCTTACGTGCAGATCGTTGCGCGTGAAGGTTCTTACGTGACCCTGCGTCTGCGTTCAGGCGAAATGCGTAAAGTCGAATCTGACTGCCGCGCAACCCTGGGCGAAGTCGGTAACGCTGAGCACATGCTGCGCGTTCTGGGTAAAGCCGGTGCAGCCCGTTGGCGCGGTGTTCGTCCTACCGTTCGCGGTACTGCGATGAACCCAGTCGATCACCCGCACGGTGGTGGTGAAGGTCGTAACTTTGGTAAGCACCCGGTTTCACCGTGGGGCGTTCAGACCAAAGGTAAGAAGACCCGTAGCAACAAGCGTACTGATAAATTTATCGTACGTCGCCGTAGCAAATAATTTTAGAGGATAAGCCATGCCACGTTCTCTCAAGAAAGGTCCTTTTATTGACCTGCACTTGCTGAAGAAGGTAGAGAAAGCGGTGGAAAGCGGTGACAAGAAGCCCCTGCGCACTTGGTCCCGTCGTTCAACGATCTTCCCTAACATGATCGGTTTGACCATCGCTGTCCATAATGGTCGTCAGCACGTTCCAGTCTTTGTTTCCGACGAAATGGTTGGTCACAAGCTGGGCGAATTCGCACCGACACGTACTTATCGCGGCCATGCTGCAGATAAGAAAGCCAAGAAGAAATAAGTAGGAGGAAGAGATGGAAACTATTGCTCAACATCGCCATGCTCGTTCTTCTGCTCAGAAGGTTCGCCTGGTGGCAGACCTGATTCGCGGTAAGAAAGTGTCGCAGGCTCTGGATATTCTGACTTACACCAACAAGAAAGCGGCTGTACTGGTTAAGAAAGTCCTGGAATCTGCCATTGCTAACGCCGAACACAACGATGGCGCTGATATCGACGATCTGAAAGTTGCGAAAATTTTCGTAGACGAAGGCCCAAGCATGAAGCGCATTATGCCGCGTGCAAAAGGTCGTGCAGATCGCATCCTGAAGCGCACCAGCCACATTACTGTGGTTGTGTCCGATCGCTGAGACTCTGGAGACTAGCAATGGGTCAGAAAGTACATCCTAATGGTATTCGCCTGGGTATTGTAAAACCATGGAACTCTACCTGGTTTGCGAACACCAAAGAATTCGCTGACAACCTCGACAGCGATTTTAAAGTACGTCAGTTCCTGACTAAAGAACTGGCTAAAGCGTCTGTATCTCGTATCGTTATCGAGCGTCCGGCTAAGAGCATCCGTGTGACCATTCACACCGCTCGCCCGGGTATCGTTATCGGTAAGAAAGGTGAAGACGTAGAAAAACTGCGTACGGTCGTCGCGAATATCGCTGGCGTTCCTGCTCAGATCAATATCGCCGAAGTCCGTAAACCGGAACTGGACGCTAAATTGGTTGCTGACAGCATCACTTCACAGCTGGAGCGTCGTGTGATGTTCCGTCGTGCTATGAAGCGTGCTGTACAGAACGCAATGCGTCTGGGCGCTAAAGGTATTAAAGTTGAAGTCAGCGGCCGTCTGGGTGGTGCTGAGATCGCACGTACCGAATGGTATCGTGAAGGTCGCGTACCGCTGCACACTCTGCGTGCGGACATTGACTACAACACCTCTGAAGCGCACACCACTTATGGTGTAATCGGCGTTAAGGTATGGATCTTCAAAGGTGAGATCCTGGGTGGTATGGCTGCTGTTGAACAACCGGAACCGGCTGCTCAACCTAAAAAGCAGCAGCGTAAAGGCCGTAAGTAAGGAGAGTCGCTGATGTTACAACCAAAGCGTACAAAATTCCGTAAAGTGCATAAAGGCCGTAACCGCGGTCTGGCGCAGGGTACGGATGTTAGCTTCGGTACTTTCGGTCTGAAAGCTGTTGGCCGTGGTCGTCTGACCGCTCGTCAGATCGAAGCAGCACGTCGTGCTATGACCCGTGCAGTTAAGCGTCAAGGTAAGATCTGGATCCGTGTATTCCCGGACAAACCGATCACCGAGAAGCCGCTGGAAGTGCGTATGGGTAAAGGTAAGGGTAACGTTGAGTATTGGGTTGCCCTGATTCAGCCTGGTAAAGTCCTGTATGAAATGGACGGCGTACCGGAAGAGCTGGCCCGTGAAGCCTTCAAGCTGGCAGCAGCAAAACTGCCTATCAAAACCACCTTTGTAACTAAGACGGTGATGTAATGAAAGCAACTGAGCTGCGTGAAAAAAGCGTTGAAGAGCTGAACACTGAGCTGCTTAACCTCCTGCGTGAGCAGTTTAACCTGCGCATGCAGGCAGCATCTGGCCAGCTGCAGCAGACCCATCTGCTGAAGCAAGTTCGCCGCGATGTTGCGCGCGTTAAGACTTTACTGACTGAGAAGGCGGCGTAATGACCGATAAAATCCGTACTCTGCAAGGTCGTGTTGTTAGTGACAAAATGCAGAAATCTGCTGTTGTCGCTATCGAACGTTTCGTGAAGCACCCGATCTACGGTAAATTCATCAAACGTACGACTAAGCTGCACATCCATGACGAGAACAATGAGTGTGGTATTGGTGACGTGGTTGAGATCCGCGAAACCCGTCCACTTTCCAAGACTAAGTCCTGGACTCTGGTTCGCGTTGTAGAGAAAGCGATTCTGTAATAGAATTCGTTTCCTCTAAAAACAAAATGAACGGCTCTCGCGAGCCGTTCATTTTTTCTACCCATCTGCGAGATCCGGTGTTATAATGCCGCGCCCTCAATTATGGGGCTTTTTAACGACCTGAGGTTTGGGTCCCGAAGTAGTAGTTGACATTAGCGGAGCACTAAAATGATCCAAGAACAGACTATGCTGAACGTCGCCGACAACTCCGGTGCACGTCGCGTAATGTGTATCAAGGTTCTGGGTGGCTCGCACCGTCGCTACGCAGGCGTCGGCGATATCATCAAAGTGACCATCAAGGAAGCAATTCCTCGTGGCAAGGTGAAAAAAGGTGATGTCCTGAAAGCGGTAGTGGTGCGCACCAGGAAGGGTGTTCGTCGCCCGGACGGTTCTGTCATTCGCTTCGATGGCAATGCATGCGTTATTCTGAACAATAACAGTGAGCAGCCAATCGGAACGCGTATTTTTGGGCCGGTAACTCGTGAACTTCGCAATGAAAAGTTCATGAAAATTATCTCTCTGGCACCAGAAGTACTCTAAGGAGCGAGCAATGGCAGCTAAATTCCGTCGTAACGACGAAGTTATTGTTCTTACCGGTAAAGACAAAGGTAAGCGCGGTAAAATTAAGAACGTCCTGACTTCTGGTAAAGTCATCGTTGAAGGTATCAACCTGGTTAAGAAACACCAGAAGCCGGTTCCGGCTCTGAACCAGCCAGGTGGCATCGTTGAAAAAGAAGCTGCAATTCAGGTTTCTAACGTTGCAATCTTCAATGCGGCAACCGGCAAGGCTGACCGTGTAGGCTTTAGATTCGAAGACGGCAAAAAAGTCCGTTTCTTCAAGTCTAACAGCGAAACTATCAAGTAATTTGGAGTAGTACGATGGCGAAACTGCATGATTACTACAAAGACGAAGTAGTCCAGAAACTCATGACAGAGTTTGGCTACAATTCTGTCATGCAAGTCCCTCGGGTCGAGAAGATCACCCTGAACATGGGTGTTGGTGAAGCGATCGCTGACAAGAAACTGCTGGATAACGCAGCAGCCGATCTGGCAGCAATCTCCGGTCAAAAACCGCTGATCACCAAAGCACGCAAATCAGTTGCAGGCTTCAAAATCCGTCAGGGCTATCCGATCGGCTGTAAAGTAACTCTGCGTGGCGAACGCATGTGGGAGTTCTTTGAGCGTCTGATCACTATTGCTGTACCACGTATTCGTGACTTCCGCGGTCTTTCTGCGAAGTCTTTCGACGGTCGTGGTAACTACAGCATGGGCGTACGTGAGCAGATCATCTTCCCAGAAATCGACTACGACAAAGTCGATCGCGTTCGTGGTTTGGATATTACCATTACCACTACTGCGAAATCTGATGATGAAGGCCGTGCACTGCTGGCTGCCTTTGACTTCCCGTTCCGCAAGTAAGGTAGGGTTACTTAATGGCTAAGCAATCTATGAAAGCACGCGAAGTTAAGCGTGTGAAATTAGCAGACAAGTTCTTCGCAAAACGCGTTGAGCTGAAAGCAATCATTTCTGATGTGAACGCATCTGACGAAGATCGTTGGAATGCCGTTCTCAAGCTGCAGAGTCTGCCGCGTGATTCCAGCCCTTCCCGTCAGCGTAACCGCTGCCGTCAGACAGGTCGTCCGCACGGTTTCCTGCGGAAGTTTGGGTTGAGCCGTATCAAGGTCCGTGAAGCCGCTATGCGCGGTGAAATCCCGGGTCTTAAAAAGGCTAGCTGGTAATTGTCACCATTTGAATCACGGGAGTAACACAGATGAGCATGCAAGATCCGATCGCGGATATGCTGACCCGTATCCGTAACGGTCAGGCCGCGAACAAAGTTGCGGTCTCTATGCCTTCCTCCAAGCTGAAAGTGGCAATTGCCAACGTGCTGAAGGAAGAAGGCTATATTGAAGATTTTAAAATCGAAGGCGACATCAAGCCGGAACTGGAACTGACTCTTAAGTATTTCCAGGGTAAAGCTGTTGTAGAAAGCATTCAACGTGTTAGCCGTCCTGGTCTGCGCATCTATAAAAGAAAAGATGAGCTGCCAAAAGTGATGGCTGGTATGGGTATTGCTGTAATTTCTACCTCTAAAGGTGTCATGACTGATCGTGCAGCGCGCCAGGCTGGTCTTGGTGGCGAAATTATCTGCTACGTAGCGTAATCGGAGGAATAAAATGTCTCGTGTTGCAAAAGCACCTGTCGTTATTCCTGCCGGCGTAGAGGTAAAACTCAACGGTCAGGAAGTTTCGATCAAAGGCAAAAACGGCGAGCTGACTCGTACTATCAACAATGCTGTTGAAATCAAGCAGGAAGACAACACCCTGACTTTTGCTCCACGCAAAGGTTATGCGGATGGTTGGGCACAGGCAGGTACTGCTCGTGCACTGCTGAACGGCATGGTTATCGGTGTTACCGACGGCTTCACTAAGAAGCTGCAACTGGTTGGTGTTGGTTATCGTGCAGCTGTTAAAGGCAACTCTGTGAGTCTGGCCCTGGGCTTCTCTCACCCTGTTGAACATGCACTGCCGGCCGGCATCACTGCTGAATGTCCGACTCAAACTGAAATCGTGCTGAAAGGCGCTGATAAGCAGGTTATCGGACAGGTTGCAGCTGATCTGCGCGCCTACCGTCGTCCTGAGCCTTACAAAGGCAAGGGTGTTCGTTACGCCGACGAAGTCGTGCGTACCAAAGAGGCTAAGAAGAAGTAAGGTAACACTATGGATAAGAAATCTGCTCGTATCCGTCGTGCGACCCGTGCACGTCGCAAGCTCAAAGAGCTGGGTGCTACTCGCCTGGTGGTACATCGTACCCCGCGTCATATTTACGCACAGGTAATCGCCCCGAACGGTTCCGAAGTTCTGGTTGCTGCTTCTACTGTAGAAAAAGCTATCGCTGAACAACTGAAGTATACCGGTAACAAAGACGCCGCTGCAGCTGTAGGCAAAGCTCTGGCTGAGCGCGCTATCGAAAAAGGCATCAAAGATGTTTCTTTCGATCGTTCCGGGTTCCAATATCATGGTCGCGTCCAGGCACTTGCAGATGCTGCTCGTGAAGCTGGCCTTCAGTTCTAAGGTAGAGGTCTAAGATGGCACACATCGAGAAACAAGCTGGCGAACTGCAGGAAAAATTGATCGCGGTAAACCGTGTTTCTAAAACTGTGAAAGGTGGTCGTATTTTCTCCTTCACCGCACTGACTGTAGTGGGTGATGGTAACGGCCGCGTAGGTTTTGGTTACGGTAAAGCGCGTGAAGTTCCAGCAGCGATCCAGAAAGCGATGGAAAAAGCCCGTCGCAATATGATTAACGTCGCGCTGACTCACGGCACCCTGCAGCACCCTGTAAAAGGTGCACACACGGGTTCTCGTGTGTTCATGCAGCCGGCTTCTGAAGGTACCGGTATCATCGCCGGTGGTGCAATGCGCGCCGTCCTGGAAGTCGCTGGAGTTCATAACGTTCTGGCTAAAGCATATGGTTCCACCAACCCGATCAACGTGGTTCGTGCAACTATTGATGGCCTGGGCAATATGAAATCTCCGGAAATGGTCGCTGCCAAGCGTGGTAAATCCGTTGAAGAAATTCTGGGGTAATCACGATGGCTAAGACTATTAAAATTACACAAACCCGCAGTTCAATCGGCCGCCTGCCTAAGCACAAAGCCACTCTGATTGGCCTGGGTCTGCGTCGTATTGGTCACACCGTTGAGCGTGAAGACACGCCTGCTGTACGCGGTATGGTCAACGCGATTTCCTACATGCTGAAAGTGGAGGAGTAAGAGATGCGTTTAAACACTCTGTCTCCGGCCGAAGGGTCTAAACACGCTTCCAAGCGTCTGGGTCGTGGTATCGGTTCTGGCCTCGGCAAAACCGGCGGTCGTGGTCACAAAGGTCAGAACTCACGTTCTGGCGGTGGCGTACGTCGTGGTTTCGAGGGTGGTCAGATGCCTCTGTACCGTCGTCTGCCGAAGTTCGGCTTCACTTCACGCAAATCATTCGTGACGACTGAAGTTCGTCTGTCTGATCTGGCGAAAGTGGAAGGCGGTATTGTTGACCTGAACACGCTGAAAGCAGCCAACATCATCGGTGTTCAGATTGAATTCGCGAAAGTGATTCTGTCTGGTGAAGTTACTACACCGGTAACGATTCGTGGACTGCGTGTCACCAAAGGTGCTCGTGCTGCAATCGAAGCTGCTGGCGGTAAAATCGAGGAATAAGTAGCAGATGGCAAAGCAACCGGGATTAGATTTTCAAAGCGCCAAAGGGGGCTTTGGTGAACTGAAGCGCAGACTATTGTTTGTAATCGGTGCACTGATTGTCTTCCGCATTGGCTCTTTTATTCCAATCCCCGGTATCGATGCCACTGTACTTGCCAAACTGCTTGAGCAACAGCGTGGCACCATCATTGAAATGTTTAACATGTTCTCTGGTGGTGCTCTCAGTCGTGCCTCAATCTTCGCGCTGGGTATTATGCCGTATATTTCGGCCTCTATTATTATCCAGCTGCTGACGGTGGTTCATCCCGCCCTGGCAGAGATTAAGAAAGAGGGTGAAGCTGGCCGTCGTAAGATTAGCCAGTACACCCGCTACGGCACTCTGGTTCTGGCCATATTTCAGTCGATCGGTATCGCTACCGGTCTGCCGAATATGCCAGGAATGCAGGGCCTGGTGTTAAATCCGGGCTTCGCATTCTACTTTACCGCTGTTGTGAGTCTGGTTACCGGGACAATGTTCCTGATGTGGCTGGGCGAACAGATTACTGAACGAGGTATCGGTAACGGTATCTCAATCATTATCTTCGCAGGTATTGTTGCGGGTCTTCCGCCGGCCATTGGCCATACCATCGAGCAAGCGCGGCAAGGCGACCTGCACTTTCTTCTGTTGCTGTTGGTTGCAGTTCTTGTATTTGCAGTGACGTTCTTTGTTATTTTCGTTGAGCGTGGCCAGCGTCGTATCGTGGTCAACTACGCTAAGCGTCAGCAGGGGCGTCGTGTATATGCTGCACAGAGCACACATTTACCGTTGAAAGTGAATATGGCAGGTGTCATTCCAGCTATCTTCGCTTCCAGCATTATTCTGTTCCCGGCAACGATAGCATCCTGGTTCGGGAGCGGTAGTGGTTGGAACTGGCTGACAACAATTTCGCTGTATTTGCAGCCAGGACAGCCGCTTTATGTGCTACTCTATGCGACTGCAATCATCTTCTTCTGTTTCTTCTATACGGCGTTGGTGTTTAACCCGCGTGAAACAGCAGATAACCTGAAGAAGTCTGGTGCATTCGTACCGGGAATTCGTCCGGGAGAGCAAACGGCGAAGTATATCGATAAAGTTATGACACGACTCACCTTAATCGGTGCGCTGTATATTACTTTTATCTGCCTGATCCCGGAGTTCATGCGTGATGCCATGAAGGTTCCCTTCTACTTCGGCGGTACTTCACTGCTGATTGTAGTGGTCGTCATCATGGACTTTATGGCTCAAGTGCAAACTCTGATGATGTCTAGTCAGTATGAGTCTGCATTGAAAAAAGCTAACCTGAAAGGCTATGGCCGTTAATTCAGTAGCTTGAGAAGTTACGGAGAGTAAAAATGAAAGTTCGTGCTTCCGTCAAGAAATTATGTCGTAACTGCAAAATCATTCGTCGCGACGGTGTCGTACGTGTGATCTGCAGCGCCGAGCCTAAGCATAAACAGCGCCAGGGCTGATTAAGTCACATATTTTTCTTGCAAAGTCGGGTTGAGCTGGCTAGATTAGCCAGCCAATCTTTTGTATGTCGATGCGTTTCCATTTGAGTATCCTGAAAACGGGCTTTTCAGCATGGTTCGCATTTATTTAATTATAGGAGTGCATAGTGGCCCGTATAGCAGGCATTAACATTCCTGATCATAAACATACCGTTATCGCATTAACTTCGATCTTCGGTATCGGCAAAACTCGTTCCAAAGCTATCTGCGTTGAAACGGGCATTGCTGAAAATGTTAAGATCAGTGAGCTGTCTGAAGAACAGATTGATCAGCTGCGTGAAGCAGTTGGTAAATTCGTTGTTGAAGGTGATCTGCGCCGTGAAATCACCCTGAGCATCAAGCGTCTTATGGACCTTGGTTGCTACCGTGGTTTACGCCATCGTCGTGGTCTGCCGGTTCGCGGTCAGCGTACTAAGACCAACGCACGTACCCGTAAGGGTCCGCGTAAACCGATCAAGAAATAATCGGGGTGAGTAAATAATGGCAAAGGCACCAGTTCGTGCACGTAAGCGTGTAAGAAAACAAGTCTCAGATGGCGTGGCTCATGTCCATGCGTCTTTTAACAACACCATCGTAACCATTACCGATCGTCAGGGTAACGCGCTGGGTTGGGCAACCGCCGGTGGTTCCGGTTTCCGCGGTTCACGTAAATCTACTCCATTCGCTGCTCAGGTCGCTGCAGAGCGCTGTGCAGAAGCGGTAAAAGATTACGGTATTAAGAACCTGGAAGTTATGGTTAAGGGTCCAGGTCCAGGCCGCGAATCTACGATTCGTGCTCTGAACGCTGCTGGTTTCCGCATCACGAATATTACTGATGTGACTCCGATCCCTCACAACGGTTGTCGTCCGCCGAAAAAACGTCGCGTATAACGCCCCGTTTTTTAGGTTAGTTGGAGAAAGAAAATGGCAAGATATTTGGGTCCTAAGCTCAAGCTGAGCCGTCGCGAGGGTACCGACTTATTCCTTAAGTCTGGCGTTCGCGCGATTGATTCCAAGTGCAAAATTGAACAAGCCCCTGGTCAGCATGGTGCGCGTAAACCGCGTCTGTCTGATTACGGCGGTCAGTTACGTGAAAAGCAGAAAGTTCGTCGTATGTACGGCGTGCTGGAGCGTCAGTTCCGTAACTACTATAAAGAAGCAGCACGTCTGAAAGGCAACACCGGTGAAAACCTGTTAGCTCTGCTGGAAGGTCGTCTGGATAACGTAGTTTACCGTATGGGCTTTGGCGCCACTCGTGCAGAAGCACGTCAGCTGGTTAGCCACAAATCTATTCTGGTAAATGGCCGCGTTGTTAACATCGCTTCTTATCAGGTATCTCCGAATGATGTCGTAAGCATCCGTGAGAAAGCCAAAAAGCAATCTCGCGTGAAGGCCGCTCTGGAGCTGGCTGAGCAGCGTGAAAAGCCAACCTGGCTGGAAGTTGATGCGACCAAGATGGAAGGTGTGTTCAAGCGTATGCCTGAGCGTACTGATCTGTCTGCGGACATTAACGAACACCTGATCGTCGAGCTTTACTCTAAGTAAAGCTTAGTACCAAAGAGAGGACACAATGCAGGGTTCTGTGACAGAGTTTCTAAAACCGCGCCTGGTAGATATCGAGCAAGTGAGTTCGACGCACGCCAAGGTGACCCTTGAACCATTAGAGCGTGGCTTTGGCCATACTCTTGGTAACGCACTGCGCCGTATTCTGCTTTCTTCCATGCCGGGTTGCGCGGTGACCGAGGTTGAAATTGATGGCGTGCTGCACGAGTACTCCACCAAAGAGGGCGTTCAGGAAGATATCCTGGAAATCCTGCTCAACCTGAAAGGGCTGGCGGTAAGAGTTCAGGGTAAAGATGAAGTCATCCTTACTTTGAATAAATCTGGCATTGGCCCTGTGACTGCAGCCGACATCACCCATGATGGTGATGTCGAAATCGTCAAGCCGCAGCATGTGATCTGCCATCTGACCGATGAAAACGCATCTATTAGCATGCGCATCAAAGTTCAGCGTGGTCGTGGTTATGTGCCGGCGTCTGCCCGAATTCATTCGGAAGAAGATGAGCGCCCAATCGGCCGCCTGCTGGTCGACGCTTGCTACAGCCCTGTAGACCGTATCGCCTACAATGTTGAAGCAGCGCGTGTAGAGCAGCGCACCGACCTGGACAAGCTGGTCATCGAAATGGAAACCAACGGCACAATCGATCCTGAAGAGGCGATTCGTCGTGCGGCCACCATCCTGGCAGAACAACTGGAAGCTTTCGTTGATTTACGTGACGTACGTCAGCCGGAAGTGAAAGAAGAGAAACCAGAATTCGATCCGATCCTGCTGCGCCCTGTTGACGATCTGGAATTGACTGTCCGCTCTGCTAACTGCCTTAAGGCAGAAGCTATCCACTACATCGGTGATCTGGTACAGCGTACTGAGGTTGAGCTGCTTAAAACGCCTAACCTCGGTAAAAAATCTCTTACTGAGATTAAAGATGTGCTCGCTTCACGTGGTCTGTCTCTGGGCATGCGCCTGGAAAACTGGCCACCAGCAAGCATCGCTGATGAATAACCCGATCACAGGTAAGGTTTCACTGAGAAGGATAAGGTCATGCGCCATCGTAAGAGTGGTCGTCAACTGAACCGCAACAGCAGCCATCGTCAGGCTATGTTCCGCAACATGGCTGGTTCTCTGGTTCGTCATGAGATCATCAAAACGACTCTGCCGAAAGCCAAAGAACTGCGTCGCGTAGTTGAGCCGCTGATTACTCTTGCCAAGACCGACAGCGTAGCTAATCGTCGTCTGGCATTCGCCCGCACTCGTGATAACGAGATCGTGGCAAAACTGTTTAACGAGCTGGGCCCGCGTTTCGCGAGCCGTGCCGGTGGTTACACTCGTATTCTGAAGTGTGGCTTCCGTGCTGGTGACAACGCTCCGATGGCTTACATCGAGCTGGTTGATCGTCCAGAAGCTCAAGCAGAAGCTGCTGCAGAGTAATCTGCAGTATCGTAGAAAACCCGCTCCGGCGGGTTTTTTATTGTCTGAAATTTGTCATCCGCTATGATTTCCTGAGTCATTGTCAGATATCGACAGGAGAGCGCTATGTGGTTAATCGATCAACTGGCTGAACAGCACATTCGTGAAGCTCAGGCAAAAGGCGAACTAAGCAATCTTACCGGTGAGGGTGCGCCGTTACAGCTGGATGATGACAGCGCGGTTTCCCCTGAACTGCGTACCGCATACCGTCTGTTAAAGAATGCCGGCTATCTTCCGCCTGAGCTCGAAGCGCGGAAAGAGGCGCTTGAACTTCATAAGCTGCTGCAGACGCTTGAGGCAGAGGAACCTTCTCACGCTGAAATATCCCGGCGCCTCATACTCCTCGAAAATAAACTGCAGCAGGCTGGCCTGAGTACCGAATTTTTATACAGCCGTTATCGTGCTGATATTGCACAACGTCTTAAGCAGGGTGAATAGTATGTATCGCATTGGTCAACTCGCCCGGCTTGCGGAAGTGACGCCGGATACCATTCGCTTTTATGAAAAGCAGCAGCTGATGGAGCACAGGATGCGCACCGAAGGCGGCTTTCGACTTTACAGTGATAAGGATCTGCAGCGTCTGCGGTTTATTCGTTACGGACGTCAGCTTGGCTTCACTCTGGAAGCGATCCGGGGATTACTGTCTATCAGGATCGAACCCGATCATCACACCTGTCAGGAGTCGAAAGCGATCGTGGCCAGCAGGCTGGAAGAGGTTGATCATGTTATCGCTGAACTGCAGATCATTCAGCGCTCACTGCTGCGGCTGGCGCAAACCTGCTGTGGCGAGCAACACAGCTCCGCCTGTTGTTCTATCCTTGAAGCGCTGGAGACTGGGAACGATCCGCAGCCAGAAGCGTGCTGCGGTAAAGATTGCAACGCCGGACAGAAAGAGTAAAGTTACCCCCGAAATTTATCAGGAGAAAGGTATGAGTCACTATCAGCATCGCAAAGGGATTATCAATGATAATGCGCTGGAGGCGTTACTGCATGACCCGCTTTATCGTCAGCGGATCGAGCGTAACCAGAAAGGTAAGGGTAGCTATCGGCGTAAAGAGAAACATGCAAAGGGACAGCTGCGGGAGGCCAGCGATAAGCAACACTGTTTATCACTGGCCTTTTGCTATGACATAAAAAAAGCCGCCTGAGCCAGGCGGCTTTTTTATCAGATCTTTGTATTCTGCTGCTTCAGTAAATCACGGATTTCCGTCAGCAGCACTTCTTCGCTGGAAGGCTTCGGTGCCGGCTTCTCTACTTCTTTTTTGGTATAGAGTTTGTTCATTACTTTAATCGCCATGAAAATCGCGAATGCAATAATGACAAAATCAAATACGGTCTGGATAAAATTGCCATACTCCATTACGACAGCAGGAACATCACCCTCTGCCGGTTTCAGCACCCATCTGAACTGTTTAAAGTCCACGCCGCCAATCAGCAGGCCCAGCGGGGGCATGATGATATTCGCCACTAATGATGAAACAATTTTACCAAACGCAGCACCAATCACGACACCGACTGCCAGATCCACTACGTTGCCACGCATAGCGAAATCGCGAAACTCTTTGAATAAACTCATGGTTATCTCCCTTGCCTAAGCCAATCGCTAAAGTCTAACAAACCTTAGCGCATTTTCCATTATTGCAGCGCATTAAAGCGAGGCCGTGAAGGGAGATGCAGTCCAGCGATTATCAGAGGAAAAACGGGCTGGGCTGGAACAGTCGTTCTACATCCGGCACAAATTTTTTGTCTGTCAGAAACATGATTACATGATCACCCTGTTCGATTCTGACGTTTGCATTAGCAATAATTACCTCATCACCGCGCACGATGGCGCCAATCAGCGTGCCGGGCGGTAATTTAATATTCTCAATCTGCCGGCCAACCACACGTGACGTGCTCTCGTCGCCATGTGCAATCGCTTCAATCGCTTCTGCAATGCCGCGGCGCAGCGACGAAACGCCCACAATATCCGCCTTGCGCACATGGCTCAGCAGGGCAGAAATAGTGGCCTGCTGTGGTGAGATGGCAATATCTATTACGCTGCCCTGCACCAGGTCAACATAGGCGCGACGCTGTATCAGCACCATGACTTTTTTCGCACCCATCTTTTTAGCCAGCATGGCTGACATAATGTTGGCTTCATCGTCATTGGTCACGGCAATAAAAAGATCAACCTGGTCCACATGCTCTTCAGCCAGCAACTCCTGATCGGAGGCGTCGCCATAAAATACGATGGTGTCCTGCAGATTTTCTGCCAGTTCAGCGGCGCGCTGCTGATTACGCTCGATAAGTTTAACGCTGTAATGTTTTTCCAGCCGCTGTGCAAGACCAAAACCGATGTTGCCCCCGCCTACCAGCATGATGCGTTTGTAAGGCTTTTCCAGCCGCTGCATCTCGCTCATTACCGCGCGAACATGCTGGCTGGCAGCAATGAAGAACACTTCATCACCCGCTTCTACAATGGTTGATCCCTGCGGACGAATAGGGCGATCCTGACGAAAAATAGCTGCAACCCGCGTATCGATGTGCGGCATATGCTCACGCATGATAGAGAGCGGATTGCCGACCAGCGGGCCGCCATAATAGGCTTTAACCACGGCAAGGCTTACTTTCCCTTCCGCAAAGTTGACCACCTGAAGGGCGCCAGGATACTGGATAAGACGATAGATATTGTCGATAACCAGCTGTTCAGGAGAGATTAAGTGGTCAATGGGCACCGCTTCCGGTGTAAACAATTTGTCGCCATCGCGCAGATAGTCCGCTGCACGAATACGCGCAATACGGTTTGGCGTGTTAAACAGCGAGTAAGCTACCTGACAGGCGATCATATTGGTTTCGTCCGAGCTGGTTACGGCAACCAGCATATCGGCATCTTCTGCGCCCGCTTCGCGCAGCACACGCGGATGAGAACCGTGGCCGTGAACAACGCGCAGGTCAAATTTGTCCTGCAACACGCGTAAACGTGAAGGGTCGCTGTCTACCACGGTGATGTCATTGTTTTCACCCACCAGATTCTCTGCCAGCGTACCGCCGACCTGACCGGCTCCGAGGATAATAATTTTCATCGCTCTGTTGCTCTCATTAGCGTGCGCCGCACTATTTTTTTATCAGCTTAGCGTAGAAAAAGCCGTCACCGCCGTCAGCGTGCGGAAAGACCTGCCAGCCATATTCATCTCCCTGCGGCAGTGGCACCGCGATGGCATCCTCATGGTCGGCAAGAAACGTGCGGATTTGCTCATGGTTCTCTTCCGGCAATACTGAACAGGTCGCATACAGCAGCGTGCCGCCTGATTTCAGACGTGGCCAGATGGCATCAAGGATTTCACGCTGCAGTGCTGCCAGCTCCGCAATATCCCGATCGCGGCGCAGCCATTTGATATCAGGATGGCGACGTATCACGCCGGTTGCAGAACAGGGCGCATCAAGCAGAATACGGTCAAATGTCAGATCGTTACACCAGGCCGCAGGGGTACGGCCATCGCCCTGACGCACCTCTGCAGTCATGTTCAGGCGCAGCAGGTTTTCCCTCACGCGGCTCAGGCGCTGCTCATCGATATCAACTGCCATCACACTGGCCTGCGGTGCCACTTCCAGGATATGTGTGGTTTTACCGCCCGGTGCTGCACAGAGATCCAGTATATGTTCGCCCGGCTGAGGTTCGAGCAGCAGTGCACAACGCTGCGCAGAAAGATCCTGAACCGTAACCCATCCCTGATCAAACCCCGGCAGCTGGCTTACAGGTGCCGGTGATTCCAGACGTACAGCATCCGGCGCATCGCCGCAGATGCCATTTTTATCCGCCTGATTCAGCAATGCCAGCCAGGCATCACGCGTATGATGCTGGCGATTGACGCGCAACCACATTGGCGGACGCTGATTATTGGCCTCGGTAATCGCCTGCCACTGCTGCGGCCAGGCGTGCTGAAGGCGTTTCAGTAACCAGCCAGGATGCAGATAGCGTTGCGGTGCCTGATCCACTTCTGCCAGCAGGCTCTCCTGCTGACGCTGAAACTGGCGTAACACACCATTCAGCAGCCCTTTCAGGTTAGCCCGCTTAAGGACTTCTGCGCCGGCAACGGTTTCCGCCAGCGCGGCATGCGGCGGGATCCGCGTATAAAGCAGCTGATAAAGGCCGACCATAATCAGGTAGTGCAGCACGCGCTGTTTACCGGTTAACGGGCGCTCCATCAGCTTGCCGATCAGCGCTTCCAGCTGGGGTAATGTGCGCGTTACGCCAAAGCACAACTCCTGCAGCAGGGCGCCATCTTTGTCCGCCACGGTTTTTTGCGCGGCAGGAAGGATAGCGCTGAGCGATTCGCCTTTATCCACCACACGTTCGATCAGTTGCGCCGCCAGGCTGCGCAGGTTAGTCGCTTTTTTCATAGTATTTCATCAGGCAATTGGGCCCGGCGCGAGCCGGGCGACAGGATCAGGCCAGAACGGTTCCGGGAGTGAACCATTCGCGACGTGAATTGAGCAGGTCCTGAGCTGACATAGGTTTTTTGCCAGCTGGCTGCAGGGATAACAGGTTTAAAACACCATCTGCGGTTGCGATCTGAATGCCCTGTTTATCGGCGTGCAGGATTTCGCCCGGCTGTTTATCCTGATGCGGTAGCACCGTTGCCTGCCAGACTTTTACCGGTTGATTATCGATAAGAAAATAGCTTACCGGCCAGGGATTAAAGGCACGGATGCAGCGCTCAAGCTGCGCGGCCGGCAGCGTCCAGTCCAGCCGGGCTTCCTCTTTGCTGAGCTTTTCAGCGTAGGTCGCCAGAGCGTTGTCCTGGATTTCCGGCTGTGCGCGATTGGTCGCCAGCATATTCAGCGTCTGCAGCAGGCCCTGCGGCCCCAGTTCAGCCAGACGATCGTAAAGCGAAGCGCTGGTATCCTCCGGACCAATCGGGCAGTTGAGTTTGAGCAGCATATCGCCTGTGTCGAGGCCTGCATCCATCTGCATAATGGTCACACCGGTTTCGCTATCGCCAGCCCAGAGTGCACGCTGAATCGGCGCCGCGCCGCGCCAGCGTGGCAGCAGCGAGCCGTGAACGTTCACGCAACCGAGACGGGGCATTGAAAGCACTGCCTGTGGCAGGATCAGCCCGTAGGCCACAACGACCATGATATCTGCCTGCAGATCGGCTACCAGCTGCTGGTTCTCTTCCGGCCTGAGGGATTTGGGCTGAAAAACCGGTATACCGTGCGTCTGTGCTAACACTTTTACCGGGCCGGGAGTGAGTTTATTGCCGCGCCCGGCGGGACGATCGGGCTGGGTAAAGACGCCGGTTACCTGATGCTCAGATGCAAGCAGCGCGTCAAGGTGACGCGCTGCAAAGTCAGGTGTACCGGCAAAAATAATTTTCAACGGTGCAGACACAATTTAGCCTTCTGTTCGCTCTCAGGATGCGCGGGTATTCTGGCGAGCCAGTTTTTCCAGTTTCTGTTTAATACGCTGGCGTTTCAGCGGTGACAGATAATCGATAAACAGTTTGCCGTCCAGATGGTCAATCTCATGCTGAATACAGATTGCCAGCAGGCCATCCGTTTCCAGTTCAAAGCTGTTACCGTCACGATCCAGCGCGCGAACTTTGACGCGCTCGGCGCGCGGCACAAATGCACGCTGTTCCGGAATAGAAAGGCAGCCTTCCTCGATACCGGTCTCGCCACTTTTTTCCAGCAGCTCCGGATTGATAAGCACCAGGCGCTCGTCTCGATTTTCAGAGACATCGATAACGATAATACGCTGGTGGATATCAACCTGTGTAGCCGCCAGGCCAATGCCTTCTTCGGCATACATCGTTTCAAACATATCATCGACGATACGCTGAACCCCGGCGTCAACTGCTGCAACCGGTGCAGCAATTTTGCGAAGGCGATCGTCAGGAAAATGTAATACCTGCAAAACTGACATAAATATCCAGATCTATATGCGTTAAAGAAAAGATTACTGGTTCATATTGTAGACTTTTCAGGGCCCGATTGACAGCATTGCACGGCACAGACACGGCGGTCATGGAAGGCAAAATGGAAAAGCTGGAAAGAGTGCTCAGAGCAGCAAACGTACGGGGCCTGAGCGGTCACAAAGCGCACCGCTTTATGACGGCGTTAAAGGCTGCTGACAGAGTGGATGATGAGTGGCTGCGCGCTCAGGGAATGAGTGAACAACAGCGGCAGCACTACCTGACGCTGTGCCCGCGCCAGCGTGATAACACACTGGCGTGGCTGGAGCAGCCGCAGCATAGCCTGATTGACTGCACAGATGCTCGTTATCCGGAGCGGCTCAAAGAGACCGCACGCTACCCGACTGCGCTGTTTGTCGCTGGCGATGCAGCAGCGCTTACTCAGCCTCAGCTTGCCGTGGTCGGCAGCCGCAACTGCTCACTTTACGGGAAAGAGTGGGGAGAGTGGTTTACGCAGCAGCTGGCTGTAAGTGGTCTGGCTATTACCAGCGGACTGGCGCGCGGTATTGATGGTATTGCGCATCGTGCCGCGCTGGCTGCCGGAGGAAAGACGCTGGCGGTACTGGGCAGTGGATTACAGTGTCTCTATCCAAAGCAGCATCAGGCGCTGGCCTGCGACATAATCAGCCACGGCGGTGCGCTTATTTCTGAACTGCCGCTGACGTGTGCGCCACATGGCGTGAACTTCCCGCGACGTAACCGCATTATTAGTGGCTTAAGCTATGGCGTGCTGGTGGTAGAGGCGTCGCTGAAAAGCGGTTCGCTGGTGACGGCGCGTTATGCACTTGAGCAAAACCGCAATATTTATGCGCTGCCCGGTGCGCTGGGTAACGCCGGCAGTGAAGGCGTGCACTGGCTGATACAGCAGGGCGCACTGCTGGTTGCTCATCCCAATAATATTCTGGAGGATCTGCACTCTACGCTGCAGTGGCTGCCCGTAAACCAATCGGACACAATTTATTCACAACTCAGTGACGATGTTCCATTGCCATTTCTCAGCGCGTTGGCTAACGTAGGTGATGAGGTTACACCTGTTGACGTCGTCGCTGAACGTGCCGGCCAACCTGTGCCAGTCATCGCTGCACAATTGCTCGAACTGGAGTTAGCAGGATGGATCGCAGCTGTACCCGGCGGCTATGTCCGATTGAGGAGGGCATGCCATGTTCGACGTACTTATGTACTTGTTTGAAACCTATATTCATAACGAAGCTGAGATGCGCGTTGATCAGGATAAACTCACTGATGATCTAACCGACGCCGGTTTTCACCGTGAAGATATCTATAATGCGCTGAACTGGCTTGAACGGCTGGCGGATTACCAGGAGGGGCTGGTCGCACCGGTATTACTGGCAAACGATCCTCTCTCTATGCGTATCTACACTGAGGAAGAGAGCCAGCGTTTAGATGCAGAGTGTCGCGGTTTCGTGCTGTTCCTTGAGCAGATTCAGGTACTGAACATGGAAACGCGGGAAATGGTTATCGAACGGGTCATGGCGCTTGATACGCTGGAGTTCGATCTGCAGGATCTGAAATGGGTGGTGCTGATGGTGCTGTTTAATATTCCGGGATGCGAAAATGCCTATCAGCAAATGGAAGAACTGTTATTCGACGTCAATGAAGGTATGCTGCATTAATCTGTAATGAATACCCCGGGTAATATGAATAAATCAGCGCTGTTTAGCGTGCGCAAACAGGAACCCTGCCCCGCGTGCGGGGCAGAATTAGTCATACGTTCTGGCAAAACGGGCCCGTTTCTGGGCTGTAGTAACTATCCCGCCTGCGACTATATCCGGCCGATGAAAAATCAGGCGGATGGCCATATCGTTAAGGTGCTGGAAGGGCATGCCTGCCCGCAGTGTGGTGCAGACAAAGTACTGCGTCAGGGGCGGTTTGGCATGTTTATCAGCTGCAGCGGTTATCCGGAGTGTCACTATACGGAAGCCGTTGATAAACCCGACGTGACGTCTATTGCCTGTCCGCAGTGCGCCAGCGGTAAGCTGGTCCAGCGACGCTCGCGCTATGGCAAAACGTTTCACGCCTGCGATCGCTATCCTGAGTGTCAGTTTGCGATTAACGCTACGCCGGTTGACGGCACGTGTCCGCACTGCCAGTTCCCCTTACTAATAGAAAAGAAAACTGCACAGGGCGTCAGGCGTTTCTGCGCCAGTAAACGCTGCGGCAAGCCCGTTGTGCCAGATGAAGAGTAACCATGAACCAGTCTCAATCTATTCCAGGAAGCGCTGACTTCTGCATTGAACAGCTAAAGCAGCAGCGCGTAATCGCCTATCCCACCGAAGCCGTATTTGGCCTTGGCTGCGACCCTGACAGCGAACGTGCAGTGATGGCGCTGCTGCAGCTGAAACAACGTCCGGTCGAGAAAGGATTGATCCTCATTGCCGCTGACTATACCCAGCTGACGCCCTATATTGACGATGAGCAACTGACAGCGGAGCAGCGCGAACGTATGTTTGCCTCCTGGCCTGGTCCGGTAACCTGGGTGGTGCCAGCAAGATCCAGCACACCACGCTGGCTGACGGGGCGCTTCAATTCACTGGCAATCCGCGTCAGTAATCACTCTGAGGTTCAGGCATTATGCCGTGCTTTTGGCAAACCGCTGGTCTCTACCAGCGCAAACCTGACCGGCATGCCGCCCTGTCGCACCGCTGCTGAAGTCACTGAGCAGTTTGGCGTTGCGTTTCCGGTGCTGCAGGCAGCCACCGGAGGACGTCTTAACCCTTCAGAGATCCGCGATGTACTCAGCGGTGAACTGATTCGCCAGGGCTGACAGATGGAAAACTTCGCCGTTTTTGGCCATCCGATTGCGCACAGTAAGTCCCCCTTTATTCATCGCGAATTTGCGCGGCAAACCGGTATAGCTCACAGCTATGGTCAAATCTGCGCGCCGCTGGATGCTTTTCCGCAGACGCTGCGCGCCTTTTTCGCTGCGGCGGGGAGGGGGGCTAACGTGACCCTGCCGTTTAAACAGCAGGCGTGGTCGCTGGCTGACGCGCTGAGTGAGCGCGCCAGGCTATCTGGCGCAGTGAATACGCTACATAAGAGAAGTGATGGCTCGCTTTTCGGGGATAACACCGACGGGATCGGCCTGCTCAGCGATCTGCAAAGGCTGGAGATGATCCAGCCAGGCGATCGGATCCTGCTGGTCGGTGCAGGGGGGGCTGCGCGCGGTGTGATCCAGCCACTGCTTGCGGCTGGCTGCTCGCTGGTGGTGGTAAACCGCACCGCCAGCCGTGCTGAAGAGCTGGCGCAACAGTTTAGTCACTGCGGAGAGATCGAGGCGGTAAACTTTGCCCGGCTCAGTGCACAGGCTTTTGATCTGATTATCAATGCCACCTCCAGCGGTGTTGCAGGCGACATCCCACCTTTACCTGCCACGCTGATTGAGCGCCGGGTACGCTGCTATGACATGTTTTATCAGCCGGGCCTGACGCCTTTTCTTCTATGGTGCCAGCAGAAGGGCGCTGACGTCGTGGCGGATGGCACGGGCATGCTGGTGGGACAGGCTGCACACGCTTTTCATCTCTGGCACGGTGTCATGCCGGAGATAACGCCGGTGATCGATACGTTAAAGCGAGCCATGCAGCCATGAATCAGGCGATTCATTTTCCTGAACGGGAATGCTGGGATTGGCAGCAGCAGGCAGTCATCTTTCCTGCTCTGGTCAATGGCATGGGAATCACCTGTGCTATTTCTCAGTCCGCGCTTCATGCACGTTTTGGTGAGGGAGAGGCGATGGCGCTGTTCTGCGCACATCGCTGGGATATAGAAGAGGAAGCTGAAAAGCTTATTCTGACGGACGCCATCAGCGATCAGGGCTGGGTCTGGCTCTCCTGATTCAGATAATCATCTTTCCATTTGACGTAATTGCCGGATGAGTAAAGCAGGCCGGCAATTTCAGCGTCAGTAAGCGGGCGAATCTGTTTCACCGGACTACCTAAATAGAGATAGCCGCTAACGAGACGCTTGCCGGGGGGGACCAGACTGCCCGCCCCGATCATGACATCCTCTTCAACGATGGCCCCGTCCAGTACGATTGAGCCCATGCCGACCAGCACGCGATCGCCGATAGTACAGCCATGCAGCATCGCCTTATGCCCGACCGTCACATCTTCGCCAATGAGTAAAGGATAACCCTGGGGATTGGTGGCTGACTTATGCGTGACGTGCAGAACGCTGCCATCCTGTATATTGCTTCTTTTACCAATGATGACGTGATTAACATCACCGCGGATCGCGACCAGCGGCCAGATACTGACATCATCATCTAACCGGACATCACCCACAACAACGCTGCTGCTATCTACCATGACACGCTCGCCGGTTTGCGGAAAAGAGTACTTATAGGGGCGCAGGGCTACAGACATGATCTTTCTCCTTTATCAATTATTCCCAGCGTGCAGCTAAATGCAGTGCTGAACAAGGTGAAATTTAACCGGATCGCTCGCGATCGCAGCGAAAAGAACAGAAACTCGCCACTCAGTAAAAAA
>NZ_VWUF01000021.1:0-25708 GCF_008631385.1 Pantoea sp. M_9 | reverse complement strand
GCGTTGAGATGGTCATGCCGGGCGACAACATCAAGATGGTTGTTACCCTGATCCACCCAATCGCGATGGACCAGGGTCTGCGCTTCGCAATCCGCGAAGGCGGCCGTACCGTTGGCGCGGGCGTTGTTGCTTCTGTTATCGCTTAATTGCGATAGTATTTGACGCAATGCGCATGAAAAGGGCATCATTTGATGCCCTTTTTGCACGCTGTCACTTAGAACCTGGCTCATCAGTGATTTTCAATCATAATCATTGCTGAGACAGGCTCTGTTTTACAGCGCTGGAGACCGAGTTATGCCCAACAGCTCATTCGGTTTGGATGCCTCGCCTATACGCGGGGCAGAATAGTTTCTGAATTATTGTGGCAGGTTGGTTTATGAGTGCGAATACCGAAGCTCAAGGGAGCGGGCGCGGCCTGGAAGCGATAAAGTGGGTAGCTGTGATTGCGTTACTGCTGGTTGCCATTGTAGGCAACTATCTCTATCGCGATATTACGCTGCCCTTACGTGCGCTGGCTGTAGTAGTGCTGATCGCTGCTGCGGGTGGCATCGCTTTACTGACTATCAAAGGTAAAGCAACCGTGGCTTTTGCTCGTGAAGCAAGAACCGAAATGCGCAAGGTTATCTGGCCAACCCGTCAGGAAACCTTACATACCACGCTAATCGTTGCCGCGGTTACGGCCGTGATGTCACTGATTTTGTGGGGGCTGGATGGTATTCTGGTCCGTCTGGTATCGTTTATTACTGGCCTGAGGTTCTGAGATGTCTGAAGCTCCAAAAAAACGCTGGTACGTCGTTCAGGCGTTCTCCGGTTTTGAAGCCCGCGTAGCGAAGTCGCTGCAAGAGCATATCAAACTGCACAACATGGAAGAACTGTTTGGTGACGTCATGGTGCCGACTGAAGAAGTCGTTGAAATCCGTGGCGGTCAGCGTCGCAAAAGCGAGCGCAAATTCTTCCCTGGCTACGTGCTGGTACAGATGGTGATGAATGACGCCAGCTGGCACCTGGTGCGCAGTGTACCGCGTGTAATGGGCTTCATTGGCGGTACATCTGACCGTCCTGCACCAATCAGTGACAAAGAAGTTGATGCGATTATGAACCGCCTGCAGCAGGTAGGTGATAAGCCGCGTCCGAAAACGCTGTTTGAGCCAGGCGAGATGGTACGCGTCAACGACGGTCCGTTTGCTGACTTCAACGGCGTGGTCGAAGAAGTTGACTATGAGAAGAGCCGCCTGAAAGTGTCGGTCTCTATCTTTGGTCGTGCAACACCGGTTGAGCTCGATTTTGCTCAGGTGGAGAAAGGTTAACCCTTTTGTTCACTTTTTGACTCTTGCAGAAGGCGCGAAATTTACCTATAATTTCGCGCCTTTTGTTTTTACACGCTGGCAACGGCGGGTAAATCGTTACCACGGGGAGCCTGTTTTCAGGCGCTATACCCAATAGAGGAATTATCATGGCCAAGAAAGTACAAGCCTACGTTAAGCTGCAGGTTGCAGCTGGTATGGCTAACCCGAGCCCACCGGTTGGTCCGGCTCTGGGTCAGCAGGGTGTTAACATCATGGAATTCTGTAAAGCGTTTAACGCCAAAACAGAATCTCTGGAGAAAGGCCTGCCTACTCCAGTTGTTATCACCGTATATAGCGACCGTTCTTTCACCTTCGTTACCAAAACGCCTCCGGCTGCCGTACTGCTGAAAAAAGCAGCGGGCATCAAGTCTGGTTCTGGTAAGCCGAACAAAGACAAAGTCGGTAAAGTAACTCGTGCTCAGGTACGTGAAATCGCAGAAACCAAAGCTGCGGACATGACTGGTGCTGACGTAGAAGCGATGACTCGCTCTATCGAAGGTACTGCTCGTTCCATGGGCCTGGTAGTGGAGGATTAAGAAATGGCTAAGCTGACCAAGCGCATGCGCGTGATCCGTGACAAAGTTGATGCAACTAAACAGTACGACATCAACGAAGCTGTTGCTCTGCTGAAAGAACTGGCTACTGCCAAATTCACAGAAAGCGTAGACGTTGCTGTTAACCTCGGCATCGATGCACGTAAATCTGATCAGAACGTACGTGGTGCAACCGTTCTGCCACACGGTACTGGTCGTTCAGTACGTGTTGCTGTCTTTACCCAGGGCGCAAACGCTGAAGCTGCTAAAGCAGCTGGCGCTGAGCTGGTGGGTATGGAAGATCTGGCCGATCAGATCAAAAAAGGCGAAATGAACTTTGACGTCGTTATCGCATCTCCGGATGCAATGCGCGTTGTTGGCCAGCTGGGCCAGGTTCTGGGTCCACGTGGTCTGATGCCAAACCCGAAAGTTGGTACTGTAACGCCAAACGTTGCTGAAGCGGTTAAGAACGCTAAAGCAGGTCAGGTTCGTTATCGTAACGACAAAAACGGCATCATCCACACTACCATCGGTAAAGTGGACTTCGATACTGACAAACTGAAAGAAAACCTGGAATCTCTGCTGGTTGCGCTGAAAAAAGCAAAACCTGCTCAGGCTAAAGGCGTGTACATCAAGAAAGTCAGCATCTCTACCACTATGGGCGCCGGCGTTGCCGTTGACCAGGCTGGTCTGAACGCAGCAGCAAACTAATTGCTGCTTGAAACGGGCGAAAAATTCATCTAGAATCTTACGCCCGTTGTTCTGAATGAACGCTGTTCTCAGAACCCAAATTCATAGCCGCTGCGGCTTAATGTGGTAATGCATTAAAATACAGCGGCTAAGGTTGGAGCCAGGCCTGATCCTGGCCTCCGTCCAAGACCGCAGGAGCGGAAATTTCTTCGGAAACTCTGCTTAATATCCTGCGTAGACGGTGACAGAACCAAAAAGATTTATTTCTTCACTGGATTCTGCTCACCGTGTAATAGCGCCTGCTGCTTTCGGGCAGTCAGGTGAAGTGAGTTCCGGGAAATTTTTCCCGGTCAAATCCAGGAGCAAAGCTAATGGCATTAAATCTTCAAGGCAAACAAGCGATTGTTGCTGAAGTTAGCGAAGTAGCCAAAGGCGCGCTTTCAGCGGTTGTTGCGGATTCCCGTGGCGTTACCGTTGATAAAATGACTGAACTGCGTAAAGCAGGTCGTGAAGCTGGCGTTTACATGCGTGTTGTTCGCAACACCCTGCTGCGCCGCGTCGTTGAAGGGACTCCTTTCGAGTGCCTGAAAGACACGTTTGTTGGTCCGACCCTGATTGCATACTCTATGGAACACCCGGGCGCTGCTGCTCGTCTGTTTAAAGAGTTCGCGAAAGCGAATGCAAAATTTGAGGTCAAAGCTGCAGCCTTTGAAGGTGAGCTGATCACGGCGGACAATATTGACCGTCTGGCAACTCTGCCGACTTACGAAGAAGCACTGGCACGTCTGATGTCGACCATGAAAGAAGCCGCTGCTGGCAAACTGGTTCGCACTCTGGCTGCTGTACGCGATGCAAAAGAAGCGGCTTAAGGCCTCTCTCTTTTCCTTCGTACCTGCTTACGTATAAACTTTTTGTGAATTTTAGGAACAATCGACATGTCTATCACTAAAGATCAAATCCTGGAAGCCGTTGCAGCTATGTCCGTAATGGAAGTAGTTGAGCTGGTTTCTGCTATGGAAGAAAAATTCGGCGTTTCTGCTGCTGCTGCTGTAGCTGTAGCTGCTGGCCCGGCTGAAGCTGTTGAAGAGAAAACTGAGTTCGACGTTGTGCTGAAAGCAGCTGGCGCGAACAAAGTAGCAGTAATCAAAGCAGTACGTACTGCAACTGGTCTGGGCCTGAAAGAAGCCAAAGATCTGGTTGAAGCGACTGGCGTGATCAAAGAAGGCATCAGCAAAGATGACGCAGCTGCACTTGAAGCTGCTCTGAAAGAAGCTGGCGCTGAAGTTGAAGTTAAGTAAGACAACCTTAGGGTTGCAGTCTGAGTAATCGGGCTGATGGCTGGTGACTTTTTGGTCACCAGCCTTTTTGCGCTACAGGGGAACGATGGCGTTTCGCACTGTTTATCCATTGTTTCTCTTCAATATCTTTTTCTATCGACGCCTTAATATACCGCTCTCCTGTGAAGGTTCCCTGCCGGCACAATAGCGATGAAATGATTTAAGAGTGATAGAAAGATGTATTGCATGGGGTGCCACGCATCGCATGAAAAACAAAAATAGTGTTGCATAACTGTCCCGTCAGGACGGACAGCGTGGGTCGACTTGTCAGCTAGCTGAGGAACCCTATGGTTTACTCCTATACCGAGAAAAAACGTATTCGTAAGGATTTTGGTAAACGTCCACAAGTTCTGGATGTTCCCTATCTCCTTTCTATCCAGCTTGACTCGTTTCAGAAGTTCATCGAGCAAGATCCAGAAGGCCAGTACGGTCTGGAAGCAGCCTTCCGTTCCGTGTTCCCAATCGCGAGCTACAGCGGCAACTCTGAATTGCAGTATGTCAGCTATCGCCTGGGTGAGCCGGTCTTTGACGTAACTGAATGTCAGATCCGTGGCGTGACCTATTCGGCACCGCTGCGCGTGAAACTGCGTCTGGTGATCTATGAGCGCGAAGCGCCGGAAGGCACCGTCAAAGACATCAAAGAACAAGAAGTCTACATGGGTGAAATTCCACTCATGACTGACAACGGTACCTTTGTTATCAATGGTACTGAGCGTGTTATCGTTTCTCAGCTGCATCGTAGTCCTGGCGTGTTCTTTGACAGCGATAAGGGTAAAACGCACTCTTCCGGTAAAGTGCTTTATAACGCACGTATCATCCCTTACCGTGGTTCATGGCTCGACTTCGAGTTCGATCCAAAAGATAACCTGTTCGTCCGTATTGACCGTCGTCGTAAGCTGCCGGCCAGTATCATCCTGCGCGCGCTGGAATACACCACTGAGCAGATCCTCGATCTGTTCTTCGAAAAAGTGGTCTTTGAAATCCGCGACAACAAGCTCCAAATGGAACTGGTGCCTGAGCGCCTGCGTGGCGAAACAGCTTCCTTCGATATCGAAGCCAACGGTACGGTCTACGTTGAGAAAGGTCGTCGCATCACTGCGCGTCATATTCGCCAGCTGGAAAAAGATAGCGTTCAGCATATCGAAGTTCCGGTTGAATATATCGCCGGTAAAGTCGTTGCTAAAGACTACATCGATCTGAACACCGGTGAGCTGATTGTTCCGGCTAACATGGAGCTGTCACTGGATCTGCTGGCGAAACTGAGCCAGTCGGGCCACAAGCGCATCGAAACCCTGTTCACCAACGATCTGGATCACGGCCCTTATATCTCCGAGACCCTGCGTGTTGACCCAACCAACGATCGCCTGAGCGCGCTGGTTGAGATCTACCGTATGATGCGTCCGGGCGAGCCGCCAACGCGTGAAGCAGCGGAAAACCTGTTTGAGAACCTGTTCTTCTCTGAAGATCGTTACGATCTCTCTGCGGTCGGCCGCATGAAGTTCAACCGCTCTCTGCTGCGCGATGAGATCGAAGGTTCAGGTATCCTGAGCAAAGAAGATATCATCGAGGTGATGAAGAAGCTGATCGGTATCCGTAACGGTATCGGTGAAGTGGATGACATCGATCACCTTGGTAACCGTCGTATCCGTTCTGTCGGTGAGATGGCTGAGAACCAGTTCCGCGTAGGTCTGGTTCGCGTTGAGCGTGCAGTGAAAGAGCGTCTGTCACTGGGCGATCTCGATACGCTGATGCCGCAGGATATGATTAACGCCAAGCCAATTTCAGCCGCAGTGAAAGAGTTCTTTGGTTCCAGCCAGCTGTCTCAGTTTATGGACCAGAACAACCCGCTGTCTGAAATTACGCATAAGCGCCGTATTTCTGCTCTGGGCCCAGGCGGTCTGACCCGTGAGCGTGCTGGCTTTGAAGTGCGTGACGTACACCCGACTCACTACGGTCGCGTATGTCCAATCGAAACGCCGGAAGGCCCGAACATCGGCCTGATCAACTCACTCTCTGTCTACGCGCAGACCAACGAATATGGTTTCCTTGAGACACCATACCGTCGCGTTGTTGATGGCAAAGTGAGTGACGAAATTCATTACCTTTCTGCGATTGAAGAGGGTAACTACGTTATCGCTCAGGCGAACACCAACCTTGCTGATGATGGCAGCTTTGTTGACGACCTCGTCACCTGCCGCAGCAAAGGTGAGTCGAGCCTGTTCAGCCGCGATCAGGTTGACTACATGGACGTTTCCACCCAGCAGGTGGTTTCTGTCGGTGCGTCACTGATCCCGTTCCTGGAACACGATGATGCTAACCGCGCCCTGATGGGTGCGAACATGCAACGTCAGGCGGTCCCGACCCTGCGCGCTGATAAGCCGCTGGTAGGTACCGGTATGGAGCGTGCAGTAGCGGTTGACTCCGGTGTAACTGCCGTCGCGAAACGTGGTGGTACCGTACAGTATGTAGATGCATCCCGTATCGTTATCAAAGTTAACGAAGAAGAGATGTACGCAGGCGAAGCCGGTATCGACATCTACAACCTGACCAAGTACACCCGTTCAAACCAGAACACCTGTATCAACCAGATGCCGTGTGTCTCTCTGGGTGAGCCAATCGAGCGCGGTGACGTGCTGGCAGATGGTCCATCCACCGATCTGGGTGAGCTGGCGCTGGGTCAGAACATGCGCGTGGCGTTCATGCCATGGAACGGTTACAACTTCGAAGACTCCATCCTCGTCTCAGAGCGTGTAGTGCAGGAAGACCGTTTCACCACGATTCACATTCAGGAACTGGCTTGCGTGTCCCGTGACACCAAACTGGGGCCGGAAGAGATCACCGCTGACATCCCGAACGTCGGCGAAGCTGCGCTCTCCAAGCTGGATGAATCCGGTATCGTCTATATCGGTGCAGAAGTCACCGGTGGTGACATTCTGGTCGGTAAGGTAACGCCTAAAGGTGAAACCCAGCTGACGCCAGAAGAGAAACTGCTGCGCGCTATCTTCGGTGAAAAAGCGTCCGACGTGAAAGACTCGTCGCTGCGCGTACCGAATGGCGTCTCTGGTACCGTTATCGATGTGCAGGTCTTTACCCGCGATGGCGTAGAAAAAGACAAGCGCGCGCTGGAAATCGAAGAGATGCAGCTGAAGCAGGCGAAGAAAGACCTGTCTGAAGAACTGCAGATCCTCGAAGCGGGTCTGTTCAGCCGTATTCAGGCTGTGCTGATCGCAGGCGGCGTTGAAGCGGATAAGCTGGACAAGCTGCCGCGTGAGCGCTGGCTGGAGCTGGGCCTGACTGACGAAGAGAAGCAGAATACTCTCGAGCAGCTGGCCGGACAGTATGATGAGCTGAAGCACGAGTTTGAGAAGAAACTCGAAGCGAAGCGTCGCAAAATCACCCAGGGCGACGATCTGGCACCAGGCGTGCTGAAGATCGTTAAGGTTTATCTGGCCGTTAAACGTCAGATCCAGCCTGGTGACAAAATGGCAGGTCGTCACGGTAACAAAGGTGTTATCTCCAAGATCAACCCGATCGAAGATATGCCTTATGACGAAAACGGCACGCCGGTTGACATCGTACTGAACCCGCTGGGCGTACCATCGCGTATGAACATCGGTCAGATCCTGGAAACCCACCTGGGTATGGCGGCGAAAGGCATTGGTGAGAAGATCAATGCGATGCTGAAGAAGCAGGAAGAAGTCGCCAAACTGCGTGAGTTTATCCAGCGTGCTTACGATCTGGGCACCGACGTGCGTCAGAAAGTTGATCTGAACACCTTCTCGGACGATGAAGTGCTGCGTCTGGCAGAGAACCTGAAAAAAGGTATGCCAATCGCCACGCCAGTGTTCGATGGTGCGAAAGAGAGCGAGATCAAAGAGCTGCTGCAGCTCGGCGGCCTGCCTTCTTCTGGTCAGATCACGCTGTTTGATGGCCGTACCGGTGAGCAGTTTGAGCGTCAGGTAACCGTAGGTTACATGTACATGCTGAAACTGAACCACCTGGTTGATGACAAGATGCACGCCCGTTCGACCGGCTCCTACAGCCTCGTTACTCAGCAGCCGCTGGGTGGTAAGGCGCAGTTCGGTGGTCAGCGCTTCGGTGAGATGGAAGTGTGGGCACTGGAAGCATACGGTGCCGCGTATACCCTGCAGGAAATGCTTACCGTTAAGTCTGATGACGTCAACGGCCGTACGAAGATGTATAAAAACATCGTCGATGGCAACCATCAGATGGAACCGGGCATGCCGGAATCTTTCAACGTACTGTTGAAAGAGATCCGCTCGCTGGGTATCAACATCGAGCTGGAAGACGAGTAAGCACTCGCAAGTACTGGTTATGGGACGCGCACTCCGGGTGCGCGTCCCTGAGAGTTCCACTCCGACGGGAGCTAATCCGTGAAAGACTTACTTAAGTTTCTGAAAGCGCAAACTAAAACCGAAGAGTTTGATGCGATCAAAATTGCGCTGGCTTCGCCAGACATGATCCGTTCCTGGTCTTTTGGTGAAGTTAAAAAGCCGGAAACCATTAACTACCGTACCTTCAAGCCAGAGCGTGACGGTCTTTTCTGTGCCCGTATTTTCGGACCGGTTAAAGACTACGAGTGCCTGTGCGGTAAGTACAAGCGCCTGAAACATCGCGGTGTTATCTGCGAGAAGTGCGGCGTTGAAGTGACGCAGACCAAAGTACGCCGTGAGCGTATGGGTCACATCGAGCTGGCTTCACCTACTGCACACATCTGGTTCCTGAAGTCGCTGCCGTCCCGTATCGGCCTGCTGCTGGATATGCCACTGCGTGACATTGAGCGTGTCCTCTACTTCGAATCCTACGTGGTTATCGAAGGCGGCATGACCAACCTGGAAAAACGTCAGATTCTGACGGAAGAGCAGTATCTTGATGCGCTGGAAGAGTTCGGTGACGAATTTGACGCGAAGATGGGTGCGGAAGCGATCCAGGCACTGCTGAAAAATATGGATCTGGAGCAGGAGTGCGAGCAGCTGCGTGAAGAGCTGAATGAGACTAACTCCGAGACCAAACGTAAAAAGCTGACCAAGCGTATCAAGCTGCTGGAAGCGTTCGTGCAGTCTGGCAACAAGCCAGAGTGGATGATCCTGACCGTTCTGCCGGTTCTGCCGCCAGATCTGCGTCCGCTGGTACCGCTGGATGGTGGTCGTTTCGCAACGTCAGATCTGAACGATCTCTATCGTCGCGTGATCAACCGTAACAACCGTCTGAAGCGTCTGTTGGATCTGGCTGCGCCAGATATCATCGTGCGTAACGAAAAGCGTATGCTGCAGGAAGCGGTAGATGCCCTGCTGGATAACGGCCGTCGCGGTCGTGCCATCACAGGCTCTAACAAGCGTCCGCTGAAATCGCTGGCTGACATGATCAAAGGTAAGCAGGGTCGTTTCCGTCAGAACCTGCTGGGTAAACGCGTTGACTACTCCGGTCGTTCGGTTATCACCGTGGGTCCATACCTGCGTCTGCATCAGTGCGGTCTGCCGAAGAAAATGGCGCTGGAGCTGTTCAAACCGTTCATCTACGGCAAGCTGGAGCTGCGTGGTCTTGCTACCACCATCAAAGCTGCCAAGAAAATGGTTGAGCGTGAAGAAGCGGTTGTCTGGGATATCCTGGACGAAGTTATCCGCGAACACCCGGTACTGCTGAACCGTGCGCCAACGCTGCACCGTCTCGGTATCCAGGCGTTTGAACCGGTTCTGATCGAAGGTAAAGCGATTCAGCTGCACCCGCTGGTCTGTGCGGCCTATAACGCCGACTTCGATGGTGACCAGATGGCGGTACACGTTCCGCTGACGCTGGAAGCTCAGCTGGAAGCGCGTGCGCTGATGATGTCGACCAACAACATTCTGTCGCCAGCGAACGGTGAGCCAATCATCGTTCCTTCACAGGACGTTGTTCTGGGTCTGTACTATATGACCCGCGACAAAGTAAACGCCAAAGGCGAAGGCATGGTGCTGACCGGTCCGAAAGAAGCTGAGCGTGTTTACCGCGCTGGCCTGGCTGAGCTGCACGCCCGCGTTAAAGTGCGTATTACAGAATATGCGAAAAACGAACAGGAAGAGCTCGTTGCGAAAACCAGCCTGATCGACACGACCATTGGCCGTGCGATTCTGTGGATGATCGTACCGAAAGGTCTGCCTTACTCCATCGTCAACCAGGCGCTGGGTAAGAAAGCGATCTCCAAAATGCTGAACACCTGTTACCGCATTCTGGGCCTGAAGCCGACCGTTATCTTTGCTGACCAGACCATGTACACCGGTTTCGCCTATGCAGCCCGTTCAGGTGCATCAGTCGGTATCGACGACATGGTTATTCCGGCGAAGAAAGCGGAAATCATCGCTGAAGCTGAAGCTGAAGTGGCTGAGATCCAGGAGCAGTTCCAGTCTGGTCTGGTTACGGCGGGTGAACGTTATAACAAAGTCATCGATATCTGGGCCGCTGCCAACGAACGCGTCTCTAAAGCGATGATGGATAATCTGCAGACGGAAACCGTTATCAACCGTAACGGCGAAGAAGAGCAGCAGGTCTCGTTCAACAGCATCTACATGATGGCCGACTCCGGTGCGCGTGGTTCTGCAGCACAGATTCGTCAGCTGGCAGGTATGCGTGGTCTGATGGCGAAGCCAGATGGCTCCATCATCGAGACGCCTATCACGGCAAACTTCCGTGAAGGCCTGAACGTACTGCAGTACTTCATCTCGACGCACGGTGCACGTAAAGGTCTGGCCGATACCGCACTGAAAACGGCAAACTCCGGTTATCTGACCCGTCGTCTGGTTGACGTGGCGCAGGATCTGGTCGTTACCGAAGATGACTGCGGCACGTTCGAAGGCATCATGATGACGCCGGTTATCGAAGGTGGCGACGTTAAAGAGCCGCTGCGTGAGCGTGTACTGGGTCGTGTAACGGCTGAAGACGTTCTGAAGCCAGGCACTGCTGACATCCTGATCCCGCGTAACACGCTGATCGATGAGCACTGGTGTGACGTAGTGGAAGAGAACTCCGTTGACGTCATCAAAGTGCGTTCAGTCGTAAGCTGTGAAACCGACTTCGGTGTGTGTGCACACTGCTACGGTCGCGACCTGGCACGTGGTCACATCATCAACAAAGGTGAGGCCATCGGCGTTATCGCAGCACAGTCCATCGGTGAGCCGGGTACTCAGCTGACAATGCGTACGTTCCACATCGGTGGTGCGGCATCGCGTGCGGCTGCTGAATCCAGCATTCAGGTGAAGAACAAAGGTACTATCAAGCTGACCAACGCGAAGTCAGTAACCAACTCCTCCGGGAAGCTGGTTATCGTTTCACGTAACGTTGAGCTGAAGATGATCGACGAGTTCGGTCGTACCAAAGAGAGCTATAAAGTGCCTTACGGTGCGGTGATGGCGAAAGGTGATGGCGAGCAGGTTGCTGCAGGCGAAACCGTAGCAAACTGGGATCCGCACACCATGCCGGTAATCACCGAAGTGGGTGGTTTCATCCGCTTCACCGACATGATCGACGGTCAGACCATTACCCGTCAGACTGACGACCTTACCGGTCTGTCATCGCTGGTGGTACTGGATTCCGCAGAGCGTACTGCTGGCGGTAAAGACCTGCGTCCGGCGCTGAAAATTGTTGATGCTAACGGCAACGACGTTCTGATCCCGGGCACCGACATGCCGGCTCAGTACTTCCTGCCAGGTAAAGCGATTGTGCAGCTGGAAGATGGCGTGAAGATCAGCTCGGGTGATACCCTGGCGCGTGTTCCGCAGGAATCTGGCGGTACCAAGGATATCACCGGTGGTCTGCCGCGCGTTGCGGATCTGTTCGAAGCGCGTCGTCCGAAAGAGCCAGCTATTCTGGCAGAGATCAGCGGTATCATCTCCTTCGGTAAAGAGACCAAAGGCAAGCGTCGTCTGGTGATCACACCGGTTGATGGCAGCGATCCGTACGAAGAGATGATTCCGAAGTGGCGTCAGCTTAACGTATTCGAAGGTGAGCGCGTGGAACGCGGTGACGTCGTATCTGACGGCCCGGAATCACCACACGACATCCTGCGTCTGCGTGGCGTTCATGCGGTAACGCGTTATATCACTAACGAAGTGCAGGAAGTTTACCGCCTGCAGGGCGTTAAGATTAACGATAAGCACATCGAAGTCATCGTACGTCAGATGCTGCGTAAAGCGACCATCATGAGCGCAGGTAGCTCGGAGTTCCTTGAAGGCGAGCAGGCAGAAGTCTCCCGCATCAAGATCTCCAACCGCGATCTGGAGACCGCTGGCAAAATCGGCGCAACCTATGCGCGCGATCTGCTGGGTATTACCAAAGCGTCTCTGGCAACCGAGTCGTTTATCTCTGCAGCCTCGTTCCAGGAGACCACGCGTGTCCTGACCGAAGCCGCAGTAGCAGGCAAGCGTGATGAACTGCGCGGCCTGAAAGAGAACGTTATCGTGGGTCGTCTGATCCCGGCTGGTACCGGTTATGCTTACCATCAGGATCGTATGCGTCGCCGTCAGGCGGGTGAAGCACCGGTTGCACCGCAGGTGACTGCGGATGAAGCCTCTGCAAGCCTGGCTGAGCTGCTGAACGCTGGTCTGGGTGGCAACAACGACGAGTAATCGTCTGCTGCACCGATGATAAAAAACCCTGCTCCGGCAGGGTTTTTTTTTGCCTGATGCTCAGCGCTTACACTTTACATCGTGGCGCGTCAGGCCAATATCGCGCAGCTGATTATCGCTAAGCTGAGCCAGTACCTGACGCGTCGCGCGTCGGGCACGCCACTGCTTCAGCATCCGCAGCGCCGCACGGATAATGTCTGGCAGCGTTACGCTGAAAGGTTTTGCAGCACGATTCTGATCAAATTCCATTCTCTCGCTCCTCAACAGGGGTATCTGAGCAGCATTGTCCGTTTTCCCGTCAAAACCATACAGACCCAAATACAGGGTTTGTTAACCATACAGATTGCGTTTTGTCCCGTCTGAATGCTAAAAGTAGCGCTTATCTGTACTGGTTTTTTAGATGGATTTGTTACCAGGAGCATACAATGACGCGCTATCAGCATCTGGCCTGCCTGCTCTCCGATCGGATTGAGCAGGGGCTTTATCGCAGCGGTGAACGCCTGCCTTCAGTACGCACGCTGAGTAGCGAGCATGGGGTCAGTATCAGCACCGTGCAGCAGGCGTATCATCTGCTGGAAGAGAAGCAGCTGATCGTACCGCAGCCGCGATCCGGCTATTTTGTCGCCACGCATAAAGCGACCCCGCCGATGCCTGCGCTGACGCGCCCGGTACAGCGGCCGGTAGAGGTTACGCAGTGGGATTCCGTGCTGGAACTGCTCAGCAGCCGCACCAGCGGTGACGTGATGCAGCTGGGCAGCGGCATGCCCGATCTGACGCAGCCCACGCTGAAACCGCTGTGGAAAATCATGAGCCGGCTGGCGCAGAAACAGCAGACCGAACTGCTCAACTATGACAGTCTGCTCGGCGTCAGCGCCCTGCGCGAGCAGGTGGCGCGCCTGACCATCGACAGCGGTTGCCAGCTGACGGCAGAGGATATTGTGATCACCACCGGCTGCCATGAGGCGCTGTCGGTTTCCATTCGCGCCGTCTGCGCGCCGGGTGACATCATTGCGGTAGAGTCGCCCGCGTTTCATGGCACGATGCAGACATTGCGCGGACTGGGGATCAGGGTGATTGAAATCCCGACCGACTCAGTCACCGGGATCAGCCTTGAGGCACTGGAGTTGGCGTTTGAGCAGTGGCCAATCAAAGCCGTAGTGGTGGTGCCAAACTGCAATAATCCGCTGGGTTTTATTATGCCGGAAGCGCGCAAGCGGGCGCTGCTGGCGCTGGCGCAGCGGGTTGATGCCGCCATCATAGAGGATGATGTCTATGGCGAGCTGGCATGGGACTACCCGCGTCCTGTCACGCTCAAATCGCTCGACATGGATGGCCGCGTGCTGCTCTGCAGCTCATTTTCAAAAACGCTGGCACCGGGGCTGCGGGTGGGCTGGGTGGCACCGGGTCGCTATCGCGACAGGGTACTGCATATGAAATATATCGGCACCGGATCCACGGCCACGCTGCCGCAGCACACCGTGGCGGAGTTTATTCGCCAGGGCCACTATCTCCCGCACCTGCGCCGTATGCGCCAGGTGTATCAGCGCAACTATGAAACATTCAGCTGCTGGGTGCGGCACTACTTTCCCTGCGGCATCTGCGTATCGCGCCCGCAGGGTGGGTTTCTGATGTGGATTGAGCTGCCGGAGGCGTTTGATGCGGTGCGGCTTAATGCCGAGCTGCGCGAGGCCAGCCTGCAGGTCGCCGTGGGTTCTCTGTTTTCCGCTGCGGGTAAATACCGTAACTGTCTGCGACTCAATTACGGCTTGCCCATGAATGAACAGACGGAGCAGGCGCTGGCGCGGCTGGGAATGGCGGTAGAGCGCGCCATGCAGGCGTGCAGCAGCGACAAACATCAGGCGGAGCAGCTGGTGGCGGAGTAAACCGGAAAGGCAGGGCTGGAGGAAGAGAAGGGGAACCAGCCCTGGCCCGCTGCAAATCACAGCGGGCAGACGTACTGTAACGGTTTCCGGCGCGCAGACGAGGCCTGCTGGCTACCCCTGCGGGCCGGCTTGCGCCATTTCTGCGCGGGTTACACGAATTTTCAGGCCTCTGCGATCGGCGTTCCGCTTCCCACCAGCTGCAGCAGCTCAGCGGTGGCCGCGCGCCAGTCAGTCGCCTGCGTGATAGCGCTGACAACCGCCACGCTGCCGACACCGGTCGCCAGCACCTCAGGCACGCGCGCCAGTGAAATGCCGCCGATAGCGACCGCAGGGATACCCTGCAGATGCGGCAGGTGTTGCTGCAGCCGGACCACTCCCTGCGGCGCAGACGGCATCTGCTTGGTTTGCGTGGGGAAGATGTGCCCCAGTGCGATATAGGAGGGGCGCAGTGCCACCGCGCGCTCCCGCTCTGCGTCATCATGCGTTGAGATGCCCAGCCTCAGGCCCGCCTGCTGAATCGCCTGCAGATCCGCCACCTCCAGATCCTCCTGACCCAGGTGTACGCCGTATGCCTGATGCGCAATGGCCAGCCGCCAGTAATCATTAATGAACAGCCGTGCGTGATAGTGCCGGCCCAGCGCAATCGCTTCACGCACAGCGTCTTCTGCATCCCGATCCGGCAGATCTTTGATGCGCAGCTGGATTGTGCGTACCCCGGCGGCCAGCAGGCGTTCGATCCAGCTGACGCTGTCAACCACCGGATAGAGTCCCAGCTGCGGGGCAGTCGCAGCAAACGCGGTTGTCATGCTTTCTCCTTACCGATCGCATCCGCAGGGTGATAGAGCTCACCACCGCGGCGGCGGAATGTCTCAGACATCTCTGCCATTCCCGCTTCAGCCACTTCAACCGGCTGTGCCTCAGCCTGCTGGCGCGCCGCAAACTCCCGCACTTCCTGGGTAATTTTCATTGAGCAGAACTTCGGCCCGCACATAGAACAGAAGTGCGCGACTTTGCCCGATTCCTGCGGCAGCGTCTCATCGTGGTAGGCGCGGGCGGTATGCGGATCCAGCGCGAGGTTAAACTGATCTTCCCAGCGGAATTCAAAGCGCGCTTTGGACATAGCGTTATCGCGGATCTGCGCCCCCGGATGCCCTTTGGCCAGATCGGCGGCATGCGCGGCGATCTTGTAGGTGATAAGCCCCTGTTTGACATCCTCTTTATTGGGCAGCCCGAGGTGCTCTTTCGGCGTTACATAGCAGAGCATGGCGCAGCCAAACCAGCCAATCATCGCCGCGCCAATACCGGAGGTAAAGTGGTCGTAGCCCGGTGCGATATCGGTAGTCAGCGGGCCAAGCGTATAAAAGGGCGCTTCATGGCAGTGGTCGAGCTGCTCGGTCATGTTGCGCCGGATCATCTGCATCGGAATATGGCCCGGTCCTTCAATCATCACCTGCACGTCATACTCCCAGGCGATTTTGGTCAGCTCACCTAAGGTTCTGAGTTCTGCAAACTGCGCCTCATCGTTGGCATCCTGAATCGATCCCGGGCGCAGGCCATCGCCCAGCGAGAGGGCCACGTCATAAGCGGCGCAGATTTCACAGATATCGCGGAAATGCTGATAAAGAAAACTCTCCTGGTGATGTGACAGGCACCATTTCGCCATGATTGAGCCGCCGCGCGACACGATACCGGTCAGGCGTCTGGCCGTCATCGGCACATAGCGCAGCAGCACGCCGGCGTGAATAGTGAAGTAGTCGACGCCCTGCTCCGCCTGCTCCAGCAGCGTATCGCGGAAAATTTCCCAGTTAAGGTTTTCAGCGATGCCATTCACCTTCTCCAGCGCCTGATAGATCGGCACGGTGCCGATGGGGACCGGGCTGTTGCGCAGGATCCACTCGCGCGTTTCATGAATGTAGCGGCCGGTGGAGAGGTCCATTACGGTATCGGCACCCCAGCGCGTGGACCACACCAGCTTTTCAACCTCCTCTTCAATCGAGGAGCTGACCGCAGAGTTGCCGATATTGGCGTTGATCTTCACCAGAAAATTACGGCCAATAATCATCGGTTCCGATTCGGGGTGGTTGATATTCGACGGAATAATGGCGCGCCCGCTGGCGACTTCATCGCGCACAAATTCTGCGGTGATATTCGCCGGCAGGTGCGCACCAAAAGCTTCGCCCGGATGTTGCTGCAGCAGAACTTCGCTGCGAATCCGTTCGCGCCCCATATTTTCACGTATCGCGATAAACTCCATCTCCGGCGTCACGATGCCCTGACGGGCGTAGTGCAGCTGCGTGACGCAGCGGCCAGGCTTTGCCCGGCGCGGAGAAGGCAGCGATTCAAAGCGCAGATGGTCCAGTCCCTCATCGGCCAGACGCTGCTGGGTATAAGCGGAACTGCGCTGCATAACCGGTTCACTGTCATCACGCTCGTCTATCCACGCGGTGCGCAGCTTTGCCAGTCCCTGATGTACATCGATAGTGGCCTGCGGATCGCCATAGGCGCCGGCGGTGTCATAGACCGGAACCGGCTCATTGATTTCGTACTGTGGCTCCGCTTTGGTGCCGCCGGTATGGGTGGGGCTGAGCTGGATTTCACGCATCGGCACGCGAATATCGGCGCGGCTGCCGCTGATCCAGATACGCTGTGAGCTGGGAAAGGCGGTGCCCTGCAGCGAGTTGATAAAATCCTGCGCTTGCGCGCGCTGTTCACGACGAGAAGGTTTAGCAGCAGACATAGCAAAATTCCTGAAGTCAGTGGAAGTTGCTTGTCCGGAGTCCGGAAGGAGTAACAGCGCCTGCAGACAGGTAAAACCCAAGCGCGCGCTGATAATAGCTACTCTTGTTCCCTTCGCAGGTACTAACCTGATCAGGTTCCGCGGATCCCGAATTAACGGTCTCAGCCCCGAAGGGCACTCCGACAAGGTGTTTCTGTTCAAAACAATAAAAGCCCACTCAGCATAAGTGGGCTTTTACGGAATAACAAGGATTTTACAACTGCAGCAGGATCAGGCCGGACGCGCGATGGTACTGTCGTTTGCTACCGGCGGAGAAACCAGCTGGTTATCCCACGCCATCTGAATCAGCTTATCTTCCAGCGAGAAGCGCGAAGCCAGCGTTTCGCCTACTTCAGAGAGTGCCTGCTGGAATTCAACGCAGTTTTCATCCGTAATTGCCTGCTGCAAATGGGTGTCATACAGCTGCATGATGCGATCGGTATTGCTTTCAAGCGCCGGATAGAGATGCGCAGCAGCAACCAGCGGACTGTCACCCTGCAGATCTTTGATAATGCGCTCATACATGCTGAAGTGGCCGGTTGAGAGATAGTCCACCAGCGTATGGCAGAAATCATCCAGTGCCTGCTCGTTCAGCACCGCCAGCGCCTCTTTATTCGGCTTGATGCCAATTAATTCATAGTAAGTGACAAGCAGATGTCGACGCGCACGTAACCATGCATCGACTAATTCATTACCGCCACCGACACGCCTGGTCAGGTTATCTAACTGGGTAAGCATATGAGGCTCCCGGTGAGTTATAGTTGTTCATTACACTTAACATCAGACTTTCAGCGTGCCGTGCGACGCTAAGGACAACGAATAAGATGCAACGTGAGATCTCAAGCGTAGACGCTGGCTGGTGGATTGTCAGCTCTGAACAGAAACTTTGGTTGCCGCAGGGTGAGCTGCCGCACGGCTTAGCGGCAGATTTTGGTCTGGCAGGCCAGCACGGCATACTTATCGGTGAATGGCTGGGCGAAAACGTCTGGCTGATCCAGGCGTCGCGCCCGGAAAACATGGGCTCGGTGCGGCAGGTTATCGATCAGGATACCGGACTGTTTCAGCTTGCCGGCCGGGGGGTGCAGCTGGCTGAATTCTACCGTTCCCACCGCTGGTGCGGCTACTGCGGCCATGAAATGCGCATCAGCCCGCGTGAGTTTGCCTGCCTCTGTACCCACTGCCGCGAACGTTACTATCCGCAGATTGCGCCCTGCATCATTGTGGCGATTCGCCGCGGCGACGAGATCCTGCTGGCCAATCACGCCCGCCATCGCAACAGCATCTATACGGTACTGGCCGGCTTTGTTGAAGTAGGCGAAACGCTGGAGCAGGCGGTGGCGCGTGAGGTCATGGAGGAGAGTAACGTACGGGTAAAAAACGTACGCTATGTGACCTCGCAGCCGTGGCCCTTTCCCCATTCGCTGATGACGGCATTTATGGCGGAGTATGAGGATGGTGAGCTGCAGCACGATGGAAAAGAGCTGCTCGATGCGGGCTGGTATCGCTTTGATGCGCTGCCCCAGCTGCCGCCGCCAGGCACCGTGGCCCGGCGCCTGATTGAGGACACCGTGGCGCTGTGTCGCGCCAGCGTGGCATGAAAATGCTACACTGACGCCCTTAGCATGAGAGAGCCCATTATGAGTGAACTGAAGAACGACCGTTATCTGCGCGCCCTGCTGCGCCAGCCTGTAGATGTTACCCCGGTCTGGATGATGCGTCAGGCCGGACGCTATTTACCGGAGTACAAAGCCACGCGCGCTGAAGCCGGTGATTTTATGTCGCTGTGTAAAAATGCTGAGCTGGCGTGTGAAGTGACGCTGCAGCCGCTGCGCCGCTATCCGCTGGATGCAGCGATCCTCTTCAGCGATATTTTGACCATCCCGGATGCGATGGGGCTGGGACTCTATTTTGAAACCGGCGAAGGTCCGCGCTTCTCCCGTCCGATTACCTGTCGTGCGGATGTTGATAACCTGCCGGTGCCCGATCCGGAGCAGGAACTGGGTTATGTGATGAATGCGGTACGAACCATCCGCCGCAATCTCAGGGGAGCCGTCCCGCTGATTGGTTTTTCCGGCAGTCCGTGGACGCTGGCCACCTATATGGTTGAGGGCGGCAGCAGCAAGGCATTCACCAAAATCAAAAAGATGATGTATGCCGAACCGCACACGCTGCACACGCTGCTGGACAAGCTGGCGGACAGCGTGATCCTCTACCTCAATGCGCAGATCAACGCGGGTGCGCAGTCGGTCATGATCTTCGATACCTGGGGTGGTGTGCTGACCGGACGCGACTACCGCGATTTTTCGCTGAACTACATGCATAAAATTGTGGAAGGCCTGGTACGTGAGAACGAAGGCCGGCGCGTCCCGGTCACGCTCTTTACCAAAGGCGGCGGACAGTGGCTGGAGGCGATGGCTGCTACCGGCTGTGATGCGCTGGGGCTGGACTGGACCATGGATATGGCCGAGGCGCGTCGCCGCGTGGGCCATCAGGTTGCGCTGCAGGGTAACATGGACCCGTCTATGCTTTATGCGCCGCCTGCCCGTATTGAAGAGGAGGTGGCCAGCATTCTTGCCGGGTTTGGCGAGGGTGAAGGACACGTGTTTAATCTCGGACACGGTATCCATCAGGATGTGCCGCCGGAACATGCAGGTGTGTTCGTTGAGGCGGTGCATCGTCTTTCGCGACAATATCATCAGGAATAAGCATGGATTTAGCCGCATTACGTCAGGAACAGCTGGCGCTGGCTGCTAACGTGGTGCGGCAGGACGATTTTGACGTTCTGCCGCCGCGCTTTATCGGCGGCGCTGATGTCGGATTTGAGCAGGGGGGTGAGGTGACGCGCGCCGCGATCGTCATTCTGGAATACCCCTCACTTACGCTGGTGGAGCATCGCATTGCGCGCATTCCTACCACTATGCCCTATATTCCGGGCTTTCTCTCGTTTCGGGAGATGCCTGCGCTGCAGGCGGCCTGGCAGCAGCTGACGCAGCAGCCCGACCTGCTGTTTGTGGACGGGCACGGCATCTCGCACCCCCGGCGCCTCGGCGTGGCGGCGCATTTTGGCTCAATCGTGGATATTCCCACTATCGGCGTAGCCAAAAAGCGGCTGTGTGGACGCTTTGCCGATCTGGACGCCGCACCCGGTAGCCGGCAGCCGCTGATGGATAAAGGTGAGCAGCTTGCCTGGGTGTGGCGCAGCAAAGCGCGCTGTAACCCGCTGTTTATCTCTACCGGACACCGTGTCAGCCTGGACAGCGCGCTGCACTGGGTTGAAGCCTGCATGGGCGGCTACCGTTTGCCGGAGCCTACGCGCTGGGCAGATGCGGTCGCCTCAGGGCGTCCGGCCTTTGTGAAGTGGCAAAATGCGCGCTGACGCTGTTTGTCCGCGCCTTTTGCGGTACACTGCCGCCAGCTAACCTATTGAGAGTAAGTTTGATGTTACAGAACCCCGTGCATTTGCGTCTGGCGAAGCTGGAAAGCTGGCAGCATATGACCTTCATGGCCTGTTTATGCGAGCGGATGTTCCCTAATTACTGGGCCTTCTGCGAACAGACCGGATTTGCCGATCCTCAGCTCTATCGCCGCATTCTTGATCTGGTATGGGAAAGCCTGACGGTGAAAGATGCCAAAATCAATTTCGACAGCCAGCTGGAGAAACTGGAAGAGGCGATCCCGGCTGGTGACGATTTTGATGTTTACGGTGTTCATCCGGCCATCGATGCCTGCGTAGCGCTGAGCGAAGTGCTGCACGCGATGCTGAGCGGTGAAACGCTGGAGCATGCGATTGAAGTAAGCCGCACCTCCATCACCACCGTGGCTATCCTGGAAATGACGCAGGCCGGACGCGAAATGAGCGACGAAGAACTGCGTGAAAACCAGGCGGTCATTGATGAATGGGACATGCAGTGGGAGATTTTTCGCCTGCTGGCTGAGTGCGAAGAGCGCGACCTTGAGCTGATTAAAGGACTGCGTTCTGACCTGCGCGAAGCCGGAATCAGTAACATCGGTATAAATTTTCAGCAGTAAGGCGAGAAAACGTGATTCCAGGCCTGAATTAGCGCGCCTGGAGGCTTCACATCAGCCCCCTGTCTGGTCTACATTTGGGGGGCTGAAAATTGTGGCTATCGGTGCGTGCAGGCTGAAGAGTGCCAGAATATGGCTTTTCCCTCGCACTCGTTGCTTAGCAAGCGATAAATACACTTTAAGGATAACTTATGAACAAGACTCAACTGATTGATGTGATCGCAGAAAAAGCGGACCTGTCTAAAACCCAGGCTAAAGCTGCGCTGGAATCTACCCTGGCTGCGATCACTGAGTCTCTGAAAGAAGGTGATGCTGTACAACTGGTTGGTTTTGGTACTTTTAAAGTGAACCACCGCGCTGAGCGTACCGGTCGTAACCCACAGACTGGCAAAGAGATCAAAATCGCTGCAGCAAACGTACCAGCTTTCGTTTCTGGTAAAGCACTGAAAGACGCAGTTAAGTAAGTTTTCCGCCTTGCGGTTTAGCTTTAGAAGAGGGGCGATTTCGCCCCTTTTTGTTACCGGAGCCTGCTATGTCGAATACGCTTTTTCGGCGCATCCGTATCCTGCTCTGTGCTGTCCTGCTTTCCGGCTGCAGCGCCACGCCTGATCTTCCGGCATTTACCGCCAGCGGCTACCTGGCCGACCGCGGCGCGGTTCGTATCTGGCGCAAAAACAGCGACCACGATCTGATCCACCTGCGTACCGTTTATAACCCTTTCAGCACGCCCGTGCGCGAAACAACAGACTATATCTGGCAACACGAGACGCTGCTGAGCGTGGAACGCCATCTTACCGGCGAGCAGCCCGATGACGTCACGCTGCGTTTTGATCATCAGGGTAACCTGAATTTTATGCAGCGACAGCTGGCAGGACGGCGCGAAGCGCTGAGTGATGATGCCGTCGCGCTCTATCGCTTTGACGCACAGCGTATGCTGGCCCAGAGCAATGCGCTGCTGAGCGGCCGGGTATTACTGAAGCAGGGACACTGGCTGGGCGGCAATCGGGTACGCGACTGTGCGGGTAACCCGCAAAATGTCGCGTTCGACAGTGACACGCTGAGTCGCCTGACGCAGCAGCAGGGGTCTCAGCCGCTGATGGTGTCATGGCTTGAAGCGCCGGAGGGGATTCAGATATTGCGTGTTACCGCAGAGGATGAGTGCAGCTGGCAGCCGACAGAGAGCGATCTGAGCGGCTAGAGAAAACGGGGCACAGCAGGGTGCCCCGTGGATATCAGCGATTGATGGCGCGATAGCCGATGTCGCGACGGCAGAAGCAGCCGTCCCAGGAGATAGTCTCTGCCAGCGCATAGGCGTTGCGCTGCGCGATGGCGACATCTTCACCCAGTGCGGTCACGCACAGCACGCGTCCGCCGCTGGTGACAACCCGATCGTCCTGCAGCGTGGTGCCGGCATGGAACACTTTACCTTCCGGCACGGCTTCAAGCGGCAGACCGTGGATCTGATCGCCGGTACGGTAGCTGCCCGGATAGCCGCCTGCAGCCAGCACGACACCCAGTGCAGGGCGCGGATCCCACTCTGAGCTCTGCGTATCCAGGGTGCCATCGACCGCTGCCAGGCAGAGAGCCACCAGATCGGAGTTCAGCCGCAGCATAATGGGCTGGGTCTCCGGATCGCCAAAGCGGCAGTTAAATTCAATGACCTTTGGCTGACCCGCTTTGTCGATCATCAGTCCGGCATACAGGAAACCGGTATAGGTATTGCCTTCCGCTTTCATACCGTTCACGGTTGGCCAGATGATCTGGTCCATCACGCGCTGGTGGATCTCATCAGTCACCACCGGAGCCGGTGAATAGGCTCCCATGCCGCCGGTGTTGGGTCCGGTATCGCCATCGCCAGCGCGTTTATGATCCTGGCTGGTAGCCATCGGCAGCACGTGGTCGCCATCCACCATGACAATAAAGCTGGCTTCTTCACCGTCAAGAAACTCTTCAATCACGATACGATGGCCGGCATCGCCAAACGCATTACCCGCCAGCATATCCTGAACTGCCGCTTCCGCTTCGGCCAGCGTCATCGCGACAATGACGCCTTTACCTGCAGCCAGGCCATCGGCTTTGATAACAATGGGTGCGCCTTTCTGACGCAGATAAGCCAGCGCTGGCTCTGTCTCGGTAAAGTTCTGGTACTCAGCGGTCGGGATCTGCTGGCGCGCCAGAAAATCCTTGGTGAACGCTTTTGAGCCTTCCAGCTGTGCGGCCGCCTGCGTCGGACCAAAGATCTTCAGTCCGGCGGCGCGGAAGGCATCAACCACGCCAATCACCAGCGGTGCTTCCGGACCGACAATCGTCAGATCGATCTGCTCCTGCTGTGCAAACGCGAGCAGGGCAGGGATATCGGTCGCGCTGATAGCCACATTCTGCAGGGCCGGCTCCAGCGCGGTGCCTGCGTTACCCGGTGCAACAAACACGGTTTCAGCCAGCGGTGACTGTGACGCTTTCCACGCCAGCGCGTGCTCGCGTCCGCCATTACCAATTACTAAAATTTTCATCATTGCTGCTCCAGCTGTTAATGGCGGAAATGGCGCATATCGGTAAAGATCATCGCGATGCCGTGTTCATCTGCAGCAGCAATCACCTCTTCATCGCGGATAGAACCACCGGGCTGAATGACACAGCTGACGCCGGCAGCGGCAGCAGCATCGATACCATCGCGGAACGGGAAGAAAGCGTCAGACGCCATCGCTGAGCCTGTGACCTCCAGCCCCTCATCGCTCGCCTTAATACCGGCAATTTTGGCCGAATAAACGCGGCTCATCTGACCGGCACCTATACCGATAGTCATGTTATCGCGGGCGTAAACAATGGCATTGGATTTAACAAACTTGGCGACTTTCCAGCAGAACAGCGCGTCACGCAGCTCCTGCTCAGTGGGCTGGCGCTGCGTGACCACGCGAAGCTGGTCGGCAGTGATCATGCCCAGGTCGCGATCCTGTACCAGCAGACCGCCGTTGACCCGTTTAAAGTCCAGGCTGGCAACCGGCTGCTGCCACTGACCGCAGATCAGCACGCGCACGTTCTGTTTGGCTGCCGTCACCTGCAGCGCTGCGTCACTGGCAGAAGGGGCAATAATTACTTCAACAAACTGACGGCTGATAATCGCCTGTGCAGTCGCCTCATCCAGCTCGCGGTTAAACGCGATAATGCCGCCAAAAGCTGAGGTCGGGTCAGTCTTATAGGCGCGTTCATAGGCTTCAAGGATCGATGCGCCCGCCGCTACGCCACATGGGTTAGCGTGTTTGACGATGACACAGGCAGGTTCATCAAACGCTTTTACGCACTCCAGTGCGGCATCGGTATCTGCAATATTGTTATAGGAGAGCGCCTTACCCTGCAGCTGCTGCGCCGTGGCTACCGACGCTTCCGCGATCTCTTCTTCTATATAGAAGGCGGCATCCTGATGGCTGTTCTCGCCATAGCGCATATCCTGCTTCTTAATGAAGTTGAGGTTAAGCGTGCGCGGGAAGCGACCGGCGGGCGCCTGCGTTTCGCCATGATAGGCAGGCACCAGCGTGCCGAAGTAGTTTGCGATCATGCTGTCATAGGCAGCGGTATGTTCAAACGCTTTGATGGCCAGATTGAAGCGCGTCTCCAGCGTCAGCGCATTCTCACTGGCATCCATCTCTGCAATGATGCTGGTGTAGTCGCTGCTCTTAACCACAATCGCCACATCTTTATGATTCTTTGCCGCTGAGCGCACCATAGTTGGCCCGCCGATATCGATATTTTCGACCGCATCTTCCAGCGAGCAGTCAGGCTTCGCTACGGTCTGCGCAAAGGGATAGAGGTTGACCACCACCATATCAATCGGGTTGATAGCGTGCTCTGCCATCATCGCGTCGTCGGTACCGCGACGACCAAGGATGCCGCCATGTACTTTAGGATGCAGAGTTTTAACGCGTCCATCCATCATTTCCGGGAAACCGGTGTAGTCAGACACTTCAATGACGGGCAGGCCTGCATCTGCCAGCAAACGTGCAGTGCCACCTGTGGAGAGCAGCTCGACGCCCCGTTGTGAGAGAGCATGAGCAAATTCGAGGATACCGGCTTTATCAGAGACACTGAGCAGAGCGCGGCGTACAGGACGACGTTGTTGCATGGTGGTTTTATCCCTTGGCTTTGTTTCGCATAAATAAGAGCGTTACATCAGGCCGAAAGCGCACTTCTATAAAGAAGATAACGCGTTTGCCTCATGTAACGCCCCAAAAGGGGCATCCGTGACGTCGCCGGGCATTGTAGCGAAAACGTTTGCGCGATGCTCGCTTAAATTTATCTGGCTGCTGTTTTGTGGATAACGTTGTGTGTAACAGGGTATAAATCCCCCTTTTGCTGGGGAATGCAGCGAACAGTTATTTTTCGTGAATTTAACGCTTGTCAGCCCGGAAGAACTCCCTATAATGCGCCTCCATCGACACGGCACACCGGCTTACGGAAAACGGCGTCGACAGGAAGATTCGGTAAGAACTTCCGCCGGAGAAAAA
>NZ_VWUF01000020.1:14603-30556 GCF_008631385.1 Pantoea sp. M_9 | reverse complement strand
GAGCGCGATACCCGCAGGGGTCGCATTTATGCGACCCGGGTTGGATTAGGCGCGGTGTGGCCAGGGCGCCATGAATGGTGCCCCTGTGGATATTGTTGTAGGAGTCGCATTTATGCGACCCGAACGCAGGTTATTTATTCAGGCAGCACTGCTTATATTTTTTGCCGCTGCCGCACGGGCAGGGATCGTTGCGTCCGGTTTTATCACCGGCAAAGAACGGCAGCTGTGGCTCGGGATCGGGCTGGGCCATGCGCTCGGCCTGCCAGTATTCGTGCAGTTCCAGCGCCGCCGGGCGGATCGCCTCCATGCTCGCTTCGAACGCGTCCGGATCGAGCACCTCGCGCGCTTCACGCTGCTCTTCACTGCCGTGCAGGGCAATCGCCTGCAGCTGCGGCTCCAGCGCTTCGGGCAGCTGTGACCAGTCGGCGTCCAGCGCGACGCCGCGCATATAGCCGTAGCACCAGTCTTCGACCACGGTAAACTCCTGGCCCTCCATCTCCTGCAGGCCAAACAGCGGGTCAAACTGCTCCGGAAACTCGGCCAGACGCTCAGCAATATCGTTCAGGTGCTGAAAGGTCAGGGTCATAAAGCGATCCATCTCGCGCTCATTAGCCCATTTAGGGATATGCTTCTGGCCGCCCCACATCGCCACCAGCCACTCGCTGGGTTCAATATCATTCGGGCCGGAGAGCAGGGCGGTCAGCATCCCATCCAGCTCGGCCGTATCCACCACGGAGTGCGCATTGCCATACTTCTCCAGCATGTCATCCAGCCAGTTCAGCTCTTTTTCCGTTAACGGCCCCTGATTCATCGCTTCTCTCCTGCACGTAATATTCTGTACGGGCCAGGCCCGCATCTCATGGCGCGATTATAGCGGCATTATCACGATTATTTGCAATTTTAGCGCGCCTGAATCGGGCCAGGCTGAGGTATGCTGTGGCATGACGCGACGAGCGCCGCACGGCAGCGGGAACCATTGGCCCGGTGCGCTTGTCAGTAAATGGATATCAGACTATTAATCAGAGTGGGAATCACCAATGCGCAGGACACACGTAACCCTTTTATCTGCCGGCCTGTTTCTGGGCGCGCTTAGCCTGACGCCAGCCGCACTGGCAGCGGATGAGCAGACCAATAGCGTGCCGATGCCGCCTCAGACAGAGCAGCCGGATGTGCAGGCCCCTGACGCCGCACCGGTGCCAGACGCCGATGCGCCAGCCGCTCAGGCACCCGCTGCATCAGGCGACGACGCGCCGGTTCGCCCGTCTAACAACGGCACCGGCGAGCAGCCTTCCGCCGCCAACAACTACAATCTGCACACCATTATTATCGACTACAAAGAGCACAAGGTCGGCGATGTGGTGCCGGAAGAGTATCGCAAAAAAGAGTACACCATCACTGACTGGCAGGCGCGTCATCTGCCCGCTCCGCAGGCTGGTGCACACTGGGCTTACATCAACGCCAACTATATTCAGATCACCGATGACAGCGGCAAAATCGTGATGGGCAAATCGGGCGACATCTTCTTTAAAGGATAACGCCAGCAGGCGGGCCACCGGGTCCGCCTGTTTTATTTCAGAGGCAGGAAAGATGGCCCCGACCGTTAATGAGTTTGGCCAGCCGACGGGTAGTGCGTTGCCTGACTGGCAGCCGCGCCCGCGTCCGGAGCGCGTCACGCTTCAGGGGCGTTACTGCCGCCTTGAGCCGCTGGATGCGTCACGCCACGCGTCCGATCTCAGCGCCGCGCATGCGCACGCCGCGGACGATAGCAGCTGGACCTGGCTGCCCGTGGAGCGTCCGGCATCGCAGCATGAGTGGCTGACGTTCGCCGCCGCCTGCCAGCACACTCCCGGTTACCTGCATTTTGCCGTGATCGATCTGCAGCGCGGGCAGGCGGTGGGTACGCTCGCGCTGATGCGTATCGAGCCGCAGCACGGCGTAATGGAAGTGGGATATGTGGTGTTTTCACCGCTGCTGCAGCGTACCCGTATGGCTACTGAGGCGCACTTTCTGCTGATGGCGTATGCGTTTGACCAGCTCGGCTATCGCCGCTACGAATGGAAATGTGACAGCTGCAATCAGCCGTCGCGCCAGGCGGCGCTGCGGCTCGGTTTTCAGCCCGAAGGCGTGTTTCGTCAGGCAATGGTATACAAAGGTCGCAGCCGCGATACCTGCTGGTTCTCTGTTATCGATGGCGACTGGCCGGTATTAAAGCTCGCCTTTGAGCGCTGGCTGGCGCCGGGTAATTTCAGCGCCGATGGCGCGCAGCGGGAGCGGCTGGAGACGCTGCGCCCGCGCGACTGAGCCCGCGCTCAGGGGCGCGGCACGATGCGGATCTCCGCCATGCCAATGCCGAGCTTGCGCGGCGCTTGGCCCACAATATTGTCCTGATTCGACAGCTGCGGCGCCGGTGGCACAATCACCAGATTATGGCTGCCGTCGCGATTGCTGAAGTGCAGCGTAGTAGTGGAGAAGCTATCGTCCAGCCGCAGAACCTGCTCCTCGCTGCCTACGCGTACCGGAATCGGCTGCTGCGCATTGGCACCAAACGCGCGCGCGGTAATCACCAGATCGAACCGCGGCGGTAGCGGATCGGCATACTCAATATTCACCTCCGGAGCCAGATTGGCATTGGACCAGCGTCCCCAGCTCTCCGGGCGCGAGATGCCGCTAAAGCGCCGGATGCTGTGCGGAGCGCCCGGCACGTTCAGCACAAAGCTGTCGGCATCGTAGCGAATGTCATTATCCTCAATGCGGATCTGCTGCTGGTTGAGGCGCCAGGTTTCCGGGCTGACGCGCAGCGGCGGAAAGTGCGTTTTGCCGTGCCAGAGCGGCTGATCGATACGCACCACGCTGGGCTGGCCGCCCATCTGGCCCATCGCCAGGCAAAGATCGGTGGAGAGCGCCAGCTCCGGTTTCCAGAGTCGCGCCATTTTGAAGCAGCGGTCGGCCCAGACAAATTTGTCGTTCGCGGCAAAATCGGCCAGCTGATAGCGCAGCGGCGCGGCATACTCTCCCTCCGGCAGCGGTTCAACCTGCTTATTGCCCAGCCGGAACAGGATCGGCAGGCGGAACGTGGCGCCGGAGAAGGTAAAGGTATTCTTCTGCTGGTCGATGGTGAACTCTTTCATGCTGGCCGGAAAATTCCACAGCTGCACAATATCAGCTTTCCAGCTGCTGACCTTTTTCGCCATGTCGTCAAACTGCGTGGAGAGCGACGGCGTAGAGAGTGAACTGCGGCCAAGTCCCAGCGCCTTGTCACCGCCGAGGATCTCAAGCACCGTGGCGCCGTTATCCAGCGTGCTGCGTGGCGCATCGCGCACCTCCGCCTGTGGCCGATCGCCGCGAATGACCATAAAAAGATCGCGGCGCGGCAGCTTCGTCAGATAGGGGTGGGCGGTATTGTTCATCGCCAGATGATCGGAGCTGACGACAATGACGGTGTTTTTAAACCACGGCGAAGCTTTAATACGCTCAATCAGCCGCGCCACGTGCTCCTGTGAACAGGTGACGGCGCTGAATGACTGGTTCACTTTACCCTCATACTGATAGCTTTTACGCCGGCAGCTGCGGGAGATAAAGCCATCAGGGTGATGGGTATCCACCGTCAGGGTAAACAGGGCAAAGCGTTTGTTCTGCTGCGACAGTTCAGCATACTTCTCAAACACCTCGTCCAGCACGGTGTCGTCGTAAAAGCCCCAGTTGTTGCGGTAGTCGGGATCGGCCACGCGGCTTTTCAGCTCCTGCGCGCCATAGAGATTCGATGCGGCGAAGCCGTGCGAAAGCAGAAAAGTATCTTTGCCGGCAAAGCGCAGATCGGCGCCCTGAATAAACCAGTTCTCATAGCCGCTGTTTTTGAGAACATCGCCGAGGCAGAGACTCTGCGGATAGAAGCTGGAGAGCGCGGCTGAGGCGTTACCGTCAAAAGGCGCAAACAGCGGGATACCGCACTGTGAGGCGACCATGCCGGCAATGGTATAGTCGGTGCCGGGCAGCTGCGCGGTATTGCTGAAATCCAGGCTCTGCGCCTGCTCGCGGCTCAGCTCCGGCGCCAGGTCGGGAAAAGCCTGCTGATTTAAATAGGTGCCCTCCAGGCTCTCGCCGTAGATATAGACCAGGTTGAGCGCGGGCTGTTCAATACGGTTCTGCGGCGTGATGTACCAGGTGGCGAAATCGGAGTCGCCCGCGTGCGCGTGCGACGCAATCAGATCTTTAACCTGACGAAACGCCGGCGTGGTCTGCACCGAGCCGGCGGCGCAGGCGATCGCCAGCAGGCTCCAGCCGAGGTGATGCGGACGTTTATGGCGGCGCAAAATCCATGAAAGAAAGCAGAACAGCAGAAACAGCACAATAATCAGCCCGATAGCGGGCACCACATATTTACTGACGCCGGCGCCGGTCAGGCTGTTGGTCAGCGTGTAGATCACCGCATCATTGATGCCGTCACCGGTAAAATAGTTGCTGGCGAACAGCGTTGCATTCAGCACAATAAACAGCGTCAGCAGCAGCAGCATCAGGCTGAACCAGAACGTATTGCGTCCGGCTTTAGAGGCGTAAATGATGATGGCGGTCAGAAACAGCACGATTGAAAGCAATGCCAACGGCAAATCCTCACGATAGATGAATAGCGCAGCGCCAGCGGCCGCGCGCCCTCTCAGGGGGTTTGCGTCAATCTATATTGGCTGTCACTGGGCTGCAACCTGTCCGGCGGGATTTGTGCGGTACATTCGGAATCGTGCCGCCAGGCGGGATGATAAGCGCGGCGGCGGTAGCGTATCGGGCAGACTGTGGCTTATAACGCACCGGTAAGATACTGCGCTTCACCGTGCGCAAAGCTCCAGTCACCTTTGCTGTTGGTGATAAAACTTATCATCAGATCGTGGCCCTGCACGCCGCAGCTTTCACGCAGCTCGCGCGCCAGTTCTGCCATAAAACAGCTTTTTTGCGCCTCACTGCGCGGGCTGGTATAGACCCGCACCATCACCAGATTATCCGTGCGCGAAAAGCCCAGTCCGGTATCCTGAAAAACCATCTGATAAGCTTTGTTTTCGTGAACAATCTGATAGCGGTCGCGCTCAGGCACGCCGAACGCAGTCAGGACGGCGCGATGGGCGGCATCCAGCAATGTACGAACTTCAGCCTCGGAGCGGCCCTGAATCAGATCGAAAGTGAGTAATGGCATCGGTAAACCCTCGCAGTAGTGGCGTAAAAGTCGCGTTAAGTGAGGCTATGCTGCCCGCTGCGCGCGCAAAGAAAAAGCGACTGCGATAAAATAATTGTTCACTATTTTGAACAATGGCGGGCAAGGCGATGAAAACCGAAGCGCTCTGGACACATCTTTACTGGCTGACAGTACTGGCGGAGCAGGGCAGTTTTACCCGCGCCGCTGAGCGGCTGGATGTCAGTAAAGCGGCAGTGAGTCAGAAAATTAAAGAGCTGGAAGCGCTGACCGGGGTTGCTCTGGTTCAGCGCACCACGCGCAGCGTGCGGCTTACGTCAGCCGGTGAGCAGCTGGCTGGCGAGCTGCGTGAGCCCTTTACCCGGATAGCGGAAAGCGTTTATCGCGTGCGCGATGAGGCGGGGCCGGTACGCGGACAGGTACGCATCAGCGCGCCGGTGGCGTTTGCCCGGCAGCAGCTGGTGCCGATTATCGGCGACTTTCTGCGTGAATATCCACAGGTGCGCCTGCAGCTGGATGTGACTGACCGCCTGGTATCACTCGGCGGGGAGGGGTTTGATCTCGCTATCCGTCACAGCCAGTCGCTGCCGGAAACGCACGTCGCGCTGCCTCTGTGCGCCACGCGCGCGCTGCTGGTGGCTTCGCCCGCTTATCTGGCACAGCACGGCGTGCCGCAGACGCCGGACGCGCTGCTTCAGCATAACTGCCTGTGGTATCCGCGCGGTCCCGATGCGCCGCAGTGGCGCTTTCAGTCGCATCAGGGCGGCGAAACGCTGACGGTAAAAATTCAGGGGAATTTTGCCACCAATAACAGCGAGTCGATTCGGGACGCCGCGCTACAGGGAGCAGGCATTGCCATGCTGCCCGATTTCAGCGCCCGCGCAGCGCTGGAAAGCGGTGCGCTGCAGCCGGTGCTCTCATCGTGGCAGGCGGTCGACGCCTTTGCCGACCGCCTCTGGGTGGTGCGCCCTTACGCGGCACAGGTGCCGCGTGCGGTGACGACCTTTATTCACTGGCTACGCGCTCGCTTTGTTAACGGGTGAGGGCAGCGCCACGCTGAGCGGTGCGGCAGGTTGCATCATTGCGCCCAGCAGGCTGCTGCGGTTGTAGTTCCCCAGACGCAGGTTAAAGTCGAGATGCAGCTGTGCGTGACCATCCAGCTTAATAACCGGCGGCGGCGTATGCGGGCGCTGATGAAACAGAATGGCATGCGTAAAGGCGTCGCTTTTCCAGTTGTTCAGGCGCTGATAGTAAAAGGCGCTGGCTTCGCATTTACGCAGAAAGAGATTAACGCGGCGATATTCACGCATGGCCGCCTGCTGCGCCAGCGCGCCCGGCTGCTGTGCCGGTTCAGCGATTCTCTGCGTCAGCAGCGAAAAGTCATCACGCTTGCGCATTTCGTTAAAGAAGCTCTGCTCACCCTGATGCTTGATGGGTGCATACTGCTTCTGCCATTCGCGAATAAAAGGATTATTTGGCGCAGCAGCAAGGAACCAGTTCTCAATAACAGGCGCGAGATAATTCAGCGTTGAGCGTTCGCAATAATAGCCGATCACATCCATCGGACGTTCCTGATGGGCGCTGTGTACCCAGCTCAGATCTTCAAACAGCAGCGCAGCGCAGTCGATAGCGATGCCGCCGTAGCGTAATAACAGCTCAAGCCTGATCACTTCGCTTTTCTGCTGTGCCGTTAATTGCGCTGAGGTAAATATAAAATCGGGCAGGACTTCTTTTACAGAATATTTATTTAACAGGTGAACGCTGTGGTCAGGATTATCGCGGCGTATTTTAGCAATATTCACCTGTAACGATTTTGGTAAATATTCTGTATCCCAGTACAGCCATACTTTTTTCGGGATCTCTGGCAACGTCTTCTCACCAGAAAGTAACACGATATTGTCCTCTTCGCTGGGATCATACTCCGGCGCGCAGAGCGCATTATGCTGTTTTTTCTGCAGTAATGACTGACCGGTAAACGCTATTCTTTTCCAGTTGTGCCAGAGCGCGCGCGCCGGCTGAAGACGTTTTTTTGACATGATGCACCTGATTATTGTGATTATGGGCAAGGAGTCCCTGATGCTGGCGCCTTAGGCGCTCTTATGTTTCCTTACGGGGGCTGTGTGTAAAAGTATTACCATGAGCTTAATAAAACATTCTTCGCGATTGCGCTAATCCTTTTTTTCTCTTTCAGATAAAGCGGAAAATGAAGCTGCCGTTATCAATAAAAATTTAACAAAATAACAGCGTGACAAATTTCACAGTTTATTTTTTCCCGCCAGGATTAATCCTAAGATCGTTGTCTGCGTGCAGCCTGAAGAGCGGGAATGTGAAAATTGTGGTGAGAAATGAACGTTTATCCCTGCTGGATTTTAGTCTGGTATCAGAGCGAAATTTACCTTCGTCATACAGCTTAGCTACGCTTTAGTCAGGCATTCTGTTTAAGGAGTGATTATGCAGTCATCTGCCCGCGGTCTGATAGCCGTTGATAAACAGGGGAACCGGGTGCTGTTTCTGCATCCGGAAAGCTTTGCTGTTGAGCAGGAGCTGAATGCGTTTCCGCCGCGCCCGCACGAGCTGCTGATGCTGCCGGCGCTGGAAAAAGCCTATGTCCCGCTCTATGGCAGCGGCGTGCACGGCGCTAACCCTTATCCCGGGCATAAAGTCGCTGTTATCGATCTGCGTCAGCGCCGGATCAGCGGCTTTATCGACCTTACGCCACTGCAGTCGCCGCACAGCGGACAGCTGGGGCGCGACGGCAAAGTCTATCTCTGCTGTGAAAACAGCGCGGCGGTTGCGGTTATCGATCCGCACACCGATCGCGTAGAGAAAATCATCCCGCTGCCTTCGCATAACGCCCACCGGCTGACGCTCTCTCCCAGCGGACGCAAGCTGTTTACGGAAAATGAAGAGGACGCCAGCATCACAGTAATCGATTTATGTGAGGCAGAAGGCCGCGTCATTGATAACATTCTGCTGCCTGGTCCGATAGCCGGTATTGCTGCCTCGCCCAGACATCCTTATCTGGTCGCCAGCGCCGCCGACGCACCGCTGCTTTACGTGATCGATCGACAGAGCCACCGGGTCCGGCAGCGCATTACGCTGGCCGGCCACCAGCAGCCCTGCCAGGTTGTGCGGTTCAGTGCCAGTGGCGAACGGCTGGTTGCGATCGGGCATGATGAATCACTGATTACGCTGTTTGACGATCTGCTTAATCCCTCAGGTACTCTGCGCGTAGGGTGCCAGCCAGGAGATGGCTGTTTCAGTGAAGATAATCGCACGCTGCTTATCGCCAACGAAGGCGATGGGTCGTTAAGCGTTATCGATCTGGCGCAACGAAAGGTGATAGCCACGCCGCAGGCGGGCACAGGCTGTGAGACGTTAAGTTATTTTACGCTGAGCTGAGGCAGCCGCTGTCATTTCATTGTCATCTGCAGGTGGCATAAAGGCGGCGCGACAGCAGGCACTGTGCAGCTATTGATAAATTACGGATACCCGTTGCTGCGTTTTAATACGGCTTTTGCTTAATTAAAACGCATGCAATTACCTGAATTCTCGTATTTTTTTGGTATTAATCAGGGAGGATAGTCAAAATAATCTAACTAATTTTCGTTTTGCCGCTTGATTTATCTACGCGCGTAGATAGACTGTCTCCCCAGTGATAACTCACGGTGCCAGACGCGGCTACGGCCCTGAAATGACCATGTTACATTTGCTGTGCTAATACGATCGGTGAATTAAACACCGGCGAAACGCAGCAGAGAGATGAATTCCAACACCAGGGAATTCCTTACTGATCTTTCAGGATTTGCCTGTCGAACGTCGTCACCGGGACGTTCTGCTTGCTTAAGCAAGAGAACAGACCCATGGAAGGGCGTTTACTGTTTTCACTTCACTAAGAGAAAGGGTTATGACGGAACATCATCCCACTGCACAGCACTCACCCCACCTCACCGCGGCTGACGAACGGCTGCAAACTCCCGCTGGCCGCAAAGATTTCTGGCGCGCAACCTTCTCCTGCTGGCTCGGTACGGCGATGGAGTATGCCGACTTTGCGCTGTATGGCCTGGCGGCAGGTATCATCTTTGGCGACATCTTTTTTCCGGAAGCGACACCCGCTATGGCGCTGCTCTCAAGCTTTGCCACCTGGTCAGTCGGCTTTATCGCCCGCCCGATAGGCGCGCTGCTGTTTGGCTGGATTGGCGATCGCAAAGGGCGCAAAGTCGTGATGATCAGTACGATTATCCTGATGGGCGCCTCAACCACGCTGATTGGCCTGATCCCATCTTATGCAACAATCGGACTCTGGGCGCCTGCCTGTCTGGTACTGCTGCGTTTTACGCAGGGGCTGGGAGCGGGGGCGGAGCTCTCTGGCGGCACCGTTATGCTGGGCGAGTATGCCCCGGTTGAGCGACGCGGCCTGGTCTCTTCCGTGATCGCGCTGGGATCAAACAGCGGCACGCTGATCGCCTCTCTGGTCTGGCTGGCGGTGATCCAGATGGATAAAGAGAGTCTGCTGGCCTGGGGCTGGCGTATTCCTTTTCTCAGCAGCGTCCTGATCGCCGTAGTGGCGCTGTGGATCCGCCGCCATCTGCGCGAAACGCCGGTGTTTGAGCGTCAGCAGGCTGAACTGCAGGCGCAGCGCAGCGAGACGCTCTCCCGGGCGCATATTGAAACTGACAGCCGCAGCGTCTGGCAGCGAACCCGGGCGTTCTGGACCATGGTAGGTCTGCGCATCGGTGAAAATGGCCCCTCTTACCTGGCTCAGGGCTTTATCGTTGGCTACGTTGCAAAAGTGCTGATGCTGGATAAGTCGGTACCGACTACGGCGGTGTTTATCGCCTCGCTGCTGGGCTTCCTGATTATTCCGTTTGCGGGCTGGCTCTCCGATCGTTTTGGTCGCCGCATTACCTATCGTGGTTTCTGCCTGCTGCTGATGATCTATGCGTGGCCCGCCTTCAGCCTGATGGATAGCCGCGATCCGACAATTATTATTGCTGTTATCGTTACAGGAATGGCGCTCGCTTCGCTGGGGATATTTGGCGTACAGGCGGCCTGGGGCGTCGAGATGTTTGGCGTAAAGCATCGCTATACCAAAATGGCAGTGGCAAAAGAGCTGGGGTCAATTCTTTCTGGCGGCACTGCGCCGCTGGTCGCGGCAGCGCTGCTCTCATGGACCGGCCACTGGTGGCCCATCGCCGTTTACTTTAGCGCGATGGCCACTATCGGGTTTCTGACGACGTTTGTCGCACCGGAAACGCGCGGCCGCGACCTTAATCTGCCGGAGGATGCCATCTGACGCGCAGCTGCAGGCAGGACCATTGACATAACGCTGGCCGGTGAATCCGGCCAGCGGCATTTATATTGAGGCTAATTTGGCAAAATCTCCCGGCGGAAATGTAACCCGTACCGATGTCGCCCGCGTCGCAGGCACCTCGGTAGCCGTGGTCAGCTATGTGATCAACAACGGGCCGCGCCCGGTGGCGGAAGCGACCCGTCAGCGGGTGCTGGCTGCCATTAAGCAGACGGGCTACCGGCCTAACGCCGTAGCGCGCGCGCTGGCCTCCGGCACCACCAAAACCTTTGGTCTGATTGTGCCGAACATTGCAAACCCGTTTGTCGCTTCCATGGCGCATGTCCTGCTGCAGGAGTCGCTTAACCACGGCCATATCATGCTGCTGGGTGATGCCGGTGACGATCGTCAGCGTGAGCTGGAGCTGATTCAGGGAATGCTTAACCGTCAGATCGACGGACTGTTTTATAACAGCGTCGATCGCCATCCCTATATTGATGTGGTGCAGGCGAGCGGAACGCCGCTGCTGATGCTGGATCGCATTACGCCGCGGCCCGGCGTCAGCGTGCTGAGCATGAATGAACGGCTGGCGGCCTGCGATGTCACCCGGCATCTGCTGAGTCACGGTTATCAGCAGGTGGGCATGATCAGCGGCCCGCTGGCGATGTTTAACGCTCAGGATCGTATTCAGGGCTGGCGTGATGCGATGCAGGAGCAGGGGCTGACCGTGGATGAAAGCCTGATTTTCCCGGCTGACTACTCGCGGCAGGGCGGCTACGACGCGGCGCAGCGCATGCTCGCCAGCGGTCGCGTACCGCGTGCGCTGTTTGCCAGTAACGAAGGCCAGGCCATTGGCTGTATTCGCGCGTTTGCCGAGCAGGGGATCCGCGTGCCGCAGGATGTGGCGCTGGTCTGTTTTAACGGTACCACGCAGGCCGCGTTTCATGTGCCTTCGCTGACCACGGTGCGACAGCCGCTGTCTGAGCTGGCGCAGCGCGCTATTGCTATGCTGAAAAACCAGCCGGAGGAGGGGGTGATGGCCGAGCTGCCGCACTACATCGAAACCGGCGAATCCTGTGGCTGCCTGCAGCCTTAAATACAATAACGATAAAACATTATGAAAAGAGTGATTATTGATTGCGATCCGGGGAATGGCATCGCAGGTGCAAATACCGATGACGGACTGGCGATTGCGCTGGCGCTGGCATCACCCGCGCTGTCGCCGGAACTGATTACCACGGTCACCGGTAACACGCCCAGCGCGACGGGCGCGCGCGTGGCAAAAGATTTGCTGAAACGTCTCGGGCTGAATATTCCGGTGGTGCAGGGGGCGCTGCAGGCGCTGCGCGAAGATCCGCTGCCGTGGCGGGCGCGTCTGGATAATCTGGCCGATCCGGCGCTGGCCGCGCTGTGGCAGGGCGTGCGTCAGCCCGCGGTGATGGCGGCGGACGGCAATGATGCTGCCGGCGTGATGGGTCAGCTGATCTGCGATAACCCGGGAGAGTTTACCCTGGTCGCTATCGGGCCGCTGACGAACGTGGCGCAGGCGCTGCAGCGTTATCCGCAGATGGCTGAAGCGGTAGCGGAGATTGTGATCATGGGCGGTGTCTTTGCGCTTGATGACTACATCAAAGATACCAATTTTGGTCTCGATCCGGAGGCGGCACATCAGGTACTGCACAGCGGTGCCACCATCACCCTGGTGCCGATGGACGCCACCACGCAGACGCTGCTGACCCGCGACGATCTCGCGCGCATTACGGCGCAACCGCATCCGCTGACGCAGTTTATCCGCGAGACGCTGGGCCCCTGGATCGACTACTCAATGCGGACCCGGCGGCTGCCAGGCTGCTGGATCCATGATGCGCTGGTGGTCGCCTGGCTGCTGAACCAGCGCGTGGCGGAAGGCGCCGATTATTACGTGGATATCGAGCTGCGTCCCGGTGCTACGCGCGGCAAGAGCTGGCGTTACCGTCCACCGCTGCGGCTCGATGTGGGGATCCCGCCGGAAACCGGGGCGCTGGTGCATGTCATCCAGCATGTTGATAATGCGCTGCTGCTGGATATGCTTGAACAGGCTTTTACCCGTCTGCCGCTCCGGCTCTGAAACGTGACAGCGACGGCGCGATAATATCCGCGCCTTCAAAGCGCTTCACAGACATCGATCCAGGTGGCATGGGTCAGCTCCGCCATTCTCAGCGGTGAGATGCGTACCGCGCTGCGCACCGAGCCCGCGGCGGGCAGCACCTCATCAAAGCTGCGCAAAGAGATATCGCAGTACACGGTGAGCGGGTTTTCCAGGCCAAAAGGAGAGACGCCGCCGACCGGATGGCCGGTCCAGTTCACCACTTCATCGACGCTCAGCATGCGCGCTTTGGCGCCCAGTGCGGCTTTCAGTTTGCGGTTATCCAGACGCGCGTCGCCGCGGGTAACAATCAGCACCACCTGCTCTTTCACTTTCAGCGACAGCGTTTTGGCAATCTGCCCCGGTGAGACGCCGTGAACGCGTGCCGCCAGCGCCACGGTGGCCGTGCTTTCAGGCGTTTCAATAATTTCGATATCCGGCGCATGCTCAGCAAAGAACTGCTGTACCGACTCCAGGCTCATGTTGTTCTCCGGTAAAAACTGAACCTGAACGCTGCCACAAGGCGAAAAAAGTGTAAACGAGAGAAAAGGAGAATTTACGGCGCGTGCGTGCTTATTGCGCTTTCAGTGTACAGTTACCGCAGCGCTCGACGTCAGGAATACGATAGCGCTGACAGCAGCTGCGCCGCTCCATCGTCCCGTGACGCATAATCATGGTGCGGTAAAGCGGGTTATCGCTGCCGTCCGGCAGCGACGGCGTGAAAAACAGCATCTCTTCCAGCTGGTCGATCAGCGCGGCGGGCAGCTGCGCGCGGAGTTCACCCAGGAACCAGTAGATCAGATATCCCATGTTGTTCCAGATAAGGCGCGCATTGATGTCGCCGTGCTGCGTCATGCCTTCCACGGCGGGCTGCAGGCAGGTCTGGATCAGGCGCGCCATACGCTGCGGCGCAGAGAGAAATCGCGCGGGCTCATCCTCCTGCACCTCCAGCCAGAAGGTGGCAGGATGGCCATTTTCGTGAAATTCAGCGCGGATATATTCAGGTGAGCAGTTCAGGGCACGCGGCTCATGCAGCAGCGCCATCATCAGCGTGGGCACCAGCAGACCGAAGTACCACTGCGCCCAGAGTGACTGCAGCGGCTTCGCCTCCCGCGGCGTATCAGGATGGCTGCGATAAAGATAGTCACCGTAGCGCTGCGTCAGAAACAGAAAGTGCTCCGGTGCCGACCATTCAGCCAGCGTCAAAGCGCCTTCCGGTGCGGTTTCCCCCAGTCTGACATACGCCTGACGGTCGCTGCACTGCTCACGGATCAGCTCCTGCAGCGCGCGTACCAGCGTGCGATCGCGCTGCATGAAGATCGGGGACTGCTCACTGAAGCGGTGCGCCTGACGCGTAATCGTAGCCATGCCAATCCTGAATGATAACGGGAAACGAAAAACAAATGATAATCGTTCCTGATTGAGTGAGCAAGATAGCAGCAGCAGAAGATTGCTATAGCGTTGTATTTATCACTTTAGTGCGGCTCGCTAATCGCCTGCCGGCGTGCCGGCAGCGCCTCCCAGGCCAGGATGGTATTGCGCCCGCGGTTTTTGGCGACATAGAGCGCACGGTCAGCGTTGGCGACGGCCCGCTCAAAATCGTGCGCAGCCATCGGCGCGATGCCGGCGCTGACGGTGACGTGAGTCGATACCGCGGTATTAGAACGATGGGGGATCTTCAGTTCCAGCACCGACAGCCGGATGCGCTCGGCGAGCTTCATGGCGATTGACGCGTTGACATTGGTCAGCAGTACCAGAAACTCTTCACCGCCATAGCGGGTGACCACATCGCGCGAGCGGACGGCGTCACGGATCGCAGCCGATACGCGCTTCAGCGCCTGGTCGCCCATCGCATGTCCGTAATTGTCGTTATAGGCTTTGAAATGATCGATATCCAGCAGCAGGATAAAGTGGCTGCCGGCATGGTTCTCCAGAATCGTTTCCAGCCGGTTCTGCAGCCCGCGCCGGTTATAGAGGCCGGTCAGCGGATCGAGCATGCTGAGCGCGCTGAAGCTCTGCTTCTCTTCATACAGCTGGCCAATCAGCTGCCGGGTAAAATGGTCAAAACGCCGGCGCATCAAATGCAGCAGGGAAAATCCAATCAGCGGCAGCGTAATAGTAAACAGAATGGTGGTCAGGTGCTGTCCGTTATCCAGCAGCAGCACGGTCAGCACCGGCGGCAGAATATGCAGGCAGAATGCCGTTAAATAGTCGCTCAGCGCGATAGCGCTGATAAAAAAGACGCTAAGTAAGCTGATAATTAAATAGCTGCTATCAAACGCCGAAATCAGATGATATTTCTGATTAATATGCCACGCCCACAGCAGCCCGAGCAGCAGCGCGACCGGCGTTAATACGGGAAAGCGCAGGCCGGGCATTATCAGGCAAAGCAGCAGCAGCGTGGTGCTGAAACCCGCGACCAGCACCGCAGGCAGGGTAAATACCGGTATCTGAACGTTCAGGCAGGGCAGCAGGCAAAAGAGTGAAACGGCGATATTAAGAAACAAAAACAGCATTAGCGAAAGCCGATATTTGCTCTGTTTCAGTCCATCGTAAGCGTTTAATTTCATTGTTATTACCCGTGACAGCCCTGAAATATCAAAGCGCTACCCGGCAGCGTTAATTCTGCTATGCGGATAGTCAGCACGTTTCATGTTGTTATCAGGTGTGTTATCGGCGGCAATTTAGCATTTTCCAGTATTTCTGTCATGCGGTGAAAAATTCGCTGCAGAATGAGAATGGTTGTCATATGATAATGGTAATTCTTATCATTAAGGGGCGTAATGATGATTGCAGCAATGCTGGCTGCCTGCGGCTTATGGGGTGTGAGCTGGATAATGGGTAAGCGCCTGGATAGCGGCTGGGGTATTCTGCTGCCCTGTACCGCTATGCCGCTGTTTGCGTTATGGGAACCGGGCTATGCGCAGTGGCGGGCGATCATGATCGTTATGCTTCTGCTGACGCTGGTTATGCTGTTTCACCAGCGGCTGCGCCACTATATATTGCTGCCATCCTGCGTCGCGCTGGCGGGCGGCATTACGGCAGCGTCAGTAAATTTTCATCTGGGTTAGCAGCGCGCAGAAACAGCAACATCACGCAGCGCGTGATAAGCAGGGGGGTAACATTCAGGGAATTAACTGCCGGGGGAGAGGTGACAACAGTGGTGCGAAGAGAGGGACTTGAACCCTCACGTCCGTAAGAACACTAACACCTGAAGCTAGCGCGTCTACCAATTCCGCCACCTTCGCATCGTGTTGTCTGTTTATATCACCGCATGGTGCGAAGAGAGGGACTTGAACCCTCACGTCCGTAAGAACACTAACACCTGAAGCTAGCGCGTCTACCAATTCCGCCACCTTCGC
>NZ_VWUF01000020.1:0-14586 GCF_008631385.1 Pantoea sp. M_9 | reverse complement strand
ACACTAACACCTGAAGCTAGCGCGTCTACCAATTCCGCCACCTTCGCATACCGGCAACACTTTACAGTATTGCTAACCACGGAGGCGCATTCTAGAGGTTTTACGCAATGCGTCAACAGATATTTTACGGCGATAAACCGACTGCTGCAAAAAGCAACGCTTTATCGCCGTATCAGGCGCTTAGCGTCCGCGCGCGCCACGACCATAAACCGCACGGTAAACCTTAAAGCGGCCGGTCTGCGCCAGCACTTCGTGGCTGCCGAAGGTCTCATCCAGTATCTGCGGATAAGGCAGGAAAGCATTCGCCACAATACGCAGTTCGCCGCCGCTGTTCAGATGCTTCACCGCGCCGCGGATAAGGCTGGTGGCCGCATCAAGGCTGGTCTGCATGCCGTCATGAAACGGCGGATTAGAGATGATCAGATCGAAACGTCCGGTAACGTCACTAAAGACGTTGCTGGCAAACACCTCGCCTTCCAGCCCGTTTGCCGCCAGCGTGGCTTTGCTTGCTTCAATGGCAGCAGCGTGCACATCACACAGCCACAGCCGCACTTTCGGGGAGTGCTGCGCCAGCGCGGTGGCTAAGACACCGCTGCCGCAGCCGAGATCCAGCACTTTTCCTTTGGTGTGCGGCGTCAGGGTCGACAGCAGCAGATCGCTGCCAATATCCAGGCCATCGCGGCTGAATACGCCCGGCAGCGTATGGATGGTCATCTCGTCCAGCTGGTAGATATTGCCGAACTGGCTGGCATCAAACTCAGGCTGCTGCGTCAGCTGGCCATGATAGAGGCCGCAACGACGCGCGCTGTCAATTTTCTCCAGCGTTACCCACTGCTCCAGCATGCCTTCGGCGCTGCGCACGCCGCTGCGGTTTTCGCCTACGACAAAGATATCGCTGCCGACAGGGAGTAACGCGAGCAGATTTTGCAGCTGGAACTGCGCTTCCGGCTTATTTTTGGGCCAGAAGTAAATCAGGGTGGTGCAGTCTGTCACATCGGCCGCGCTGGCCACAAGGCTGTATACGGCGCGATCGCCCAGCCGATGGCTCAGGTTCTGCCAGTGATGATACTGCTGGGTATGAACGCGGCTGAGCGCGGTTTCCAGCTGGGCGGGCAGGTCATCCTGCAGGTCACCCGCAAACAGCACGTGGCGGGTGGTAAATTCATCACTGTGGCGCAGAATAACTTCACTGGCCGGGGTAAAAGCAGACATGGAACGCTCCTGTTAAATCAGAGCGGGGATTATAGTGCTTTGTTGGCGCATGTTCGACGGGTTTGCTAGCATAGCGCGCATTACTTACGGCATAGCGGAAAACAGCATGAGTACAAGACGCGACTGGCTTCTGCAGCAGATGGGGATTACGCAGTATCAGCTGCGGCGTCCGCGCGTGCTGCAAGGGGAGATCGCCGTCAGGCTGGCACCCGATACGCGCCTGCTGCTGGTAGCGGAACACCCGCCGGCACTGGATGAGCCTCTGATACGGGACGTGCTGCGGGCGCTGGATATTCCGCCCGCGCAGGTGATGACGCTGACGCCGGAGCAGCTGCCGATGCTGCCAGAGCAGGTAGCCTGTCCCGGCTGGCTGCTGGGTGTGGAGAGCGGGCACACCTTTAACGGTGTGGTATTCACCAGCGCCGTCCTTAATGAACTGATTAGCAGCGGCGCAGCCAGGCGCGCGCTGTGGCAACAGATGTGTAACCATGACCACTATCTCGCTCATCACGGCTGACGATCGGCCACAGCAGCTCGCCATTGAACGCCGGGCGCACGCTTTTCCCTGGAGTGAACAGACCTTCGCCAGCAATCAGGGAGAACGCTTTCTCAACTTCGGGCTGCACAGTGACGGACGCCTTGCTGGCTTTGCCATTACGCAGGTTGTGCTGGATGAAGCGTCGCTGTTTAACATCGCCGTTGATCCCGACTTTCAGCGCCGCGGCTACGCGCGCCAGCTGTTGCAGACGCTGATCGGCGAACTGGAGCAGCGCGATGTGCTGACCCTCTGGCTGGAGGTGCGCGCCTCAAATCGCGCGGCGATTGCCCTGTATGAGCAGCTCGATTTTCACCAGGTCAGCGTGCGCCCCAATTACTACCCCACCGCAGGCGGACGGGAAGACGCCATCATTATGGCGCTGACACTTTGACCGCTGATTAAGGAGCACCATGTTAAACGACTGGGACTGCATCCTGTTTGATGCTGACGAAACACTGTTTCATTTCGATGCTTTTGCCGGACTGCAGCGCATGTTTACCCGCTACGACGTGCAGTTCAGCGATCGCGATTACGCCGATTATCAGGCGATCAATAAGCCTTTATGGGTGGATTACCAGAACGGCACCATCACCGCCGCACAGCTGCAGACGCAGCGCTTTACGCTCTGGGGTGAGAAGCTCAGCGTAGAGCCGGATATCCTGAACAGCGATTTCCTCAATGCGATGGCGGAGATCTGCCTGCCGCTGGAAGGCGCGCCTGAACTGCTAAAGAGTCTTAAAGGCCGCGTCAAAATGGCGATTGTCACCAACGGCTTTACGGCCCTGCAGCAGGCGCGGCTGGAGCGCACGGGCTTTCACGATATGTTCGATGCGCTGGTGATTTCAGAGCAGGTCGGTGTCCCCAAGCCGGACGCAAAAATCTTTGCCCATACGCTGGAGCTGCTCGGCAATCCGGCGCCACAGCGCGTACTGATGGTCGGCGATACGCCCGAGTCTGATATTCTCGGGGGAATGAATGCGGGTCTTAAAACCTGCTGGATCGATCACGGCACGCGCCCGTTGCCTGCGGATATTACTCCTGATTTTCAGGTGAAGAACCTCGCTCAGCTTCAGGCTATTCTTACCGCTTAAAGCGCGCCGTTAAAAACTGAAAACCAGGCAGAAGCAGCGGCCTGGTTTTTTTGTATCGGTCTGAAGAGCCCGCGGCTCAGGCTGGCGCTTAGCGCTTCTTTTCCTGCGCGTCGGGTGTTTCTGCCGGCTCTTCCTCTTTATCTTCTTTCACCGCGCGGCTGGCGGTAAGCAGGAAGGGCGACTGCTGCCAGCGGGTGCGGCGATCGCGCAGCAGAGTACGGGTCAGAATGATGCCAATCGCCAGCGCCAGCAGCATCATCAGCCGCAGAATATTGGTGGTGTTATCTACCTGACGTGACTCGGTAACCAGAACGTGCGTGTCCAGCGTCACGCGCAGGAAACCCTGTGGCCCCTCTTTGCCTTCCAGCGGCTGCACAATCTGATGATTGAAGTAGCTGCCGGCACGTTTGCCATCCAGCGCCAGACGGTCGCGTACGTTGATGGTTTCACCGCTGTGTGCCACCAGGCTGCCATCGTCGGCATAGACGGAGGCATCAAGGATGCGGCTGTTATCCGTCATCTGATCGAGAATAGCGGCAATCTGCGTGCGGTTATCATCGCTGTTATCCATCAGGGGCTTGAGGCTGAACGCCACCTGGCGGGTGAGGGTATGGGCCAGCTCTTCAACCTGCTCAGAACGCGCCATCTGATGACCCAGGCTGAACCATGAGGCACCCTGCATCAGCACCACCAGCAACGCCAGAGAGATAAGAACAATCACCGTGCGATGCAGGCGAAATTTCAGTGCAGTTTTAACCATCAGAAACCCATGTGATATAGCAGCAGAAAGGCTGGCAATTATGTTGCCAGAACCCGCGCAGACAAGGTAGCCTCTTGCGTGGTTTTGTTGTCCCTACAGGAGCTGTAATGCCAAATCGTCTTACCTGGTGCGATCTGCCCGCCGATGTCTCACTCTGGCCGGGTTTACCCCTCTCCCTGAGCGGTGATGAAGTTATGCCGCTGGACTACCGTGCCGGCCGCACGGGCTGGCTGCTGTATGGGCGCGGACTCGATAAACAGCAGCTGACCGATTATCAGCATCAGCTGGGGGCCGCCATGGTGATTGTCAGCGCATGGAACGTTGACGAATATCAGGTGATCCGGCTGGCAGGTTCGCTGACGCCGCGCGCCACCCGGCTGGCGCATGACGCCGGATTTGACGTGGCGCCGCTGGGCAAAATCCCGCATCTGAAAACGCCGGGGCTGCTGGTGATGGATATGGACTCCACGGCGATCCAGATCGAATGCATTGATGAGATCGCCAGACTGGCGGGCTGCGGTGAGCAGGTGGCTGAAGTCACCGAACGGGCGATGCGCGGTGAACTCGACTTCAAAGCCAGCCTGCGTGAGCGCGTGGCGCAGCTGGCTGGCGCCGATGCCGCTATCCTTAAACAGGTGCGCGACACTCTGCCGCTGATGCCGGGCCTGACCACGCTGGTGCATAAGCTGCAGGCGCTCGGCTGGCAGGTTGCGATTGCGTCTGGCGGTTTTACCTTTTATGCGGATCATCTGCGTCAGACCTTGCATCTGGCGGCGGCCGTCGCCAATGAGCTGGAGATGCGCGACGGCAAACTCACCGGCGAGGTGATTGGACAGATTGTCGATGCGCAATATAAAGCGGATACCCTGCATCAGCTGGCACAGCGTTTTGATATCGCGCCGCAGCAGACGGTAGCGGTGGGCGATGGCGCCAACGATCTGCCGATGATTAAGCGTGCAGCACTGGGTATCGCCTATCATGCTAAACCTAAAGTGAATGAGCAGACGGAGGTCACTATCCGTCACGCTGACCTGATGGGGGTGTTCTGCATCCTGACCGGCAGCCTGATTCATGAAGAGCGTTAACTGAGGAACTGATTTGGCCAAAGCGGCAAAACGCGCCTTCGTGTGCAACGAATGCGGCGCAGACTATCCGCGCTGGCAGGGGCAATGCAGCGCCTGCCACGCCTGGAACACCATCACCGAGGTGCGCATTGCTGCCTCGCCTGCCGCTGCGCGCAATGAGCGCCTGAGCGGCTATGCGGGTAACGCCGGCAGCAGCCGGGTGCAGAAGCTCTCGGAGATCAGCCTTGAGGCGCTGCCGCGATTCACCACCACCTTTAAAGAGTTTGACCGCGTCCTGGGCGGCGGTGTGGTTCCGGGCAGCGCTATCCTGATTGGCGGCAGCCCCGGTGCCGGTAAATCGACGCTGCTGCTGCAGGTCATGTGCAAGCTGGCGGAGAGCATGAAGACGCTCTATGTCACCGGCGAGGAGTCGCTGCAGCAGGTGGCGATGCGCGCGCACCGGCTGGGACTGCCCACGGATAACCTGAATATGCTGTCGGAAACCAGTATTGAGCAGATCTGCCTGATCGCCGAGCAGGAAGAGCCGAAGCTGATGGTTATCGACTCCATTCAGGTGATGCACATGGCGGATATTCAGTCTTCTCCCGGCAGCGTGGCGCAGGTGCGGGAGACCGCCGCCTATCTGACGCGTTTTGCCAAGACGCGCGGCGTGGCGATCATCATGGTCGGCCACGTCACCAAAGATGGCTCGCTGGCAGGTCCGAAAGTGCTGGAGCACTGTATCGACTGCTCGGTGCTGCTGGATGGCGACGCCGACTCGCGCTTTCGCACGCTGCGCAGCCATAAAAACCGTTTTGGTGCGGTGAATGAGCTGGGCGTATTCGCCATGACGGAGCAGGGAATGCGCGAGGTGAGTAACCCTTCAGCTATTTTCCTGTCGCGCGGCGATGAGATCACGTCAGGCAGTTCGGTGATGGTGGTCTGGGAAGGTACCCGGCCGCTGCTGGTTGAGATCCAGGCGCTGGTGGATCACTCAATGATGGGCAATCCGCGCCGCGTAGCGGTAGGGCTGGAGCAGAACCGTCTGGCGATTTTACTGGCGGTACTGCATCGTCACGGCGGCCTGCAGATGGCGGATCAGGATGTGTTTGTTAACGTGGTAGGCGGCGTAAAAGTCACGGAAACCAGTGCCGATCTGGCGCTGCTGCTGGCGATGGTCTCCAGCCTGCGCGATCGTCCTCTGCCGCAGGATGTGGTGATCTTCGGTGAGGTCGGGCTGGCAGGTGAGATCCGGCCGGTACCGAGTGGCCAGGAGCGTATCTCTGAAGCAGCCAAGCACGGCTTTAAGCGCGCCATCGTGCCAGCCGGCAACGCGCCGAAGAAAACCATTGATGGCATGAAGGTTTACAGCGCGAAGAAGCTGGCAGATGCGCTGGCCATTCTGGATGAGCTGTAATTTCGCCAGGGCGGCATAAATGCCGCCGCCACGGTATGTAGGGGGCGCATTAATGCGCCCCTGGTTAAGATGATGTACGCAACCAGGGCGGCATGAATGCCGCCCCTACAATGACGCGGTATGTAGGGGGCGCATTAATGCGCCCCTGGTCCAGAAGATGTACGCAACCAGGGCGGCATGAATGCCGCCCCTACAACGGCGCGACATGTAGAGGGCGCATTAATGCGCCCCTGGTCCAGAAGATGTACGCAACCAGGGCGGCATAAATGCCGCCCCTACGCTTGAGGGTGCGCATAATTTTCCAGGGCGGCATAAATGCCGCCCCTACAANGGGCGCATTAATGCGCCCCTGGTCCAGAAGATGTACGCAACCAGGGCGGCATAAATGCCGCCCCTACGCTTGAGGGTGCGCATAATTTTCCAGGGCGGCATAAATGCCGCCCCTACAATGACGCGGCATGTAGGGGGCGCATTAATGCGCCCCTGGTTCAGATGATGTATGCAACCAGGGCGGCATAAATGCCGCCCCTACGACATGTAGGGTGCGCATTTATGCGCACCGTCTTAAAGACCGCACTGCCGTTTATTATCCGCAGGAGGCACTGAGTGTCATCATTTGACTATCTGAAGACCGCGATTCGGCAGCAGGGCCATACGCTGCAGCAGGTGGCTGACGCCAGCGGAATGACCAAGGGCTACCTGAGCCAGCTGCTTAACGCGAAAATAAAAAGCCCCGGCGCGCAGAAACTGGCAGCGCTGCATCACTTTCTCGGGCTGGAGTTTCCGCGGCGTGAGAAAACCGTGGGCGTGGTATTTGGCAAGTTCTATCCGCTGCACACTGGCCACATCTACCTGATCCAGCGCGCCTGCAGTCAGGTGGATGAGCTGCATATTATTATGGGCCACGACGAGCCGCGCGATCGCGCACTGTTTGAGAACAGCGCCATGTCGCAGCAGCCCACCATCAGCGATCGTCTGCGCTGGCTGCTGCAGACATTCAAGTACCAGAAAAACATCCGTATTCACTCGTTCAACGAAGAGGGAATCGAACCCTATCCGCACGGCTGGGATCTCTGGAGCGCAGGCGTCAGCGCGTTTCTGGCAGAGCAGGGGATTATGCCCGACTGCGTCTATACCAGCGAAGAGCCGGATGCGCCGATGTATCAGCAATATCTGGGGATCCCGGCGCGGGTGATCGATCCGCATCGATCGTTTATGAGCATCAGTGGCAGCCAGATCCGTCAGGATCCGTTTCGCTACTGGGAATATATTCCGACTGAAGTGAAGCCTTTCTTTGTGCGCACCGTCGCGGTGCTGGGTGGCGAGTCGAGCGGCAAATCCACGCTGGTCAACAAGCTGGCGAATATCTTCAATACCACCAGCGCCTGGGAGTATGGCCGCGACTACGTCTTCTCTCACCTCGGCGGCGATGAGATGGCGCTGCAGTACTCTGACTACGATAAAATCGCACTCGGTCAGGCGCAGTACATCGATTTTGCCGTCAAGTATGCGAATAAAGTCGCCTTTATCGATACCGATTTTATTACCACGCAGGCGTTCTGCCTGAAGTATGAAGGACGCGAACACCCCTTTGTGCAGGCGCTGATCGATGAGTACCGCTTTGACCTGGTGATCCTGCTGGAGAACAACGTGCCGTGGGTGGCGGATGGCCTGCGCAGCCTCGGCAGCTCGGTGGACCGACGCGAGTTTCAGTCTATTCTGGTGACCATGCTACGGGAAAATAACGTTGAGTTTGTGCACGTGCAGGAGGACAACTACGATGCGCGCTTCCTGCGCTGTGTGGAGCTGGTCAAAGAGCGGCTGGGCAATTAACGCCTGAGCACAATAAAAAAGGCGCCCGGAGGCGCCTTTTTTATCAGCAGGTTACTTCGCCATACGCTTGTATTTGATACGCTTCGGCTCCAGCGCATCCGCGCCGAGGGTGCGTTTCTTATACTCTTCGTATTCGGTAAAGTTACCTTCAAAGAACTCAACCTTGCCCTCATCCTGATAATCGATGATGTGGGTGGCAATACGGTCGAGGAACCAGCGGTCATGCGAGATCACCATCGCGCAGCCCGGGAACTCCAGCAGGGCATTCTCCAGCGCGCGCAGGGTTTCGATGTCGAGGTCGTTGGTCGGTTCATCCAGCAGCAGCAGGTTGCCGCCTACCTGAAGCAGTTTCGCCAGGTGCAGACGTCCGCGCTCACCGCCGGAAAGTTCGCCCACGCGTTTACCCTGATCGGTGCCTTTAAAGTTAAAGCGTCCGACGTAGGCACGGCTTGGCATCTCGGTGGTACCGATACGCATAATATCCTGGCCGCCAGAGACTTCTTCCCATACTGTTTTGGAATTATCCATCGCATCGCGGAACTGATCGACTGACGCCAGCTTCACGGTTTCGCCGAGATCGATGCTGCCGGAATCGGGCCGCTCCTGACCAGACATCATGCGGAACAGCGTCGATTTACCGGCGCCGTTCGGCCCGATAATCCCGACAATCGCCCCTTTTGGCAGCGAGAATGACAGATCGTCAATCAGAACGCGGTCGCCATACGATTTGCTGAGGTTTTTCACTTCCAGCACTTTATCGCCGAGGCGTGCGCCTGGCGGAATAAAGAGTTCGTTGGTTTCATTACGCTTCTGATAGTCGCTGTTGTTCAGCTCTTCAAAGCGAGCCAGACGCGCCTTGCCCTTAGACTGACGGCCTTTCGCACCCTGACGCACCCACTCCAGCTCTTTTTCAATGGATTTGCGGCGTGCAGCTTCCTGCGACGCTTCCTGCGCCAGACGCTGATCTTTCTGCTCCAGCCAGGAGGAGTAGTTGCCTTCCCACGGAATACCTTCACCGCGGTCCAGCTCCAGGATCCAGCCCGCAACGTTATCGAGGAAGTAACGGTCGTGGGTAATCGCGACCACGGTGCCTTCGAAGTCGTGCAGGAAGCGTTCCAGCCAGGCGACAGATTCCGCATCCAGGTGGTTAGTCGGTTCATCAAGCAACAGCATGTCCGGCTTTTCCAGCAGCAGGCGGCACAGCGCCACGCGACGGCGCTCACCACCCGACAGGTTGCCGATTTTGGCATCCCACTCCGGCAGACGCATCGCGTCAGCGGCGCGGTTGAGCTGGGTTTCCAGATTATGGCCATCGTGCGCCTGAATCACCTCTTCCAGACGGCCCTGTTCGGCGGCCAGCTTGTCGAAGTCCGCATCGGGATCGGCATACAGCGCGTAGACTTCATCAAGACGTTTCAGCGCGCCAGCGACTTCCGCCACCGCTTCTTCAACCGATTCACGCACGGTATGTTCCGGGTTGAGCTGCGGCTCCTGCGGCAGATAACCCACTTTAATGCCCGGCTGCGGGCGCGCTTCCCCTTCGATATCTTTATCGATACCGGCCATGATGCGCAGCAGGGTCGATTTACCCGCGCCGTTCAGGCCGAGTACGCCGATTTTGGCGCCCGGGAAGAAGCTGAGAGAGATATTCTTCAGAATGTGACGCTTCGGCGGTACCACTTTGCCGACGCGATGCATGCTATAGACGAATTGAGCCACGTTGTGATGAGCCTCTTGGTCTGTAAATAGTGGAACGTCAGATGCTGAAGTTTAGCGGTTTTCACGGCCTAATCACAGCCGCGCCGCGGTGAAACTTGCGTGACAGGCGTGATGTCAGACGCACTGCTGCGTAATTGTACGCGCTGACGGCGATCAGGGAAGATGCAGCGTAATCGCCTGCTCTGCCAGCCACGCGCTGAGCGCGGCGTCGGGGGCGCTGTCGCTGACCAGCCGCTCGAAACGGTGCAGCGCGCTGATACGGGCGGGCAGCACTTTGCCATATTTGCTGCTGTCTGCCACCAGAACCCGTTCACGCGCGCGCAGCATGGCGTGGTGCTTCATCGCCAGCTCATTCAGGTTGTAACAGGTTGCGCCCTGCTGCAGATCCACTCCCGCTGCTGAGATAAACGCCAGCGCCGGGCAGAGGTCATCCAGAATGGAGTGGTTACCGACCGGTGTAAACAGCGCGTTATCAGCGTGAAACTCGCCGCCGCTGAGGATCACGCTGCAGGCGGGCTTCTCTTTCAGTGCCAGAAAGGTGTTCATCGCGCAGCAGACGGCCGTAAAGGCGAGAGTGTCCGGAATCGCGTCGATGACGTAGGGCAGCGTGGTTCCGCAGTCAAAAAACACCGTATCATTTTCACGAATCAGCGCGGCGGCGGCCTGCGCCAGACGCCGTTTACGCGCGGCGTTGTGCCCGTGCTGATCGGAAACAAAGTAGTGCCCCGCATGGTTTTTCGGATCGCTGACCACATAGCCGCCGAGCAGCACCACCTGCGAGGCGGATTCGCTGAGATCGCGGCGGATGGTCATTTCAGAGACGCCCAGCAGCTGCGCCGCCTCTTTCAGATGCAGCTTATCGGTGCGTTTCAGGGCCTGGGCCAGCTTATTGAGTCGTTCGTCGCGCCGGGTTTCCATAAGCATCTCGGTAAAAGTGGTGTTCTGCCGCAGAGCAGCGGATGCGGTTTGCCATTGAGCCTCTGAGCGCAACAATCCTGACAGGTTTCAGGCGGTTGCGGCGCCGTCAGCAGCGGGTGGTCAATAGTAGCCTTAAAGGCGCCGTGGCGTAAACTGCGTTGCAGGTGCACAAGCGGGTCAGGGGGGCAGGAGCCCGTTCGTCAGGTAAATTTTGTTAAGAACGTGGCGAGAGACGAAAGCCCTGGTTAGCATGAAGGGAGTCCGGCATACGCTGGACCGAAGCAGAGAGGAGAGCGGAGTGGAGAAGTGGCGTAACTGGATGATAGGGATGTGTCTGGTCAGCACGGCAGGCAGCGTATGGGCCGACTCGCTGGATCAGCAACGACAGCGCTATGCGCAGATCAAGCAGGCCTGGGATAACAAACAGATGGACCAGGTTGAGCAGTTGATGCCGACGCTGCAGGATTATCCGCTCTATCCCTATCTGCAGTATCGCCTGCTGGCGCAGGATCTCGATCAGGAAGCGGGGCTGGCGATCAAAAACTTTATTCAGCAGTATCCGACGCTGCCGCCGGCCAAATCGCTGCAGACGCGATTTGTGAATGTGCTGGCGCACCGGCAGGACTGGCAGGGGATTTTAAGTTTTAGTCCGGATGAGCCTAAGCCCGTGCAGGCGCGCTGCAACTGGTACTACGCTAAATGGGCCACCGGCCAGCAGCAGACGGCGTTTACCGGCGCGAAAAGTATCTGGCTGCGCGGTTCGGCACTGCCCGCTGACTGCGACCGGCTCTTCTCAGTCTGGCAGGCATCAGGTCAGCTTTCGCCGATTACCATTCTGGAGCGTATCCGCCTGGCGATGAAAGCGGGCAACGATAGCCTGGTGAACTATCTGGCAAAAATGCTGCCGGCGGATTATCAGACCACCGCCAGCGCACTGCTGGCCCTGCAGCAGAATCCGCAGACCGTAACGACGTTTGCTGCCACGCTGGGGCCGACCGACTTTACCCGTATGGCCACCAGCTACGCCTTTGCGCGCGTGGCGCGCGAAGATATGGATAACGCGCGCATGATGATCCCGCAGTTGGTTAAAGCGCAGAAGATGAGTCAGGCAGAAGAGCAGGATCTGAAAGAGGCGGTGGTATGGCGCATGATGGGGGCTGACCTGACCTCAGAGCAGGCGCGCTGGCGCGATGCCGTAGTGATGAACAGTGAATCCACCGCGCTTATTGAACGTCGCGTGCGCCTTGCGCTGAGCGAAAGCGACCGGCGTGGCCTCAACACCTGGATTGCGCGCCTGCCGCCGGAAGCGAAAGAAAAAGATGAGTGGCAGTACTGGCAGGCAGATTTGCTGATAGCGCAGGGGCGCAAAGAAGAGGCTGAGGAGATCCTGCGTAAGCTGATGCAGCAGCGCGGCTTCTATCCGATGGTAGCGGCGCAGCGTCTTGGCACCGACTATCCGCTGAAGATTGATGACGCGCCGGCCGCGGACAATAGCATCGTGCAGGGACCGGAGATGGCGCGCGTACGCGAGCTGATGTACTGGGGCATGGATAACCTGGCGCGCAGCGAGTGGGCAAACCTGATCGTCAGTAAAACCCGCACGCAGCAGCAGATGCTGGCGCACTACGCGAACCAGCAGGACTGGTGGGATCTGAGCGTGCAGGCCACGATTAGCGCAAAAATGTGGGATAGTCTGAAAGAGCGTTTCCCGCTGGCGTGGCGCAATCTGTATCAGCAATATACCGGTGATAAGGCGATCGATCCGAGCTACGCCATGGCTATCTCGCGCCAGGAGAGCGCCTGGAACCCGAAAGCGCGCTCCCCGGTCGGGGCCAGCGGATTGATGCAGGTGATGCCAGCCACGGCCGCGCATACCGTGAAGATGTACAACATTCCCGGCTATGTAAACAGCAGCCAGCTGCTTGATCCGCAAACCAATATCCAGATTGGCACGCAGTATCTGGAGTATGTCTATCAGCAGTTCGGGCAGAACCGCATCTTCTCCTCCGCCGCCTATAACGCCGGCCCGGGGCGGGTGCGCAGCTGGCGCAACAACAGCGGCGGCAAACTGGACGCGGTGGCCTTTATTGAAACGATTCCGTTCTCTGAAACGCGGGGCTACGTGAAGAACGTGCTGGCGTATGACGCCTACTATCGCTACTTCATGGGGAAACCTGACAAGATTCTCAGCGACAGCGAGTGGAATCAGCGTTACTGAGTGTGCTATGCTTCCGTACTCGTTAATGAGTACGGAAGCCACTATGCCTTCATCCCTTTCTGAGCAGCCCACTGACGATCACTGGCTGCGTTTTATCGACCTGATGCAGCATGCGTTTGCCGACAACGTGGCGCTGCCGATGCTGCAGCTGATGATGACGCCCGATGAACGTGAATCGTTCGGCACGCGGCTGCGCATTATCGAAGCGTTGATCAATGGCGATATCAGCCAGCGCGAACTGAAAAACGAGCTGGGCGTGGGCATTGCGACGATAACGCGCGGCTCTAACAGCCTGAAAGAGGCGCCACCCGAACTCAGACGCTGGCTGGAATCGCGGCTGATTACTGCTGATAAAGCGGATGAGTAAACGGGCAGAGCGCGAGGATCAGCGCCTGATGATAGACGCTGGAGCGGGTCAGCAGGCCCTGCGTAAAAGCGCCGATCGCGCCGCCCTTATGTTTGATATTGTCAACCCCGGTCAGGCGCGCCATCTCATCGCCCAGCTCGCGCCCGGCTGCTAATCCTGCCAGTACAACCGGCGGCAGCGTAAAGCTGGCAGAGCGTGATTCACCGCGCTGCTGTGCATTTTCCACTACCATCCATGCAAACGCGCAGTCGTCTTCGATGCCCGCTTCAATAGCCACCCAGAAGTCTGCCTCTGGCGCAGCCGCGCGGGCGTTAATCACGCGCTGACGTGCGCCGCTGCGCGTTTCCGTATCGCTAAGCGGCTGCGCCGCCACGCCGCTCTCGACCGCTACCCCGCGAATATGGCAGGATCCCTCACCGAATACGTCGCTGAACGCCTGCGCAACCGCATGAATTTTTGCCGGATTGGTGGTGGCTGCGACAACATGGTACATAATTGGTTGAACCCTCAAGGCAAATTTGTCGCAGTATAACGGAAATTACGCATGTTACAGGTCTATCTTGTTCGTCACGGTGAAACGGTTTGGAATGCGGCCCGACGCATTCAGGGGCAGTCCGACAGTGCTCTGACGGATAAAGGTGAACAGCAGGCGCGTCAGGTCGGTGAGCGGGTGAAGACGCTGGGCATTACGCACGTTATCGCCAGTGATTTAGGCCGTACCCGACGTACGGCAGAGATTATCGCTGACGCCTGCGGCTGCCCGGTTACGCTGGATGCTCGTCTGCGCGAGCTGAATATGGGCTGTCTGGAGCAGCGTCCGCTTGATGGCCTGACGGCAGAAGAAGAACGCTGGCGCAAGGCGCTGGTGGATGGCACCGAAGCGGGGCGCATTCCCGGCGGCGAGTCGATGAGCGAGCTGGCGGCGCGCATGCATGATGCGCTGAACGCCTGCCTCGATCTGCCCGCCGGCAGCCGGCCATTGCTGGTCAGCCACGGTATGGCGCTGGGTGCCCTGGTGAGCACCATTCTGGGTTTACCGGCGCATGCGGAACGACGCCTGCGCCTGCGCAACTGCTCGATTTCACGCGTGGATCATCAGCAGAGTGCCTGGCTGGCGTCTGGCTGGATCGTAGAGACCGCCGGCGACGTTTCGCATCTGGATGCCCCGGCGCTGGATGAGCTGCCAGGGGCGCATTAATGCGCCCGTATCAATGCGCGTACGGGACGTGATGACGTTTTTTACCGCGGCCAGGGGCGCATTAATGCGCCCCCTACAGAAAATGTAGGGGCGCCATTAATGGCGCCCGGGTTGGCGCGCGTACGGAACGTGATGACGCCATTAATGGCGCCCAGGTTGATAGGCGCACGGGACGTGATGACGTTTTTTATCGCGGCCAGGGGCGCATTAATGCGCCCCCTACGGAAAATGTAGGGGCGCCATTAATGGCG